>NZ_JBXWPA010000002.1:0-521302 GCF_059611165.1 Ruegeria sp. CDSB013 | reverse complement strand
TGGAACTCCACGCGGTGGTCGCTCATGGAGAGGACCCCAGCTCGTGGGACGCCGACACTCGAGAATATCTGGAAACATTGATTAAGCCGGCTTGATAAGATCAGTGGGGCTTCGACGCCCAACGAGATATCGGCCTTGAACTTCGATTTGGATCGCTTGGTGACGAATGGCGACTTTGTTAAGAAGGACCGACATGGGCTGCCAACCAGCTAATCATGCAAGCTGTAGGGATAGGCAGCTCTGAGCCCTGATGAGACATGGTTAACCTTCTGGTTGATTGGTGAAAAGCAGCCTTTCTGCTAAAATGCAGCCGTGGAAAATGTGGGATGGGAGGAGAAATCATGTCTTGGAATGTTTCAGGGGAACTCGTCGAAACCTGCAATTGCAACATGCTTTGCCCATGCTGGTTTGGACAGGCCGACCTTATGCTCATGGACCAGGGGTATTGCGCAACATCCCTGTTGATACGCGTTCGCGAGGGCTCTCATGAAGGCGTGGAGCTTTCCGGTCAGAATGCGATTGTCTCGTTTCATTTCCCCGGGCCGACTCTATTCGACGCGAACGGCACCGGACGAGTTTATATTGACGAAAACGCCAGCGATGCACAGGCAGCGGCATTGGAGACCATCTTGCAGGGGGCGTCCGGCGGCGGCATGGAAGTACCAGCAAGCCTGTTGTCGACCTGGCTTCAGACCAAACGCGCCGGGATCAGCGTGACAGAGGCTGAAAGCGAACTAACGGCAAGCGTGGCCGGTGTAGGCGAGATGAAATCCCGCCGTCTGGTCAATGACCTCGGCAACAAGATGAAACTGCAGAACGCCGCGTTCAGCCTCGCCTTCGGTCATGAGGGGCATGAAGGTGATCTGGCTCCTAGTGACGGCACCACCTGGAACGACGCGGATATGCCCGTGACCTGGACAGGCCGGTCGGGTGTGGTCGGACAAGTCGTCTGGGCCGGCTGAGGCCGGGCTGGACCGTCAGGCCATCATAATGAATGCTGTAGGAGTCGCACGACGGGATCGGGTGCTGGTGTTGGCAGCCTTAGTAGCGCTCTCTGCGCTGGCGTGGGCCTATACAATCTACCTCGGGCGAGGTTCGACCTCGATGACGTTGGTCGGTGACGTGGCCATGCCGATGATGATGCAGTGGTCAGCCGCGGACTTTGTCTTCATGCTTATGATGTGGGCGGTGATGATGTTTGCGATGATGCTGCCTTCAGTCACACCCGCCGTAATGATCTACGAACGGGTGCGCGCGAAGCGGGAAGACGCAGGGCGCCCCTTCGTGCCAACGGGCAGCTTTGTGGCAGGGTATCTGTTGGTTTGGCTGGGGTTCTCGCTGGCGGCCACTGTATTGAATTGGTGGCTGCACGCGGGCGACGCGCTTTCCTCCATGATGGGGAGGGTTGCCCCGACCGTGGGCGGCGTGATGCTTATATTCGCCGGGTTGTTCCAATGGACGCCACTCAAGAACGCTTGCCTGGAGCATTGCCGCTCGCCCATGAGTTTTCTGACGGCTCATTGGCAAGAGGGAACCCTTGGTGCCGCGAAGATGGGGCTTCACCACGGGGTCTACTGTCTTGGCTGCTGCTGGATGCTGATGGTGCTGTTGTTTGTGTTGGGCGTCATGAACCTGCCGTGGGTTGCCGTTCTTACAATCGTAGTGGTGGCGGAAAAGACGTTGCCATTCGGGCGGATTCTGAGTCGAGGATTGGGCGTGGTTTTGATTGTCTGGGGCGGGTGGCTCGTCACGCTCGCCTGAGTAAACGTTGGTGCATTCACAGGCTGGATAAATGCCACCGTAGAGCGATCTTCAACACGTCACCGGGTAAGCAATTTCTGCGGGAGTTTAAGTTCCGCTCCGAACCCAAAGCGGAAATAGGGGAACTGGTATGCTAATCTGTTGCAAGACCATTCAGATTTGCTGGAGTTGGCCATGACTCACATCGAACACCTAAAAACAATATGCGAACTTGAAGGGCTTCAGGTCGTCGATGTTGGTGCGGGTGACGGCGTCTATTCGCGAGACTTGTACGCTGCAGGAGCCAAAGTCATCGCAATAGAAATCGATCCGGGCAAAGTTGCTAAGGCCAAAGAAAATCTACCAAAAAACATCGACGTCAGGCTTGGGGCTGCTGAAGACCTACCTCTCGAATCGGGTTCACTGGACCTAGCGTGTTTGTTCTTCTCTCTTCATCACATTCCAGTGGAGGTTCAGCACAACGCTTTCACTGAAATTCACCGCGTTCTCGGAAACAGTGGGCGGTTGCACATCGTGGAGCCCTATCCTTATGGAACAATGTTTGAGGTCATTCGATTGGTAGAAGATGAAACCCTCGTTCGATCTCATTCACACGAAACACTTAGCCACTTGGACGGAGTAGACGGATTTTGGCTGGAAAACAAAAGAGATTACGTCCTTACTCGTGAGTACCCGACTTTCGACGCGTTCCTAAAAAAGATTGTTTGGCCGGATCCAGATCGTTCTAGAGCTTATGCAAAGGTTTCTTCCGACATGGAAGATACATTCAATCGGTCAGTCGAGATCCTTGATGGACAGATCGTGTTACACCAGCCGTGCGCGGCATACCACTTTATCGTTTCAAATTAGCGGCTGTCGTACCGTGAGATCCAGCTCCGTATAGCAATTTCGCCCACAAAGCGATCCTTGGAGATTTTTCCATGAAATCATGGACGCGGCCTTGGATTCGGCAAAGCAATTGGCCAGTAACCTCCGGCAAGCAGCTGCAACTAGCCCAATGCAGACTAGAGTTCGTCCTATCTTAGTTTTTCAAGAAGTTTCAGTCAGGTTTGCGCGAGTGTCGTTGATATACCGCGACAACAAACTTCCGAATGGCTCACTTGGTCAAACGATCTTCCGAGTATACATTCGGGTCGATGATCGCGACTATGTCGCTGCCGCTATCCTCCAAGCCAAGTCTTTCGCACAACCGTGCTGATGCAACGTTGCCCGGAGCAATGCCTGTCTTGAACCCAGTTGCGCCAAGCTTTTCATGAGAGTGTATCATAGCTTTGGCTCCCAAGACTTTTGCTACACCTTCGCCCATGCGTTCAGGCTTGGTCGAAAGTTGCCCCCATTGAGCGCGACGATGCAGCCTACTGCTGGGCGGATGGCACAGAACTGAGCCCGCGGTTGCAACGGGAGCACCTGAGCTGTCAAAGACGACCATCGCAAATCCGGGGCGAGACAATCCGCGCATAACCGGCCCTATTGGCGGTAGAACACCGTGGCTCATTGCGACTTCTGCGAAAGCTTCAAGCCATTCTGGCGGAGAGTCTCGATCAATCACACGTACGGTCAAATCCTCGGGCAACGCCCGTGTGGCAATTATTTTCCGAGCAATGTCAACACAGTTCAGCCCGCCAAGATAACAAGCTATTGTGTCGGTTTTTAATCCCTGACTTTCAATGACTTCTCGCGTCTTTGCCACCTCCTGACGCGGTATGCTTTCTATCGCCGTGATGCCAAGTATTCGAGCCATTGCAACGGCATCATCCAAAGCCCCGCTGTACTCGTTGGCAATTTGAATACCGCGCCCATGGCTACAAAATCGAGGGTCATCACCCAATAGCTGGATAAGATGCTCACCCATGGTCGACATGCGTCGCTGTGCATCACTTCCAAATACTTCCATAGGTTATCCTTTGGGCCGCCGCAAAATGGTTCGACGATGATCGTTTGATATGAGTTGCGTCGTCAAGCGCACGTCAGACGCGAGACCGCGACGAAAAGAGAGTTATTGGTCTAGGGCGAATGTCAACTATGTCCGCAGTGCGGTTACTCACGACAATTCGACGAACGACCGCACCGAGCCCAAAGCGGACACATATTGAATTTCTTGGCCGTATCTACAGAAACCACAACCCATAGGTTGCATGATTACCAGCGCGATCGTCGCTTGGATGCTCCACTTGGCTTGAAAACTAGCCAACTAGAAATGCGGCGCGACGCCAAGGCAAAATTCTCAACATCAATCTGGATCAGTTTATGCAGTTCTGAATTCCATCAAGCAGGCAAGATATTGTGGTTAATCCTGAACAAGTTGGTGGGGTCATAACTACGCTTTATCTTAGACAGTTTCTCGCCATTCTCGCCATACGCTCCGTTCATGTGGTCTGCTTCGTCTTCCGGCATGAAATTGACATAGGCACTACCGCTCGCATGCGGTTGCATCTGGTCGTATAGCTTGCGCGCCCATTCGATACATTGAGCATCCTTGCTGGGGTCCTCCCAACGCGTGTGAACATTCATGATGAAGTGAGCAGATCTTTGGGGATAAGCGGTTGAACCGGCCTCGACGCGCGCCATTGCTCCGCCCACATGGGCAATAAAAACTTCACACGCGGGG
Organism: Ruegeria sp. CDSB013; assembly: GCF_059611165.1. Classification (NCBI taxonomy): domain Bacteria; kingdom Pseudomonadati; phylum Pseudomonadota; class Alphaproteobacteria; order Rhodobacterales; family Roseobacteraceae; genus Ruegeria; species Ruegeria sp. CDSB013. Next base: position 516,933 of record NZ_JBXWPA010000002.1, on the reverse strand, counting down.
TCAGGAAGGCTGGAAATCGCTTCCAAGAGTCCTGAGATTGCATCTGAAGAAAGCGCATCGAAATCATGGCTCTTCCAGTAATTTCTGGCGCCTGGCGTCAACAAAGGATCAAAAGCGGCCTGCCAGTCTACGAATTTGTGAGGAGATATCACATCGGCGATTGGGTCACCTAGTGCGCGTAATGCTGCCATAGCTTTTTCACCTTCCTCCATCGGCCCGCTATAGCAGGCTGCAAAGACCAGCACCTCTCGCCCATGCCACTCAGCTGGCAGAAACGGTAGAGGAGGCGCTTTCCGCATCACGCTCCAAACGGTCAGCTCATCAGGGGAATTGTCTGCAATCGTAGCAAATTCAGCGAGGAGCTCTGGCGCATTTTCTATCGGATGAACTATGAGGCCGGACAGGACATCGGGTCCTAGCTCATGCAGTTGGAATTCAAATGAGGTTACGACACCGAAGTTTCCACCCCCACCGCGGATAGCCCAGAAAAGTTCAGGGTGACTTGTAGGGGATGCAGTTACAATAGCTCCGTCCGCAGTCACGACTTCCGCTGAGAGCAGGTTGTCGATCGTCATGCCAAATTTCCGAGTGGTCCATCCAAAGCCGCCGCCAAGAGTGAGGCCCGCGATGCCCGTGGTTGAGTTGATGCCAACGGGAACGGCAAGCCCATGGGCCTGAGTTTCGCGATCCACATCTCCAAGCAGTGCTCCCGGCGCAACCCGAGCGGTCTTGTTGACAGGGTCGACGTGAACAGATCGCATCTGGGACAGATCGAGCATCACAGTTTCATCTGCGACAGCGTGCCCAGCAATCTGATGCCCACCTGACCGAACTGACATAACGAGGTCGGTCTCTCGCACGAAATTCACTGCCTTCTGCACATCGCTTGCCCCCAGAGCGCGGATCACGAAACCTGGGTAACGTTCGAACATGCTGTTCCACGTTGTTCTTGCGTCTTCGTATTCCGGGGTGCCTTTCTGGTAGACCCCGCCGCGAAGTGATGCATCAAGAGCGTCCAAGGTGTCTTGATGCACAATAGCTGTACTTCCGTCGAGTGTTTTCAGGTCAAACATGCGTAAGCCTCCCAATAGTCAGGTCAGGCTTCTTGCAGGGCTGCCTCAGCTAATTGCTATTTCCGTCGCGTTGTCTCGCGAAGTCGTTTCATTGAGTTGGGAAAAAATGGCTGCCGGTCAGGCGAATATTGCCGGATCAATCCGATCCACGGGTGTTATGACATCGGCAGGAATATTCAGGCGCTCAGCCGCCTTCCTGAGGCTCTCCTCATCAGGGGCTTCGTACAAGCAGTATGTTTTGCGCTTATCTGCACTTAGAAATGAAAATATCCATTCAACGCCGACTTCGTCATTGATTTCTTTGATGTGAATTTTGTCATCATCGCTGACGTTTAGTTGCTCGGCAAAGTTTCGTTCAATTATGTACCTAGGCATAAAGTCCCCCAAATAATTCAAGTGCCTTAACTCGCTACTCCTTCGAGCTTTGACTTTAGGGAAACCATACCCAAATCTTGCGAAATTGCCAACGCTTCGCCTTCCAGTTGAAACGCCTGTTCCACATCCTTCGGGCGTCCCCTTCGCCTCAATGCTGATGCATAAGCTGTCTTGCTGTGAGCGATCCAGGGTGGGCATTTCATGCGAGTGTCAATTTCTATAGCCTTCTGGAACATCATCTCAGCAGCATCCCAGTCTTTCAAAACCGTGCCCAAACTGCCGAGGCGTCGCGCCGCCGCACCTGCGCACACCGTCGTTGCCCCTGCAGTAATCGTCAGTTCTTCGTACGGAGCCAGTAAATCATAGAGCGTCTTGGCATGTTCCTGATGTTCAATGGCGACACATATGTCAGTCAGATAAGATAAGGTCGTTGAATACATAGCGTCGAGTGGAAGATCGAAGCCATTGTCGGCCATTTCATTCAGTATACGTTCAGCGGGTTCCTTGTATCCGAGCTCGGCCGCGATAAGGCCAAATCCTGGTCTCCACGAAATGTCTTCGGGACTGTCCGTCATCAATTTCTTGATCACAGGCGCGACCTCGTGCAGCCGGTTTTGCTCGCGGCGGATAGTGAACATCTGAACCCCGTAGACGCCCTCAACATGCTCCCCATGGGTCTTTCGACCGATCTTCACGGCCTCGGTGGCGTGTTTTTCCGCTTGGCCAAAATCGCCGTCCATAATTGCAACCATGGCCTGTGCGTGTTTCTGAACCCAGTAGAGTTGCAAATGATTGTCCTTTTCCGAAATCTCGGTGAGCAAGCCCAGAGAATGGTCCATCAACTCACGGTCTGCCATCTCGGCACCTACAAACAAGCTGAGAGTCCGGTCTCGACCCTGATCGATACTGCCAAGATGCTCGGCCACACCATGCATAGCCTCCAGATTTTCGCGCCAATGGCGGGTTTCTCTTCCCTTGCGCGCAACAAAGGGTGCTCCAAAATGCATCATCATTACTGAGAACTGGGATTTATAGTCGCCCAATTTTGCGGCCAGTTCCATGGATTGCTGGCCGAAGCGGGCACCTTCGGAAAACTGACCTACAAACATATGGGCGCGCGCAAGTTGGCTCATCAATCTGCACCGACGGACTTCATCATCATCGGGCAAACCTTTCAGCGCATTATCACAGAGTTCGATCGCCTCGCTGTGCCTTTCGCTGGACATCATGCAAGAGTCAGCGAAGTGATTGGCCGCGTCAGCCGCTAGCTCCACGTTGCTCACAGCCCGGGCCGCGTTGGAAGCGTCCTTCAGAACTGCTATCCCTTCTGGCAATTGGCCCAGACTGTCATGGCTGCGGCCGACTAGAATCTTGCCTTTGATCAATTCTGTATTGGTGTCTGAGCCAAGTTTTTCGGCAGCTCTTAAAGTTTCCTTGGCGTTCGTCATCGCTTCTTGGCTCGCGGATCGCACCAACGCCATTTCTGTCGCAACCTGCCATTTTTCAAACGCGGCACTCCAGTCCTCAGCCTCAGATAGGTGGCGCGCGATAAGTTCAGGGCGGCGCTCAATCTCAGATGACCTTATCCGCATCAAAGCACGCGCCACGTCTGCGTGCTGTTGTCTCCGAGTTGAACTCAACATGGATTGATAGGCGGTATCGCGAATAAGTGCATGGCGGAAAACGAAGTGCCCGCGATTGTGCCCGCTTTCAAAGATCAGGCCTGTTCGCGAAAGCTCTTCGAGGCTTTTGTTGATATCAGATTCTTCAAAGCCTTTCGCGGCACATAGTATGCCCGGCTCAAACTCCCGGCCAATAACCGAACCAGTAAGGGCGACCTGTTTTGCCTCTGGCGAAACTGCGTCGAGCCGCGCCATCAACGCGCCTTTCAATGACGATGGTATGTGGCCTTGCCCCTGCTCGCCGGATTCGACAATGGCTCGGGTCACTTCTTCCACGAACAAAGGAACCCCATCGGTTTTTTCAACTATTGTAGAGATCAGAGCTTCGTCCGGTCTCTTGCCTGTAATATTTTCGACAAGGTTTGAGACATGCGCAGAATCGAAACGGCGCAAAACCAGAGACTGAACGTGTGTGTCCCCATCATCACGGGCCAATTCCCACCCGGGTCTGTGGGTTATCAAGATCATCAGAGGAAGATCGGTGCATATCGACTTAAACCGCTCCAACAATGCTTGTGTGGAAGGATCGATCCAATGAGCATCTTCTACGCACAGCATAACCGGACGTACGCTTGACCGCACCTGCACCGTGTGGATCAATGTTTGGATTGTTATGTCGCGCTGCTCCTGCGGTGACATCTCGAGCACCTTTTGGGCGAGGGCACTACGAGGTGCGACCAACGCTGCAAAGACAGGCAGAACTTGTTCCCAGTCCAACCCTGGTCGTCCTTCGAGCATTTTTCTGACATGCTCAAGGATCAGATTGTCATCAAAGTCCGGTTCAACACCCGCATCCTGGGATATTCGTTGGGCTACCGGATGAAAGGGGCTGCTGCTGAGATAGGGGGAACAGTTCAGCCTTATGACATCGGCTTCGTCGTTTTCGGTGATTACAGCAAGGAATTCCTCTGTAAGCCGCGACTTTCCTATTCCGGCTTCACCGGAGAGCAGAACAACGTCTCCGTGGCCATTCTGAGCACGTTGCCATGATTGCAGTAAAATTCCCTTTTCGTAGTCCCGGCCAACCATGACGCTGTCGACATCGTCTCGATGTGAGGCCTGAAACCGGCTTTCCGCGCTGCGTTCTGACATCACTTTCTGAAGACTACGTGGTTCAGCAAACCCCTTGAGCTCTGCCTGCCCAAGAGATTTAAACTCAAATATCCGATGTAAAGCTGCCTCGGTTTCCTCAACTGACAAAACGACTGAGTTTGGCTCTGCATGTTCTTGAATCCGTGCCGCAAGATTGACGACCGGACCAGTCATGGCCCCCTCCTCATATGTATTTTCGCCAATGGTATCGCCGACCACAACATCACCACTCGCAACTCCCAGTCTGACTGACAAAGGCTCTCCGTCAGGCGTTTTGAGTTCTTTGACTCGGTGAACAGACTCAAGACTAGCTTTTACCGCCCGAATTGCGTGATCTTCGAAAGCCCGCGGCCATCCGAAAAACACGAGCAGACCATCGCCCAAATACTTTGCAACGTAGCCACCATATCGGCTCACGGCTCCTGCAACGGCATCTTGATAGTTCTGTAGCAAGTCCCGCATGTCTTCGGGATCAAAGCGATTGGTGAGTTCAGTCGAACCGACAAGATCGGCAAACAAAACAGTTACGTGACGCCTCTCTGCAGTAGGCGGTTCGACATGCTTCTGTTTGCGCGGATCATCACTTTGTAAATTGACTGAGGTGGGCGCTTGTTCACGAGCTGCTTGTGACGGCGAGGTTGCGTGCTGTTGGCCGACTAGCTCGTGAATTGCAGCGAGGATGATTTTGCGGTGACCAAGGCTTACTCCGAGCTCTTTTAAGTCGTCGCCAGATAGTAGTGGCAGAACACGCGCATCAATATCGTTTTCCGCAAAAACATCTGCGTACTGACTCAGGTCGAGATCAATTAACCATTTGTCTATTTCAGCCGACATCTTTGGATCATGCTGAGATACGCGGCACTAATCAAGAAAAACGCTTTCAAAATGAACTGACTATTCAATGAATGGCGTCTGCTTTCATTTATCTTCGGGTCAGTCTACAATTCCGGCTCTTGCCACCGCGTTCTAGATTTACACGACTGGCTGATTGGCTGCACGCGTTTGATGTTTTGCCTTTGAAGGCGACTTTGTCCGCATTGTGCGAAATTGGCTGGCCTGAGATTTTGCGCTTGCAGCGAACGGCAGGTTCGACGGGCCGCGCCGCGGCATGACAAACTGTGGGTCAACGGCGGGAATGGGCCGGGCGTGACGGGGACGGACGCCGTGATTTGGCAGATACGGCGCCGAATCCGATGACTGCTACGAGCCCAGAGCGGACCCGACCATTGGGCAGTCTAAGTCAACTGGTTTTGTAAAACGGTAAAGTAATGGCATGGCGGTGAACTGCGGCGAGTTATGATATAGTTGGCGCAGCTACGACTGACGGAGGATTTCTTGATGCTACGTTTCAGTATCGCCAATTTGTTCCTTTTCCCGGTTCTAACGGTGGCTCTGTTTTCGCAGGTTGCTCAGGCAGATGATATTTTGCAGGCGGCCTGTAATGGTGATGCCGAGGCGCTGGAGGCGTCGCTCGCTGCCGAAGGAAGCGTTGATCCAACCAGTTTGGAGCGGCCTTTGTTCTTCGCCGCTCAATCCGGCCATACCGACATTGTTGCAATCCTTCTCGAACATGGCGCAGATGCCAACGCAGCGCTCGACTTTGGTAGTCCGTTGCAAAAGGCAGCCCGTGGCAACCATGAAAAGATAGTTGAACTTTTACTGAAGGCGGGAGCAGGCCCAAGCGCACAGGCCGGCGATAAAGACTATACTCCGCTTCATAATGCTGCCGAGAGAGGCTCACTGGACGCCGCCAAAGTTCTTGTCGCTTATGGTGCAAATGTAAATGCACGAGAGTTTTGGGGTGTGCCGCCGATCCATCTGGTCACAATAAAAGATAAGGCAGAGATGATTTCGTTTCTCTCAGAAAGCGGTGCACAACCAATCGAACCGCCGCCCATATCCGAAACTGAATTGGCGATCGCCGACCTTGAGCTCGGGCGGATTTCAGCGATTGGTTGTACGCAATGCCATATTATCGAAGAAGGAACCGTGCCATCCGGAGCGCACAATCACGGTCCGTCGCTCATAGGTGTTGTCGGACGCACCAAAGCGGGTGTTGAAGGTTAAAAATACTCAAACGCAATGGCTTCCCTATCCGGTGATTGGAACATCTCAGAACTCAATCAATTCATCGCCGATCCCGTAGGGCGTGTTCCCGGAACAGAGATGGCATTGATGCCGGATCTATCGGACGCCGAAAGGGTCGCTTTGATTGCGTTCCTTAGCACGCTTCGAGCGCGGTGAACCAATATCAATACGCTAGTACAGGCAATCGGGCTAAGGTCCGCTTTGTCCGAAACTCGGACATAAAACCTATTTTGCTGAATGCCCGGTCTCGGTGAAAGCAGACATCACACAATATCGACTCGGTTTTTCGACTTAAATGTCTGCTTCCTGCCGGAAACGGTCATTCCCGAAAACCATCGGAAGTTCCGCTAAGCGGACCAAACCGCCCTCAGATGGTATCGCTTGCAGGTCTGCGTTACATTGGAGCGGTCGTCGCCTAGAACAGCTTGCAATTCTATCGCGACGGAAACCCGAATAGTGGATGTCCATGTCCGACACAATCCTAGCTGCTGAACCAACTATCCACCTTATTGCCTTCCTATCCGTCCTGGCGGCGATGGCACTTTGGGAAGTGGCCGCACCCCGGCGAAGACGGGATATTCCGAGCGTTATCCGATGGACAAACAACCTTGCGCTCGTGGTGCTCGACACCGCCATCCTGCGGCTGACCTTTCCAATCCTCGCAGTTGGCCTCGCAGCCATGGCCGAGGATCGCGGATGGGGGCTCTTCAATAACATCGAGGCGCCGGTTTGGGTTGCCATCGTGGTCTCCATGCTGCTTCTAGATCTCGCAATTTATCTTCAGCATGTGATGTTCCACGCCGTACCGGGGCTTTGGCGTCTGCACCGGATGCATCACGCCGACCTTGATTTTGACGCGACTACTGGCTTGCGTTTCCATCCGGTAGAAATCCTCATCTCGATGGGGATCAAGCTAGCGGTCGTAGCAACCTTGGGGCCGCCCGCTGTCGCCGTGCTCCTTTTCGAGGTGACCCTGAACGCTACCGCGCTTTTCAATCACGCAAACATTGATTTGCCGCGTCCGGTGGATCGAGTTCTCAGATGGATCGTCGTCAATCCAGACATGCACCGAGTCCACCATTCAGTCGATCCAAGCGAGACCAACTCGAACTTTGGCTTTAATCTACCGTGGTGGGACCGACTTCCAGGCACTTACGTTGCGCAACCCAAGAAGGGGCACAAGGGCATGGAAGTCGGCATCAAGCAGTTTCGCACACGCCGAGACCTCTGGCTCGACCGAATGCTGCTTCAGCCGCTACGCGGCCCGGCGAGCGGAGGTGCCCTCGATACCCCGAGCCAACAGAGGCGATCTTCATCTGTCTCGTCCGGGCAAACCAAGCTGGGCGCTGACCAAATAGACCAATAGCGCTGAACCAAAGACTGCTTTGCCGCGCTTGAGTGTTATGCGCAAGGCATTAAGCAGCTTGCTCATTCGGCACATGTTTGCATCGCGGTTCGGGAAGCTGGCTCATAGTCTTGGAAACTCCCCGGTCGACCGTGAGTTGTTTCCGATTTTCTTTCCAACGGGGAAGGCGGCGCATTGGGAATGCCAGCAACTGACGGAGATTGGGCAACCCTTGGATTTGAATGGCCGCCTAAAGAGCGATTTTGTCTAAAGCATCGCGACGACCTACGAGGCCGCCGCCATCTCCATAAACAGGACGATGATACTTGTGTCCAAGGATGTCGGCGCGTATCCGGTCGTCTACGCCTGCGTGTAAAAGCGCATCTTCAACGTAGTGTCTTAAACTATAAGCAGTGTGGCGCGGCGTTTCCTTCAAGCCATTGTTCCCCATGTATTTGTTGACTAACGCTGACCAACCCGAAGCTTTGCGGACGTATTTCTGGATGCCGCCACGCGCTACTATTCGTCGCGCGGCCTCTAGGGACGCGCCCAGTAGCGGAATTTCGCGCCGTGTATGTGCAACTTTCAACTCGCGCCCATTGGGGGCAATTCTGATAAAAGGTATGTTTTCTTGAATACAGAAGTCCTCAAGGGGTGCGTCCGTGACCTCGGAGGGCCTTAGGCCAGTGTTGATCATGACCAGCAGGATATCGGCTGCCTCTGAATTTAAACCGTCAAACGCTCCTTTCGCCAATAGTCGGTCCTGAAGCCATTCTCGGCTGAAAGATGGGCGTTGTATCTCCTTTGCGCCGTCCAGAGCCAACTTGGAAAACGGGTTTTCCAGATGGGTCGCGGTTAGCTCACACCAAGTTCCCCAAATCTCTGCCAAGTGCCCAAAGTCTTTGTTAGCAGTTTGCGCTGTCAGACCATCAATCTCGATGCGTTCCGACCACCAATTCCGGAACTTCAACGCATCTGAGCGTGTGATTTGATCAATCGGCGGTGAATGGGATGGGAACACGACCGAGACGAAGTTCCTGACTGCCCGCTCTTTGGGCAATTTCCAACGGCGCTTTTGCGCATCTGATTTACTCAAGTGACGGGTTTTAGTTAGGTCGATGTACTCATTGAGGACACTCTCGAGATCAGGGCGAGTGACCGGCACAGTCCCAAGAACGGCTCGGACTACTTAGGATGTTTCAAGCTTTTTACGTGTGCCAAGGGAATTTAGTCGACCAACGATTTCTTCAATTGGCGAACTAAGTAGGGTGTTCAGTGCGCGATATTGAAAACCTCGCACTCCAGCAAGTTTCTTTGCCGACTCGTAGTGCGCGCGGGCCGTGCCGCTATCACCAGCGGCCAGAGCTTCCCATTCCGCCATTCGTGCGACCTCAATTTGGGCAGCTTTAGCCAATGCCTCAGCTTTGCTGTCTGTATGAAGGGCTTGTCGCACCTGGGTGATCGGTTGTCCATCTTGGCCGCGAACAAGTCCTTTGAAACGCTTGGGAACGCGCTTCACCCAATAGTAACGGCCCCGATCATTGACGATCCCCATTGCAATCCTCTAGCGCGTTCCGATAAACGGTTCGATTTAGTCTCTGTTGCGGGATCTCTGACGACAGTCAATTGAATTTTTGAGTAACCAACTGGAAAAAATAAGTAAATTTTTCGAGCGAGCTTTGTTTCGGTCCGATTTTGGAGGCGAGTACCGGAATCGAACCGGTGTACACGGATTTGCAATCCAGAAAGAACGGTCGCAAAAACAACGGCTTATGGGTGCAAAACACCTCCTGACAAAAAGTGAACAAAAAGCGAAAGTTTCAACGCTGTTTGCGTGCCAGAATGCTCTTAAAATCGTTTCTAACCTTGGGATAATTCGATGAGTTGGGCGGTTGCAAATGAATGCGCAGAGCGTCGCTTCGGCAGCGCCGCGCGCAAGCAGATCATTATGTTCTTGGCGGACAAGGCGAGCGATGACGGCTCGGGCATCTGGTGTTCGAAGGGGACAATTCAGCGCCACACAGAGCTCAGCGAGAGCACGGTCAAGCGCACCATCATCGACTTCCTGCGCGAAGGCATTCTGATCGAGACGGGGCGGCGGCACTGCAAGAACGGCTATACGGTCATTTACCGTATCGTTCTGGAGCGCGTGGCCGCGCTCGAACCCACGGCTGAGCCCGACATCGACACGGGGGTCACTGTGAACCCCGTCCAGCCTGAACCCGGTACGGGGTCCACGGTGAACGGGGTACGGGGTTCACGGTGGACCCCAAACCATCCTAAAACCATCCATAAACCACCTACGCGCAGGCGCGAGGCGGCGGAGGAGGTTGAAGATCTTGAAGCTGAGAAGATCTTAGCGGCCTATCCCGAAGACAGGATCCGAGACCGACTAACTACGTTGCGCCTGATCGCAGCCGCCGTGAAGGCAGGGGTAAAGCCCGATGACTTGCAGCAGGCGGTCAAAGCCTATGCGAAGGAAACCGAGGGCTACACACGTAGCAAGGTCTGTTTCTCGGACAATTGGTTCAAGATGCGCCGATGGGAGAAGGGGCTTGCCCAGATACAGGCGGACCGGGAGAAGGCGCGAGAGGCCGAAGCCAAAGGTCGCGCTAGCCTCGCCGAGTGGATCCGTGAACGCCACCCTCTTTGCCGCCACATTACAAACCGGCAGATTGAGGGCTTGATCTCGTCAAAGCTGGTGACGCCCGAGCAGGTGCGCGCTGCGGGGCTGCAGGCATAAGTGCGGCTCGATTGTTACGCCGTGGCGTAAAAAGTAGATATTTACGTTGCAGCGTAATTTATTTTGATTTACGCTACGCCGTAAAAGGAGCCACATCATGGACCTCACAGCACGAACGGCCGAGCAGATCGGCGAGGCACTCCGCCGGACGCGCAAGGCGCGCGGCTGGACCCAAAGCGATATCAGCGCGCGCACGAATTTGCGCGTCGCGACGATTTCATCGCTGGAGAATGGCGACGCGGGAACCAAGCTCGCCACAGTGCTCGCTGTCATGGCGGCACTTGGACTTGAGTTTCGCTTGGTGGAGCGCGGTGGCTCGCTAGAGATTGAGGATATCTTCTGATGGCGAAACGCGGGCGTAGCGGCACGATGAAGGTGCTTCTGAATGGAAAACTGGTTGGGGCTTTGCGTCTCGCGGGTTCGGGCGCAATCAGCTTCACCTATGATCCGGACTGGCTTTCTTGGGAACACGCCATGCCCATCTCTCTGTCCCTGCCTTTGCGCGAGGAGGCGCACCAAGGCGGTCCTGTCATTGCCTATTTGGAGAATCTGCTTCCTGACAATCAGGCGATACGTGAGCGCGTCGCTGCTCGGGTGCGTGCAGGCGGCACGGACGCATGGCACATGCTGGAGAAGATTGGGCGCGATTGCGTTGGGGCCTTGCAATTCGTCTCCGGTGAGGTCCCCGAGGTTGGCCCACTCGAGGGAGAGCCCGTATCTGAGGCGCAAATTGCGGATATGCTGCGCAACCTCGCAAGCGCTCCGCTAGGCTTGGATGAGGAAGACGACTTCCGCATTTCCATCGCCGGGGCGCAGGAGAAAACGGCGTTGTTGCGCCACGAGGGCGTGTGGATCCGTCCATCGGGGCTCACCCCCACAACCCATATTCTCAAGACCCAGCTTGGTGTTTTGCCAGCGGGGATCGATTTGTCCGACAGCGTTGAGAACGAATTTCTCTGCATGAACCTCTGTCGGGCCATGGGCATGGATGTGGCTGAAGTCGAGATTGCCGACTTCGAGGACGTGCGGAGCCTTGTTGTGACCCGGTTCGATCGGCGCTGGACCAAAGATGGCCGGTTGATCCGCCTCCCGCAGGAAGACTTTTGCCAGGCGCTCACAGTTCCACCCAGCCAGAAATACCAAATGGATGGCGGGCCGGGGATCACTGAAGGGATCGGGTTGTTGACTGGTAGTGATGACCCTGAAGCAGATCAGCGTGCCTTCTTCCGCGCGCAGGTGCTGTTTTGGCTTTTTGGAGCGACGGACGGGCACGCAAAGAACTTCAGCATTGCATTGCGCCCCGGAGGTTTCCGCATGACCCCTCTTTATGATGTGCTGAGCGCCCAGAAAGCCGTGGATGACGGTCAAATCCGCCAGAACCGGATGCGCCTAGCGATGGCCGTCGACGGACACTACCGGATCAACGAGGTGGTGCCGCGTCATTTCCTGCAGGCTGCAAAGGCGGCAGGCTTTGGTGTCACGCTGGCGGAAGAGGTCTTGTCGAACGTCGCGACAGAGCTTGAACCCGCCCTGGAAAAGACACTCGCCGACCTGCCGGATGGGTTTCCACAGCCATTGGCGGAAGCCATTGTTGCTGGCGTGCGACGTCGGGCGGCTGCCTTTCATGCCGGATGATCCGCAGATCATATTTCTGCTTTATGATCGGTGGATCATATTGGCTGCGAGCAATCGGCAGGCCCAGTACAGGAGTCGCAGCGTTCCGGGCCTGTTTTGACGGGCCAGCCCAGAGATTGACGGCCAAACTCAGATCCTCACCGCCGTGTTTCTTATTGCTGAACATAAGCGGGCAGCCGTGTCAGACGCTGGGCAAGCACCACTTCAACAAGAAAATTCCCCTGCGCCAGCGCATTCCTCGCGAGGCAAGTTTCTCGCTGACAGCCTCTTGGTGCCAGCTTTGGCCATGTTCATCGAAACACTCAAAGTGAGGATTAAAAAATGGCTACTCAAACTCTGAAACTGAACGTCAAATCTGGCGAAAAAGACGGCAAGAACTTCTGGGACCCCTGCGGTGTCCTCTTCGTCAACACCGACGACAGCGGCAACATCACCTCGATCAACGTCAAACACAGCATGTTCCCCGATGTCGAGATGGTCGCCTTCAGGGCGTTGTTCGTGGCAAGGCACAGAAGACGACCAGGCAGGACAAGGCGCTGCCATGCCCGCGCGACATGGTTAACCGGCAATTCCGGGCGCCGGCCCCGAATACGCTCTGGGTCAGTGACTTTACCTACCTCTCGACATGGCAGGGATTTGTCTATGTTGCCTTCGTGATTGACACCTTCGCCAACCGCATCGTCGGCTGGCGTGCATCGCGATCCCCGCAGACTCAGTTCGTTCTGGATGCGCTGGAACAGGCGCTCTATGAGCGGCGACCGGCTGGGGATCTCATCCATCACAGCGACCGGGGCAGCCAGTATGTGTCGATCCGCTATACCGAGCGCTTGGCCGAGGCCGGGATCGAGCCCTCGGTCGGCAGCGTCGGTGACAGCTATGACAACGCCCTGGCAGAGACGATTATCGGGTTGTTCAAGGCCGAGGTCATCCACCGGCTGGATCCCTGGAAAACCGCCGATGCCGTCGAATGGGAAACCCTGAAATGGGTCGACTGGTTCAACAACCGACGGCTACTTCAGCCAATCGGAAACATCCCGCCAGCAGAGGCCGAGGAGAAGTTCTATGAACAATGCAACGAGTTCGATAAAGTCGCGTGAAACGGAGTAATCAGCCTCCGGGAAAACCGGGGCGGTTCACCAGGGCTTTTGCGTGTTCCAGTTGTCTGTCTCATCTTCCACTCCTCAGTGGTTACGATGAGCCAAGAACACTCTCTTAGCAATTTGCCCTATTTGGACCCATAAGCGCTGACGCCAGACAATCATGATCCAGGATCGCAGATGGCGGACTGACCGAGGTTAGGCTGCGCGCATCACAGAGGCTTGTGGATCAGAACGTGAACCGTGCCCGCGATGCTTCGCCTGAACATTGCCGCCCGTAAGAACCCGCGCCTGGTAACTCTCGCGATCAATTCAGCGGCGTCTGCTGGTGCGAAAGGCGCAGCCACTTGCCGTCGTCGTTCAGGTAGGTCGAGGTGCAGAGCGCCTCGTAGATCGGTTCGTCGCTCCGTTCGGCAGAGACACGATAGGCCAATACGGCAATGTCGTTTTGGTGTGAGAGGTAACGCTCGCTCATCTCGACCGAACGCCACCTTTGGGCGACGTCTTTTTCTCTCCAGAGCGCATCGCCCTGAAGAATGCCGGCAGGATAGGGCAAGACGAAGACAGCGCCCTTTGCGGTCGCGTGACGCGCACTGTCAGCGCCTTGTGTCCAGAAGCGTTCTTCCAGATCCCAGAGGGTGTCATCTGCAGTCATTCAAGGCTCCTTTCAAGATTGGCGGTTGTGCTGGGTGACGGTTGTTTCGCGCAGGCGTTCATCTCACTGGCCTTGGGCCAGCATGGCGATCCAGCCAACGAACAGGGCTGCCGCAATGATCCAGTAGAATGGGGATCCCTGCGGTGGCAGTGCAAGCTTGGCCGAAGTGCCGTCCTGGGGTGAAATTGCGGTCGTCGCCCGCCTCGGCAGCAGGGCAAGAAGGCCCGAGACAATCCTGCTCCGATCCGGAACAGGGGTCGGTACGTCATGGAAACGTGTCATCAGCGCCTCCAACCTTTGCCGTGCCGCCGCTGCGGGCAACCTGGAAAGCTCCGAGGCTTCGCTCCAGGGATCAACGCCGAGCCGGGCGAGCATCGATAGAACGGTGACGCTGCTTCCGCGTCGATCTTCACCCAAGGGCGCGTGCAGAAACGGCTCGAATTGCGGGTCTTGTCCAAGTTGCGTCGGAGCGTTTGCCATTGCGGGATCCTTGCTGACGTCGTTTGCATGAGCCGAATTGGCCGATGTCATGACGCCGGTCGAACGAAAGCGGGCGGGTGCCACACCTTGGTTAACGACCAACATGACCCAAACCGCGCCACCTTGTGCTGACCCAGATCAATAGGAGGCTACGATCGCCCCGTAGCGCTCATCTTGCGTCGCGGGCGGACGCCGTGCCGGTCCCCAGTTCGATGATTTCGGCTGTGATCGCTTCCTGTCGTACCTGACGCAGGGTCGCCTCGAATTCGCCCAGCTCGCGCGTAATCTGGCTGCCCGCGGCAGACATGGCCTCCATTCTTGCCTCGTTCTCTGCGGCAAAGGCATGAAGCGCCGCCTTGCACACCAGGGCATGGAGATAGTCACCGCTGAGACTATTGATCAGGGCGTCCGTTGGAAGCTGAGTCAGCGGACGTGTCGTTCCAGGCGGCGGCAGGGCCGAAAGATCGATTGGCAACAGAACCTGCCGGAGGACTTGAGGTCGCCCGGATGCCCATCCGGCATGGATCATATCTATACGCTCAAAACGACCCTCGCCCAGGGCGCGGTAGATCGCCTTGGTAATCTGATCGGCCAGTTTCGGGATGCCGGGCGTGTGCGAGGACATCGGAGCGGACCAGACCGGATCGAGCCCACGCGCGGCGGCGATCGACTGACCACGGGTGCCGATCAGGAACAGGCTGGTGGTCGACAGGTCGTCTTCGATTCTGTCCAGAACGCGTTCGCTGAAGGTTCCTGCGAAGCCCTGTTCGGCGCAGAATACCAAAAGACCGATGCTGCCGTCGGCTTGGCTTTCGGAGGTATTGGCCGATGATGCGGGACTCGCGGGGCCAAGTGCATCGGATATGGCGGCGGCAATTGTCGCGGCATAGCTGTCGACGGCCTTGATCTCTGCGCGGGCGGTGCTGGCGCGCGCCGCGGCGATGCCCTTCATGGCGTTCACCACGGCCCCCAACTGGCGAATGCCGTCGATCCGGGCGCTGACATCGGCCAGTCGTTCGGTCATGTCGCTGGCTCCGTATCGCCAAGCTGCGTCGCAAGGCGGGTCATCGCGGCGATCAGGGCCGCCCGCGCCGTCTCATTCAGTTCCCCCGTCTCGGAAAGGACGCGCAAGACATCGGCGGCGTCCCGGTCAAGGATATCCGGCAGTTCATCCCGAAAGGTGGCAACAGCATCGAGTGACAGGGGGTCAAGCAGTCCCGACTGCACAGCGAGCAGGAGCGCCACCTCATCTGCCAGGCGAAGCGGCGCGTTCTGCGGCTGACGCAGGATTGCGCGGATCCTTTTCCCGCGTCTGAGCTGGTCGCGGACCCGACCTTCGGGCATGCCTCCGAACCGGGTGAAGACCTCGAGCTCCAGAAACTGCGCATAGTCGAGCCGCAGCGTGCCGGCCGCCTTGCGCAGCACGGGCGCCTGGGTCTTGCCGCCAACACGGCTGACGCTCAGCCCCACATCCACCGCAGGTTTCTGCCCCTGATGAAACAGGCTCGAAGCCAGTACGATCTGCCCGTCGGTGATCGAGATCAGGTTGGTCGGGATATAGGCCGACAGGTTCCCGGCATCAGTTTCCGCAATCGGCAAGGCGGTCAAAGACCCGCCGCCACGCGCCTTGGACAGTTTGGCCGCCCGTTCCAGTAGGCGGGCATGGATGTAGAACACGTCCCCCGGATAGGCCTCGCGCCCCGGAGATTGCCGGGTCAGTAGGGCGATCTCGCGGTGGGTGGCGGCGTGTTTGGACAGATCGTCGATCACCACGAGGGCGTGACCGCCCTGGTCGCGGAAATACTCCGCTATCGTGACGCCGGCATAGGGTGCTATCCATTGCAGCCCCGGCGCCGAGGCGGAGCCCGCGACAATCACGATGCAGCGCGCGAAATTCCCATGCGCCTGCAGCGCGTCGATGGCGCGGCGTACGCTGGATGTCTTTTGCCCCACCGCGACATAGACGCAGATCATGTCGCTGTCGCGCTGCGCGATCATCGTGTCGGTGGCCAGTGTCGTCTTTCCGGTGGAATGGTCGCCGACGATCAACTCGCGCTGGCCCCGGCCAAGCGCGAACAGTGTGTCCATCACGAGTATCCCGGTTTGCACCGGCTGGGTCACGAGATCTCGTTCGATGATCGACGGCGCCGGGCGCTCGATCGGCCACCGCTCTTCGGCCTCAATTGCCCCCTTTCCGTCCAGCGGGCGGCCGAGCGGGTCGACGATGCGCCCGAGCAGCGCCTCTCCGACAGGCACGCTTACCACTTCGCCAGTGCCGAAGACGGCGTCGCCCGCCTCGACCTTGGTCGCCGCGTCGATGAACACGCAGCCAATCAGATCGGGGTCCAGAACCCGTGCGAACCCGAATTGACCGCCCTCAAACCGCAGAACCTCGTCCAATCGCACGTCGCGCAAGCCCGAGATCATCGCCACACCGTCCCCGATCTCTTCGACACGGCCTCTGTGTTCGGGTCTCGGACCCAGTGCTGCGCGACGCACTGCGCCTTGCGCCGAGGTGAACCAGTCTGGCGCGTCAGGCGGCATTCTCGACCTCCTTCAGGATATTCTCCAGATCGGCCCGCCAGCTGTTGTGAAGCACGAAATGCCCACTGCGGAGTTCCAGTCCGGCGATCAGGTCGGGATCGGTGACAAGACGAACGCTGGGCGTGCCGTCCAACGCATCCTTTACCGCTTGTTCGATCTTGGCCCTTTCCGCGTCCTCCGGGTTTGTCGCGGTGATGATCTCGATGTCGTCTGCCGAGGCTATCAGCGCCGCGCGGTCGGATGCGGACATGTCCGCGATCGCCTCGACAAGTTGCGCAAGAAACGTCGCCTGAACCGCAGGCGTGTTGAACCGGCCCAGAAGCCGGGCTGCAATTTCGACCGACAATTCGGCGGCCCTCGTTGCGTTCTCTTTCCGCGCTGTGTTTCTGTCGCGGTCAATGGCGGTGCGCGCGGCAGCGATCATGGCGTCCGCCTTGGTTTGAGCATCCTTCAGCGCGGCTTTCGCGACTTTGTCCGCCGCCGCCTTGGCCTCGACAAGTATGGCATCGCGTTCCGCCGTGATTCCTGCGCGGGTCTCAGCGACCTCTGCCAGCGCGGCATCGGCCTTCGCTTGAGCTGTCTTGCCTTCCTCCAGCATGACATGCGCCGCTTCCTGCCGCCGGGTGATGGCCCCGGCTATCGGCCGCCAGAACACGCGGCTGAGCAGCCAGACGAGGATCAGGACGTTGATGGCCTGAAGACCCAGTCCCCACCAATCGAGGGTCATGCGCTCATGCCAGTAGCGGGTTGGCGAAGAGCAGCAGGAGCGCAATCACCAGACAATAGATTGCCGTCGTCTCGATCATCGCAAGCCCGACGAACAGCGTGCGCGAAATCGTGTTTGCGGCATCGGGCTGTCGGGCAATGGCATCCATCGCCGCGGCAACGGCGCGCCCTTCGGCAAGTGCGGGTCCGATAGCGCCGAAGGCCACTGCAAAGGCGGCGCAGAAGATACTGGCCAAGCTGAGATAGTCCATCATGACTCCTTTTTCGTTGGGGAAGGGGCAAGGTCGGTATTCGGTGGGGTCCGCGCGCCGTCTTCGACCGCAGAGGTAATGAACACCATCGCCAGCACCGCAAAGATGTAGGCCTGCACCAGCCCGGTCAGCAGATCGAGCGCCATCAATGGGATCGGTACCAGCAGGCCCGCCAGCGAGGCGACGATGCCAATGACGAATACGCCGCTCATCACGTTGCCGAACAGTCGGACGAACATGGAAAAGACCCGCGTCAGGCTTTGCAGGATGTTCAGCGGGATCATCACCGGATTGGGCGCGGCGAAAGTTTTCAGCCAGCCGCCAACGCCGCCCGCGCGTATGCCGAACCAGATCACGGACAGGAACACCAGAACGGCGAGGGCGGCGTCGGTTTCAAGCTGTGCGGTCGGAGGGTCGACGCCCGGGACAAGCGAGGACCAGTTCGCCACGAGGATGAACAGAAAGAGCGTGCCGATGAACCCGCGATAGGGTGTGGGCGCGGCGCCCGTTGTCTCGGTGATCTGGGTGTCGAGCGTGGCGACCATCAGCTCAAGCGCGGCCTGCCGCCGCGAGGGTCGCAGACCTAACCGGCGCGTCATGGCAAAGGCGCCGATCACAAGGATGGCCATGATCGCCCAGGTTGTGACGATGGCCTGCGTGATCGCAACCGGTCCGAGCTGGAACAGGACGGTGGATTCGAGCGGAGAGTTCATGGTTGGGTTCCCCGCAGGTTGCGCAGCATGATCCACCGAGCGCAAAGAACGCCCGCAAGGGTCGCCAAAAGGGCAAGGCCGCCTGCCAGCACGGCGATGAAGAACCCGGTGGCCAGAAGCGTGATGCGCGCGAGGGTCAGGACGACCGCCCTGAGCGGTTGGCCACCACCGACGATCAGGTTCGCGGTCTCGCGGAGTGCGCGGAAATAGCCATATCCGATGAATAGCCCACCCAGAAAGCAGACGGGAAGAAGGACGATTAGCGGGAGAGTGGAGGGATCGGTCATCGTGCGTTCATCCATTTCCAAGCGGTCCAGCCGCCTATGCAAAGCCCGAGCAGCATCATCGGGGCGCTCCAGAAAATGCCCGTCTCAAATCGCGTATCGAGCCAGCGTCCGAAGAACAGGCCCGCCAGAGTCGGCACCACGAAAATCCAGCCCAGCACGCCGATCTGCGCCAAACGTCGACCGACGGACATGTCACCTTCGCGCAACCACTGCTCGCGCCGGCTGCGATGCTTGCGGATTTCCTCGACCAGAGGATCGGTTTCTGGGGGCTCAGATTGGTCTTCGGTCACCGGAACTTTCCCGTGTCTGCGCCCCGGCGCAACCCGCTGATCATCTGGCGGATGGCGTTCATTTGCAGTCGCATCGTCTCGACATGTTCGACCCGTTCTTCGTCGGCGTCGGTCTGAAACCGGGTCAAAACCTCCGCATCCAGCGTGGCCAGATCGTCGCCCGCCACGGCCTCGCGGGTGGCGATCGCGACACTGCTACCGCCAGTCACGGTCAGCACCCCGCCGCGCAATGCGCAGAACCGTTCGAGACCGGCGGTCTTCCAACTGAGGATGGAAACCGTGAGCGCGGTCAGGAATGGGGCGTGGCCGGGCCGAATGCCGAAGCTGCCACTGGCGTCCTCGGCCCGCAAGCTTTCGGCCTCCTCGTCCACAACGACGGATAGGGGGGTCACGATCCGCAATCTCATGCAGCGGCCTCGGCGTCGGTGGCTTCCAAGGCATTTGCGGCGGCCTCTTTCTTTCTTGCGTCCTCCAGAGTTCCGATCATGTAGAGCGAGCTTTCGGACCACTCGTCGGCTTCGCCGTCCAGAATGGCGCGGCACCCCGAGAGGGTCTCGGTGAGGGGCACGCTGGCGCCCGGTGTGCCGGTAAAGGCCTCGGTCACCATGAAGGGCTGGGTCAGGAACCGTTGCAACCGGCGTGCGCGTTTGACGATCAGGCGGTCGGCGGTGCCCAGTTCCTCGACTCCAAGCAGCGAAATGATGTCAGTTAACTCGCGGAACCTTGCTAGCGCCTGCCGGACCGCCTCGGCGGTCTGGTAATGCCCGTCACCGACAACCAGCGGATCGAGCAGCATCGATGACGAGCCCAGCGGATCAATCGCCGGATAAAACCCCTCGGAGGCCTGAGCGCGCGACAGCATGATGACACAATCCATGTGGCCGGAAATCGTGGTCACGGCGGGGTCGGTAAAATCGTCGGCTGGCACATAGACCGCCTGAATGGCGGTCACGGCGGAGCCCGCCACTGACGCTATCCGTTCTTGCAGCCCCGCCACTTCCGTGGCGAGTGTTGGCTGGTAGCCCACGCGCGAGGGCAGGCGGCCCAGCAAGCTCGATACCTCGGCCCCGGCCTGGACGAAGCGGAACACGTTATCCATCAGAAGAAGGACGTTCTTGTGCTTCTGGTCGCGGAAGTATTCCGAAATCGTCAAGGCTGTCAGCGGAGCCCGCCAGCGCGCTCCGGGTGGCTCGTTCATTTGGCCGTAGACCAGCACGGTGCGCTCCAGCACGCCCGAGTCCTGCATTTCGGTCAGCAGCTCATGCCCCTCGCGAGATCTCTCACCAACGCCCGCGAAGACGGAGATACCTTCATATTTCTCGACCATGGCGCGGATCAGTTCCATCACCAGAACGGTCTTGCCGACCCCGGCGCCGCCGAACATCGCGGCCTTGCCGCCCTGCGCCATCGGCGTCAGCAGGTCGATCACCTTGATCCCTGTCTCAAATACGTCGGTGGCGCCAGTCTGGGATTTCAGAAGCGGCGGCAGGGCATGGATCGAGCGACGTGGTGTATCCTCAGGCAAGGCAGGCCCGTCGTCCTGCGGACTGCCCACCACATCCAGAAGCCTGCCGAGAACGGCTTCGCCCACAGGCACAGTCACCGGCGCGCCGCTGGCCTGCACCGGCACGCCTCGGGCAAGCCCCGCAGTAGATTGGAACGCCACCGCACGGACGGTTTTCTGATCGAGGTGGCTGTGGACTTCGAGAGTGAGGACGGTCGGGCGATCCCATTTCACCAACAGCGCAGAATTGATCGGCGGCAGGTCGGACCCGGCAAAGACGACATCCACCACCGCCCCCCGGACGGCATGTACGACGCCACCAAGCGGGGCGTCAGGGTCGTTCGGGATATGAGGCCGCATCCCACCGGGCAGATCAGGGTCACCCACATCCGCGCCCGTCCCGGCACGGATAGAGCCGTTGTTCCATGGTTGATCTACGCGTGTGGATGTCAAACAGGGCCTCATTGTTCGTCTGGCGGCGGCAGCCAGTCAGAAAGCACTGCCTGCGGGGAAAACTTGGAAGAAGCATAGAAAGCTTAGCAAAGCTGGACGCTGATCTGGATCAATGCGATCGCCACAGGTTTCTGCCACACAGGGCACATGCCCTGATGCGGTTTGTGCTAGCGCGATCACAGCGACCCCGAGACCGGCATTCAGCAAAAAGGCACATCAGCATAGGATAGGTTCAGATGACCAAGCGCACGGCGCAGCCCAAGACACCTGCGAAAGACGCGCAGCAGGTCCAGCTTCCCGCCAAGATCGTCCCGGCGTCGCAGCCCAATGCCGGGCCGAGCGCGGCGCATCCGCACGAAAACCTGGATCGCGCGTCCCGTGCGGCGGTCGCGTATATGTCGGCAGGCGTGTCGCCCCATGCGTTCATCGAAGCCTGGAGCGATTGGGCCTTGCACCTTGCGCGGGCGCCAGGCCGCCAGTTTGAACTGGCCGAGCGTGCGCAGAAAAACATGACAAAGCTGTTGGGCCAGTCGCTTTTGCCAAACAGCGACGCGGAACCGGCCTTTGTGCCAAAGGCCTACGATCATCGTTTCCGGCACCCCGGATGGGAAAAGCCGCCGTTCAGAAACATGCAGCAGGGGTTTCTCGCGGTGCAGGACTGGTGGGATTATGCAACCGACCATTTGCGCGGATTGCGCCCCGAGGATGCAGACAGGACCCGCTTCATGGCGCGCCAGATGCTGGACCTGGTGTCGCCGTCCAATTTTCCCGCCCTCAATCCCGAGATCATCGAGGAAACGCGCAAGAGCAGCGGCAAGAATTTGGCGGGGGGTGCGCGCAACTTCCTGCATGATTTTGTAAGCACCGTTGCTCAGGTCCATGACCCCGCTCCAGAGGGCTTTGAGATCGGCAAGGATCTGGCCTGTACACCCGGCGAGGTGGTGTTCCGCAACGATCTTTTCGAGTTGATCCAGTATGCGCCACAGACCGACAAGGTGCAGGCCGAGCCGATCCTGATCGTTCCGGCCTGGATCATGAAGTACTATATTCTTGACCTTTCGCCGCACAATTCAATGGTCAAACACCTTGTGAATCAGGGGTTTACCGTCTTCATGATGTCGTGGTGCAACCCGACCGCCGATCAGGCAGACCTGTCGCTGGAGGACTACCGCGAACGCGGCGTGATGGCGGCTCTTGATGCGGTGAATGCCATCGTGCCGGAGCGCAAGGTTCATGCGGTCGGCTATTGCTTGGGTGGCACAATCCTCGCGATCGCGGCGGCCACAATGGCGCGTGAAAACGACGAACGGCTTGCGTCGATCTCGCTCATGGCAGCACAGGTCGACTTTGCCGAGGCGGGCGAGTTGCTGTTGTTTCTGGATGAAAGCCAGATCGCATTCCTCGAGGACATGATGTGGGAGAAAGGCTATCTTGACCGGCCCCAAATGGCGCGCGCCTTTTCTGCTATCAGGTCGGAAGACCTTATCTATTCCCGTGCCGTGCGGCGCTATTACCTTGGGAAAGAGGACCTGCCGACCGACATGGGAGTCTGGGTTTCGGACACGACCCGGATGCCAGCCCGAATGCATTCAGAGTATCTGCGCGGCCTGTTCCTTGAAAACCGGCTGACGGCAGGCCGGTTTGCCGTCAAGGGACGAGTTATTGCGCTCAAGGATATCTCGGCCCCGATATTCGCCGTGGGCACAGAAACCGACCACATCGCGCCGTGGAAGTCCGTCTACAAAACCCAATTGTTTACTGACAGCGATATGACCTTTGTCCTGACAAGCGGCGGCCACAACAGCGGTATCATCAACGAGCCGAGGCTCGGGCGCGGTCACCATCGGATCTCGCGTCGTGCTGCCGGGGCGCTTTATGTCGGCCCCGAAGCCTGGGTTGCGCACAATACGCCCCAACCGGGTTCTTGGTGGTCCGCGTGGACGAGCTGGCTGGAAGAGAAAAGCAGTGGTGTCGCGGCGGCACCCTCCATCGGTGCGCCAGACAAGGGCCTCGTCCCGATCGTGCAGGCACCCGGCACCTACGTTCACCAAATCTGATCCCAAGCCCGCTTTTGGCGGTGGTATGCCGCAGTGAGTGCACGCGTCATCGGGCCATGAAACGAAGCGGCGCGATTCATGAACCCCGTGCTGAGAGCTTTCAACCAAAGGCGGATTCTGGCCGACCGCACCGCACAGCAGCGAAGTGAAATGCATCATGCTGCTAACGCCGATCAGTGCGGCCAAGATTTACCTGCGGCACACAGAGTCATGTCGTCCAGCCTGGCGATGAAATGAGCGGAGAGGCACCATGATCGGATATGTCGCGAACATCGAAGAACTGACAGAAGAGAAGATCCGGATCGTTCTCTTCAGCAGAATACTGTTTGCGTGTTGCCCACTTGATGTCTTTGACGATCTTCTCGCCGGGGCTCTTACTTGTCTTTCTCATCGTCCACTCCTCAGTGGTTACGATGAGCCAAGAACACTCTCTTATCAAATACCGCTATTTGGACCCATAGGCGCTGACGTCAGACAATAGCCGCGGTCGAACTGCATGCCCTCGACCACTTTAGTCTCGGTCTCCAGTCCCTTGTTCTCCTCGACGGTGATCACGCCTTCATTTCCGACCTTGGCCATCGCATCGGCGATCTGGCGGCCGATCGCGACCTCTCCGTTTGCCGAAATGGAGCCGACCTTCGCGATCTCGTCGCTGTCGCCGACCGGTCGGGACATTGTCTTGATCTCGGCGACAACCGCGGCAACGGCCTTGTCGATCCCGCGCTTGAGATCCATCGGGTTCATGCCGGCCGCGACCGACTTCATGGCCTCCCGGACAATCGCATGGGCCAACACGGTGGCGGTCGAGGTACCGTCGCCAGCCTCGTCATTGGTGCGCTGCGCGACTTCCTTGACCATCTGCGCTCCCATATTCTCGAAATGATCCGACAGCTCGATTTCCTTGGCAACGGTCACACCATCCTTGGTGATGCGTGGCGCACCCCAGGATTCATCGAGAATGACGTTCCGGCCCTTGGGTCCAAGGGTGATCTTCACGGCGTTGGCCAGAGTGTTGATGCCTTTCAGCATGCGGTCGCGGGCGTCGGTACTAAACCGAACTTCTTTAGCGGACATTTCTTGGGTTCCTTGGACTGAGGGTGCAATGAGGGATTATGGACTCATGCGATCATGCCGAGAATGTCGCGCTTCTTCATGATCATAAGGTCTTCGCCATCGAGTTTGATCTCTGAGCCGGACCATTTTCCAAACAGGATCTTGTCTCCGGCTTCGACGTCCATCGGGATGCGCTCGCCGTCCTCGCGTCTTCCGCCGGCACCAACGGAGACGACCTCGCCTTCTTGTGGTTTCTCCTTGGCGGTATCGGGAATGATGAGACCTCCCTTGGTCGTCTCATCGCCTTCAATGCGACGAACAAGAACCCGGTCGTGGAGGGGAATGAATGACATCGACGTGCTCCTTGTCGAGGATTGTCGGGCGTAAGTACGTTGTTCGAATGCCCGGCTTGGATGCGCGCAAGGCGGCGACAACCTAGTGGGGCTATTCTTCGAGATTGCGGATCAAGACCGCCGCAGTATTGCTTCACGAGCGTCGAACCGAGTTTCCGCCAGCGATGATCGCGTTGATCAATTCGGCGACGGCCCGGTGGCTTTCTATTTCGAGTTCGGTGCCAACGGCATTCTCATGGGTCGCCGCGGCGTCGCGAAGAACCCCCACGATCTCATGCTCCGGCAGCAGTCCGCCATCGTTCATTGCAAGCAGAAGTGCTTCGCAGATTGAAAGGGCGGCCTGTCCTGAATGCTCGTTCGCCGTAGACATCTTCGGAATTCCCTTCTTGTTTCGCGATCTAGGCTGAATTCGCGCCGGACCTATCCGTACTTCTCGCACGAAATGAGCTATGCTGGACTGATCGAGAGCAGTTGAAGAAACGATTTCCACGCGGCTGACGGACCTTTCAGGGAGAAGCTATGACACCATTCGCGACCAGCCCGCTCACCCGCAAGCTTTCGGCCTTTGTCGCTTTGTCAAAGGCGGAGTTGGATGTGCTCGAGCGCCTGCACCAACGTCGCCGCTCCTTCGTTGCGGGGCGTGATATGGTGCATCAGGGCCAGTCGACTCAGGCCGCCTATATTCTATCCGCAGGTTGGGTCTGTTCCTACAAGCTCCAGCCTGACGGGACACGCCAGATTGTCGATTTTCAGGTGCCCGGAGATTTCCTTGGCTTGCGCAGCTTGCTGTTGCGCACCTCGGATCACAGTTTCGAACCTATCGTGGAAATTGAGGCCGCTGAAGTGTTGAAGAGCGACCTTCTTAATGCGTTTGCGCAGACCCCTCGCTTGGCGACCGCCATACTCTGGGCGGCGTCAAGGGATGAGGCGATGGTGGTGGAACATCTCGTCGGGATCGGCAGACGTGATGCTGACGCCCGCATGGCGCATTTTCTGCTGGAGCTGGGATCGCGGCTTGCGCTGGTGGGCATGGGGACTGAGGATGGGTATGATTGCCCGCTGACCCAGTATCACCTGGCAGATGCCTTGGGGCTTAGTGCCATTCATGTGAATCGCGTCCTGCGGCAGCTTCGCGAGAACGGACTGGTGACCTTTCGGGACGGCCGCGTGACGTTTCACGACTATGAGGGGCTGGTGGAACTTGCCGAGTTCGATCCGGCGTATCTGGATCAGAGCGGCCCGCTCCTGAAATGAGAGGGCCGCCCTCCGCAAGGCGAGGGGCGGCCAAGGTTTGCATCAGGTGTCGGATGTCACGAGAGCTTATCGCTCGCCGCATCGAGTTCCTTGTTGGTCTCGGCGTCGTTCTTCGCCGTGTTCGCCTTCTCGGCTGCCTCGTAGTGCTTCAGCGCCGCGTCCTTCTTCGGACCAGCGGGCGCCTCGTCCCACGCGGCTTTCACGGAGGTCATCTTCTCGGCAGTCTTGTTCTGTTCGGGAGTCATTGGAATTGTCCTTTCCTGGACGTTCCGAGAATAAGAAGCGCGCCGACATGCCGACCCTTTGGGGATCGGCACGCCCACACGCTTCTCGGGTACTCGGAAAAAGATGCGCCACCAAATATTCGGCGGGCACGTCTCATCTAACCGTGCCAGGGCCTCGCCGCACTGACGCAGGTTAGTCCCGGCGCCCGCGGCAGGTCGATTGCCTCTGCGGTTCTTAAATCACCACAGTTTGCTGGTGGGAAATCCTCAGCCAGGTGTCCTCATCGTTGAGGTACGTTGAGGCGCAAAGCGCTTTGTAGATCGGCACGTCGGTTTTTTCAGCCGAGACCCGGTAAGTGAGGATCGCGATGTCACCGCATCGCGTCACGCGCCGTTCGGCCATGACGACGGAACGCCAGCCGGTCCTTTCGCGAAGATGGGGCCAGATCTGGTCGCCCTGGAGGATGCCGGGCGGATAGGGGAAGACCATAACGGCGTTGGTTGCTGTGGTCGCCTGCGCACTGTCGGCGCCGCTGGTCCAGAACTGTTCCTCCATGTCCCAGAGTTTGCCCTGTTCGTGTGGAGAAAGCGTACCGGACTTGTACGCTGCATGGTCCGGTCTCCTCGCGGTCGCGGTTGATACGGTCATTCGCCTGACCCCGACCCGCCAACCATGAACATCTGAAACAGCACAAAGATGATCGCGAGCACCGCCCAGATCGCTCCGCTTGTTCCCGGGCGGCCATCGGCCACCGTCGAGGCAGTGCGCTGCAGGGCACCTGACGTCCGGCCTTCAGGAAGCAGCTGGCTCAAGTCTCGTGCGACCCTGCCATGATCGCTTGCGAGCGAGGGAACATCCTGAAACCGGGCAAGCAGCGTTCCCAACCGCGCGCGCGCGCCGTCGCGCCCCAGCGTGACCAGTTCAGCGGTTTCGTTCCATGGATCGAGGCCAAGCCGCGCGAGCGTGGAGAGCACAGTCACGGCATAGCCGTTCCGGTCCTCGCCGACGGTAGCATGGAGAAACCGATCAAACTCGGGCGGGTGCGGGTTGAGAACATTGAGGTCGGCCATCGCCAATCCTTTCAAGGGTTGCAGGAACGCAGATCGCCCCTGTTTCCCAAAGGATACACGCAGGTCGGTCTCGCCGCCCTTACACAGGTCAGTGTGGGCGACTGCCCAAAGGACGGGGTCGCAGCCGGTTCGGTGCCCGGGACTAACATGCGTCAGCACCTGTCGGACGATCCCGAGGTACAAGATACTAAATCGTTCGACTGGTCCGTCCCGGACTCCAAGGGGCCGTCAACAGTGGTGAGCGACGGATCTGCCAACATCGCGGAGACCAGAGATGAACATGCGGTCGACCAGATCGATGGTGACGTTTTCAAACCCGTTCACCTTGCCGGGATACCCGGGCGATTTGCCCGCGGGCGACTATGAGGTTCTCGTCGAAGAGGAGCTTCTCCAGGGGTTGAGCTTCGAGGCCTATCGACGGACGGCGACTTATATGACGGTGCGCGGCAAGGGTGCTCACGCGGGGCGAAGTGAGCTCCGATTGACGACCGAGAGCGACCTTAAGGAGGCGCTGGGCCGGGACGCGGACACGTCCGAAACGAACAATCACAGCGAAGCGGCGCTTTCTCCGCAGGAGGACTTGAAATGAACACTCCCGAATGGCTCAAACCCGGCGTCTATGGCGCGCTAATCGGCGCCGCCTTTGTCGGCATCGTCGGATTTTCCTGGGGTGGCTGGGTGACCGGCGGCACCTCGAACGACAGGGCGATGGCGATGTCCCGCGACAACGTTGTCGCGTCAATGGTCCCGGTTTGCCTCGATATGGCGCGGTCAGATCCGGCGCGGGTGGACAAGCTTGCAACGATCCGGGCAGCCTCAACCTACCAGCGGCGCGACGCTCTCATGACAGCCGGCTGGGCGACGATGCCAGGAACCGATGCCCCAGACCGAGACATTGCGCAAGCCTGCCTGAAGGAACTGGACCTCTGAGGTCATGCTGTTCAGAGCCGACGATGTGATGGCGCAAAACGGTTCGCACCGTCAAACGCGCGAGCCACGCATCGCCCCGAGTGCCAAAACCGAAATAGGAGCTTGCGATGCCTTCTGATAACAATGGACCGGAAGATCGCGGACCTTGGAAAAACAAGCAGACCCGCGTTCCCCCTGAGGTTGACGCAATTCTCAGGCGGGGCCGGGATCGGCTGCACGGCATCCTGCCGGACGGTCTGCCACCGGTGAAGCGTCTTGCAATCGGGGCCGCCATTGCGCTTGCGGCATTTGGGGCGTGGTCCTCATATTACACGGTGCCGAGCGACTCCGTTGCGATTGTCCAACGGTTCGGGAAGTACGCGGCCGAGGTCCCTCCGGGGCTGCACTTCAAGATCCCGTTCGGGATCGACGTGACCACGTTGGTCCCGGTCAAGCGCCAGCTGAAACAAGAGTTCGGGTTCACGACTCCGGGTGCCTCCGATCCCTATCAGAGCCCGACGGACGGTCGCCGCGAGACCGAGATGGTGACTGGCGATCTCAACGCCGCGCTCGTGGAGTGGGTGGTGCAGTACCGGATTTCCGAACCCCGGAAGTTCTTGTTTGAAGTGCGCGAGCCAAGCGCGACCCTGCGTTACGTCTCGGAGTCCGTCATGCGCGAAGTTGTGGGAGACCGCACAGTCGACGAGGTGATCACCGTCGGGCGCCAGGAAATCGAAAGCGAAGCCCTGATGAAGATGCAGGCGCTCGCGACCAAATACGCGATGGGCATCAGCATCGATCAGGTACAGCTGAAGAACATCAATCCGCCCCAGCCGGTTCAGGCCTCGTTCAACGAGGTCAACCAGGCACAACAAGAGAAGGAGCGGATCATCAACGAGGCCCGCCGCGAATACAACCGCGTCATACCTCTGGCCGAAGGCGAAAAGGACCAGCGCATCCGCGAAGCCGATGGTTATCGCCTGAGAAGGATCAATGAAGCCGAGGGCGATGCGGCCCGATTCACGGCCCTCCTGACGGAATACCGTCTGGCGCCCGAAGTTACCCGGCGCCGGATCTACATCGAAACCCTTCAGGATGTTCTGCCGGGAATTGGTTCCAAGATCATTGTCGACGGGTCCACAGCAAGCATCCTCCCGCTTTTGAATCTGGATCGACAGACAGGAGATCAACCATGAAGACCCTTTCGCTTATTGCCTCGGGAATCGCGGTTGCCGGGGTCGTCGCTGTGTCATCCGCCGTCTACACGGTCGGCGAGGTCGAACAGGCCATCATCACCCAGTTCGGCAAGCCGGTCGGCGCGCCGATCACCGAGGCTGGTCTCAAGTTGAAAATCCCCTTCGTTCAGGAGGTTAACCGGATCGACAGCCGGGTTCTGGAGTGGGACGGCTCGCCATCGGACATGCCCACCAAAGACAAGCTCTATATCTCGGTCGATCTCTTCGCGCGCTGGAAGATCACCGATCCTCTGCAGTACTTTCTGCGCCTGCGCGACGAGCGCAGCGCCCAGTCGCGCCTCGATGATATCCTCGGTAGCGAGACGCGGAACGCCGTCGCCAAGCACGAACTCATCGAGATTGTGCGCACGACCAGGGGCCGGACGCCGCTTCGGGACACGCTTCTGACTGATCAGGAGCTTGCGCAGGACATTGGCGCACTGGTTCCCATCACGAAGGGGCGGGCGCTGGTCGAGCAGCAGATCTTCGAGGCGGCGGCGGAGAAGGTGCGCGTCTTCGGGATTGAGCTTCTCGACATTCGTTTCAAGCGCATAAACTACAATGAGAGCGTGCGACCCAAGATCTATGACCGCATGATCTCGGAGCGCCGGCAGATCGCCGAAAGATTCCTGTCCGAAGGCAACGGTGAAGCGGCCCGTATTCAAGGCAACAGGGTGCGGGATTTGAACAAGATCCAGTCCGAAGCCTATCGCGCCGTCGAGGAAATCCGCGGTGCCGCCGATGCCGCCGCAGCAGCAATCTATGCGGGCGCCTACAATGTCGATGCCGTTTCGGTCGAATTCTACGATTTCACCCGAACCATGCAGGCCTACGGCGACATGATCTCGGACGACACGACGCTTGTCCTGACGACGGACAGCGATCTGTTCCAGTTCCTGCGCGGCATGCAGGGCGAGGCAAACCCAATCCGCGATCCGGGCAGCGTCCCAAGCGACGATGGCGTGGCGGCAATCGGCAGGGCCCGACCAGTGCAAGACCCCGCGACGCCAATCGTGACACAGACGGAGGTCGAAGCAGGCCGATAGGTTCATGTTGGAAGGTTTCAAACATGATTAGAGGGTATCAATCGGGAAGCACGTCAATGACACCTGGACCACCGAGGTCGGTTTCTTTCCGCTTCTGAGCAAGACACACCCACTTAAATTCCGTGCCCCTAACCTGCGTCAGCACCCGATGTCCGCCTGGCTGTAAGGTGGATGGCAAGATCTGGATCGCGATGAGGCGAGGGCCTGCCTGCCCACACTCAAGGACACGACATCCAGCGTCGCACCGCGCAGCGAGGAGGACAATACGCTATGACATCAGTGAAAAATCTAACCAGGACGGCCGCAGAAACGACCGATCTTGAACGGCGCGTGCTGGCCCATGAACGGATCCTGCAGGCCCTGATCGCCTACATGGCCCGTACCGAGCCGCGTTTCGTCGACCACCTGCGAGAACGGTTCGTAGAACCGATGAGATTGACCCAGCACGAACATGACCACCGCGAAACCGACGACTACGCGGAAGAATTCATTCGCGCCGTGATGCTTCTCGGAGAGGAGCGCGCGCCCATCGCGAAGGAGTCGAAATTGACCGACAAGAAACCCGTGTCGGCGAAAGGCAGAGGAGAAAAGGGGTCTTCCATGAACTGGCCACCGCACCGCGGTGGAGTTCAGGTGCGCGAAAGGAACGGCATCTGGGAGTTTAAGGTTGATGGCAAGTTCCGCGGCGACTACCACCAGAAGGAACATGCTCTTGCCGCTGCGGCCCTGCACAAGTTGTCGCCCCGGTGACCGGTCGTACTCATCGGACAGTTCCGCCGGACTTCGCGATCCAGGTGGCCGAGAACGAAGGAATGCCATCCAGATCGAATTCCAGAGGCTCCCCGCCGCCGCCTGTGCCCAAGTGACGGCTGACTGGAACGCTCACGCTTGGGCTATCGAAGGCTCGCGCGCCAACCGGCGGACTCTGGTCCGCCAAGGAGCAAGCGGCGATGAGACACCCGCTGGCAAGGTTGATCTCGAGGCTGGCCATCTTGGCTGGAGTGATAGCGTCCCTGGCCTTCCCCGTCCTTGCGCAGGATGGCACCGGCCCGATGCCTCGGGACGCTCTTCCTTGCAAGATAATCATGACATGCCCAGGCGCGGCCGTGTGTCTGGCATGCGGGTCAGCATCGGGTGTCGTCTGCGATACAGCCTCCCGCAGCCGACGCCGCTGATTGCGATGCTGAACGTCCACTACTCGCGCTTTGGCGATCTGGAGCGTGCCGATTACCTCGTGACGTCGCCAAGCGTGCCGCTCGAAAGCTACCGCGACGGCTTCGGCAACTGGTGTACGCGCCTCCTGGCTCCGGCGGGCGACTTCGCGCTGTCAACGGATGGCATCTTCCGCGACTATGGCCGACCCGACCCCGCGTCCCCTGGCGCGCAGCAGCACGCGGTCCAGGATCTGCCTTTCGAGACCCTCGTGTTTCTTCGAGGCAGCCGGTATTGCGATACCGATCTTCTTTCGGAGGAGGCGTGGCGTCTTTTCGAGACCACGGACCCGGGATGGTCCCGCGTTCAGGCGATCTGCGATTTCGTGCATGGGCATGTCCGCTTCGACTACATGCAGGCGAAAGCGACGCGCACCGCATCGCAGTCAATGGCCGAGCGACAGGGCGTCTGCCGTGATTTTGCTCACCTCGCTATCGCATTGTGCCGCTGCATGAATATTCCGGCACGCTATTGCACCGGATATCTGAGCGACATCGGTGAACCTCTGCCACATCCGCCCGGGGACTTTGCGGCGTGGATGGAGGTCTTTCTCGCGGGTGAATGGCACATGTTCGACCCGCGGAACAACAAGCCTAAGTTTGCGAGAATTCTGATCGCGCGTGGCCGCGATGCCGCCGATGTCCCTCTGACCCAGACATTCGGTCAGAACACGCTGACGGAGTTCAAGGTTTGGACCGACGACTTGGTGTGATCGTTGTCTTCTTGGCGGCGCGCCATCGTAAATTGGGCCGCCAGCCCCCATATAGGTAGTACCGACGCCAAGCATCCCGGTCCATCATGGACGAGGAGTTGGCGCCGGCCAATCAAAGGATCGATGATATGTCCTTCAAGGACCTGACCGCCAGGGCTGCGGCCGCAATGAAGCCGAAGCCTGCGAAGACCCCTGCCAAAGAGAACGAGTCCAAGGCCGTTGGCAAGGAAGCGCCAGCGAAATCCAAGACATCTTGAGATATGCACCAGCCACGCGCCCCATTCTTAACGCGCGCGCGGACCACCCACAGCAACAAGGGGGAGGACCATACTAATGGAAGAATTGACGAGCAAGACCGTTGCAGTTTTTTCCCGCCCGTTCACCGTTCCGGGCTTTGACGAGACGCTTCCTGCGGGAGAGTACGAGATCGAAACGGAATTGGTTTCACCCCCTGATCAACGGGATCCCGCAGCATGGAAAGCCTCCGTCCTTGTGAAGCTTCATCCCCGGATATCTCATCCGGGACTTGCACGGACTCTGACTGTTTCCCTTGCCGATCTGGACTATGCCCGCGCCAGGGACAAGCTGACAGGCAGGGCGTTGACCGACTTCTTCCTTGAGGAAATGCTGGCTGATCCGATGGTGCGCCTCGTTATGGAGGCCGACGGGGTCTCCCAGGCGCATCTGAGACATCTCTACTCCGGGCACCGAACGCCCCAGTCTGACAGGGATGTCCTGGACCGGAACCCGGCGCGTCTAGGTGCACGTGACATGGCGTCAATCCATGCCGCTGAAAACGAGGGCATGCCTCCACGACCGACAGGGACGTCGGCTATGGGAGAGTGAAGACCACGTGGAAGTGCTCAACCGTCAGCAAGTCTTCGGCCCGTGCCCCGATCGGGGCATGCCTCGCACCAATAGTCGCACAAAAGGTCGAGCAATCCGGGCGACAGCATCACCTTGCGATCCTTCCGCCCCTTGCCTTGCACAACATGGATCAGCATCTGATCACTTTCGATATCGCAGGTGGTGAGATTGCAGACCTCGGAGGTCCGAAGCCCCGCGCCATAGGAAATGCTGAGCGCCGCGCGGTACTTGAGCCCCGGATCGGGGCCGACCGCCAGAAGATCAGAAACTTCCTCGACTCTGAGCACCGCAGGTAGTTTGCGCGGTTCTGTGCGAAACTGCATGTACCGCTTCATCTCATCCCGCCCGCAGGTCATCGAGAAAAAGAAACGCAGAGCGGTGATGCGCCTGTTGTAGACTGAGGGCGTGACCTCGGTGTAAGTCATGTGAAGCTGATACCCGCGAAGCTCCTCCGGCGTCGCCGTGTCGGGCGAGCGCCCCAGAAAACCGGCAAAATCCTTGATCGCCCGGATGTGCGCCTGCTGGGATTTGTTCCCCAGGCCCCGAATACGCATGTCTTCGATCATCCGCTCCCGCAGCGGTGTGGTTCTCTCGCTGACCATGAAATCCTCCTGTCTGTCGATTGAGAAACCTCAATCGTCAAACAAGTCAGCCAGATCACAAAACGCGCGGTCCCTGAAGCATCGTGCAACACTCGCAACAAGCGCCATTGCCGCGGCAGCGGCTTCGTCCTGTGCCCTAATCGGACGTTGACCGTTCGGAACGCCACAGTCGCACAGCAAGCCTGTACAGCGGCCGTGGAACAGTTATGCTATGGGGCTTTGTTGGTGCAAAACTCGAAGCCATTTGCCTTCATCCCGCAGGTAGGTGGAAGTGCAAAGGGCTTCGTAGATCGGTGTGTCCCCGCGTTCTGCTGAGACACGGTAGGCCAAAACGGTAACATTCTTTTCTTGTTTATAGTAGCGCTCCGAAAATACGACGGACCGCCACCTCTGCGCGACTAAGCTCTCGCGCCACACAGTGTCGCCTTGAAGTATTCCCGGCGGATAAGGGAGAACAAATACGGCGCCCTTTGTCGTCATCTTCCGCGCATTGTCAGCGCCTTCCGTCCAAAACCGCTCTTCAAGTGCCCAAAGCTTGTCTTCGTCTGTCATAATCTAACTCCATCATTGTCAGATGCCTTATTGCCCGAGGGTGTAGATCGATCGGTGAAATGAAAGATTGATGCCGAATATGTTAGCGACGGTCCGTTAGTTTCCCGAGAGTGCTTTCTAGTGCGCTTTTCATCTTGCCGGCTGCGCCCCTCGTTGCCTGTTCTAAACTCGAGGCCGAATCCGTGACGGCCATAGGCTGCTGGCCTTTGAGCCGTGCTTCCAGAACACATTTTATATCATCTGGGCCGGACTTGTCGGCGTTGGCATCACTGAGATGGACCTCGATTCTGGTTATATGTTCTGCAAGGTAGGCCAGGTCGTTCTGTACCAATCCCGTAATTTGGGCCGTGATGGCTTCACTCCCCTTGATGCTGTTATCTGTACTGACTTCGATATGCATTTTGGCGTCCTTCTAAAAATCCCAAAAAATGAAAGGGATAACGTTGTGGAGCTTACAACTCTATCACGACAGGCAGCGCCGTGCGTTGCTTTGAATCAAATGTCGGGCCAATGGAGCTTCCCTGATGGCAGGTTTGTCCTGCACCGGACATTCGTTTGTTTCTCGATCAACGGCAGGGATGCTGAGATATTGCTTAAGAAGTCTGTGTGTTGGTCCTTTGTTTGCCCGTCAAGAGAAGGCAATAGCCTCGATTTTTCACACATGCGCTTTCGTTGCGAGTTAGAGCGGCAGGGGCGGCTCGGCGCTATAATTTCAAATATCCGTGTTTGAAATTCACGTATAGCTACAAGAATTCGGCTAAGTGATTGTTTTTAAATGGAGGCGAGTACCGGAATCGAACCGGTGTACACGGATTTGCAATCCAGAAAGAGCGTAAGCGAAAACAATGGCTTAAGGGTGCAAAACACACCCTGACAAAAAGTGAACAAAAAGCGAAAGTTTCAAAGCCAATTTCGCCGGTTCAAAATGAAAAAGGCCCCGTCACAGCGGCAACTGTGAACCGGGGCCAAATAGAAAAAGCCTGTCAGCTTTCACTGCACATTAGCATGGGTCAGTGCCGTATCGCAAATGCTCAGTCGGCTTTCTCCTGGCCTCTGACCGATGAGGTGATTCAATGAGTTGGCGCATCGCAAACGAATGCGCCGAGCGCCGCTTTGGCAGCGCTGCACGCAAGCAGATCATCATGTTCCTGGCCGATAAGGCGAGCGATGACGGCTCAGGCATCTGGTGCTCGAAGGGGACCATCCAGCGTCACACAGAGCTTAGTGAGAGCACGGTCAAGCGCACCATCATCGACTTCCTACGCGAAGGCATCTTGATCGAGACCGGGCGGCGACAATGCAAGAACGGCTACACCGTCATCTACCGCATCGTTCTGGAGCGCGTGGCCGCGCTCGAACCCACGGCTGAGCCCGACATTGAGACGGGGGTCACCGTGAACCCCGTCCAGTCTGAACCCGGTACGGGGTCCACGGTGAACGGGGTACGGGGTTCACGGTGGACCCCAAACCATCCAAAAACCATCCATAAACCACCTACGCGCAAGCGCGAGGCGGCGGAGGAGGTTGAAGATCTTGAATCTGAGAAGATCTTAGCGGCCTATCCCGAAGACAGGATCCGAGACCGGCGGACCAGTCTGCGCCTGATCGCAGCAGCTGTGAAGGCCGGAGTGAAGCCCGATGATCTGAGGCATGCGGTCCAAGCCTATGCCAAGGAAAGCGAGGGCTACACGCGCAGCAAGGTCTGTTTTTCGGACAACTGGTTCAGGATGCGCCGGTGGGAGAAGGGACTGGCCCAGATCCAGGCCGACCGCGAGAAGGCGCGAGAGGCCGAAGCTAAAGGGCGCGCCAGCCTCGCCGAGTGGATCCACGAGCGCCATCCTCTATGCCGCCACATCACAAACCGGCAGATCGAGTATTTGATCGCGTCAAAACTGGTGACGCCCGAGCAGGTGCGGGCGGCGGGGCTGCAGGCGTGAGAGGAATGGCGGAGACAGTGATGCAGCTACCAATGCTGTCGAGAATTATGATGCTTAGGTCATACGGCGACTTTATGACTTGGGGGTCATATTGACAATTTATGATTTAGAGGTCATATCCAATGGCAGGAGAACCACCATGAAGCACCTCGTTAGAACATCAAAAAACTTGGGCCACGCAATTCGCGAGTCTCGGAAGGCAAAGAACCTTACTCAGAGGGAACTCGCCTCGATGAGCGGTGTATGGCAAGAGACAATATCCAAGATCGAGAACGGCAGCGGCGGAGCCAAGCTGGAAACGGTATTCGATTTGATCGCGGCCTTGGAGCTCGAGATTACGGTGGCCGAGCGCAGCAAGGGTACATCAGACGGGCTTGAGGACATTTTCTGACATGGGCCGCAAGCGCAGCTACACACCCCTGAACGTTTTCCTGAACTCGCGGCTCGTGGGTCAATTGGTACGTGAGTCCTCAGGCGGCGTCAGTTTTGCCTATGCACGAGACTGGCTCGAGTGGGAGCACCGGATGCCGGTGTCGCTATCGTTGCCATTGCAGGAGAACCGCTACAGCGGCGCACCTGTGATGGCCGTCTTTGACAACCTGTTGCCCGATAGCGATGTCATCCGTCGAAGGGTCGCGGAACGTGTCGGGGCCGAAGGCGTCGATGCCTTCAGCTTGCTGTCACAAATTGGGCGGGACTGCATCGGTGCGCTTCAGTTTCTGCTCGACGGGCAAGAGCCACAGCCAATGTCCGAGCTAACTGGAGAACCTGTCAACGAGGCGCAGATCGGGGCCATTTTGAGCGACCTCGATCTAGCACCACTGGGTATCCGCCGAGAGAATGATTTCCGCATTTCTGTCGCTGGTGCACAGGAAAAAACCGCGCTGCTTCGTAAAGATGGCCAGTGGATAGAGCCAACCGGTACGACGCCAACCACGCACATCATCAAGCCGCAAATCGGCAGATTGCCCAACGGCATGGACCTGTCCGACAGCGTTGAAAACGAATACCTGTGCCTGAAGTTGATGGAAGCGTTTGGGCTTCGGGCTGCGAATGTCGAAATGGCTCAGTTTGGCGATAGGAAAGCCTTGGTGGTAGAGCGTTTTGATCGGCGCTGGACGTCTGATGGCCGCTTGATCCGTCTGCCGCAGGAGGATTGCTGCCAAGCATTATCCGTTGTGCCCACGCAAAAGTACCAGAACGAGGGCGGCCCCGGGGTCTCGGACATCATGGAACTCTTGTTGGGTAGTGATGACCCCAACAAAGACCGGTACGATTTTTTCAAAGCGAATGTCCTTTTCTGGTTGCTGGGCGCGACAGACGGACATGGTAAGAACTTCAGCGTCAGCCTCTTACCCGGCGGTCGCTTTCGCATGACACCGCTTTACGACGTGCTGACGGTGCAGCCGACCGTCGACGCCCGGCAGATCGAGAGAAAATACTTCAAGCTCGCTATGAATTTCGGAAACTCAAACCACTACAAAGTGGCAAATATCGTAGGCCGCCACATCGTGGAGACAGGAGTTCAATCCGGCTTGTCCCGCGCGGTCGTGCAGGGCCTGTTTGAAGAGCTGCAGGAGACTTCGCACGCGATCGTTGAGGCTACATTTAATCAGCTTCCGGAAGGTTTCCCTGAGGCGTTGCTTGCTTCGATCGATGGCGCGCTGAGGAGTCGCCTAACTCTTTTGAAGTAGGGTTACAAAAAATGCCCGTTTAAGAGCAATCTTCGAAGGAGCTTAAGTAATTGATTTTTAAAGGCGGATGCCAATGAGTAGATCCAAATTTGAACTTAATCTCGATACCGTTCGAAAATTGTCGCTTTTCGTTTTGAACAGCTTGGCTGATCAGCCAAAAGAGTGGATTGCTGTCGGTAAGGCTTATCAGGAACTGCACGGCTTTGGCGACGATCCGATCTTCAACCAGGTTTTCGTGCGCCTCTTCACTGTGATGAGAGATGAAATGTGGGTCGGGTCTCCGCAAGAAGGACCGAAATTCACGGTCGGCCTGACCTTCAAAGGGCAAACCGTCATCCGCCACGAGGCGGAAATAGACTTGATCTACGAGCGACACTTTCATTCATGGGCAAAGGCTATCGAAACAGCTGCTAGAAAGCAGCGGCATATCGATCAACAACGGGCAGCCAAAGAGCAAAAAGTCCAAAAGAGGCTGGAAAAGGGAAAATCAAAAGAAGCTCGCAGAAAAGAAGAGGTGAAGCGGCAAGCAAAAGCTCGTCAGAAGCGAGAGATGTCATTACTCGTCGAAAGCGGAAAAAGAATTCGCTCTTCCCTGTCCAAGTCAAACAATGAGCAACTGTTAAACCTGTGGAAGGCAAACACATCACGTGCAGCCAATTCGACAGGCCAAAAGAAAAACGAACACCTTTTGATTGTTTCAGCTGTCGAAAAGGAGTGGAGGCGAAGAGTCCGAGATTTGCCCGAGGTGGAAGCCTTCAAATGGCCTACCACAGATGTTGGAAGTGGTCATGGTGGCGGTGATTTTGAGAGGGCTGAAGAAAGTTTTCTGAAAGTGCTCGGATATACCGTCGGGAAAACAAATGGCTTGCCAGCATCGACACGGCAGTTGATCCTGGACCGCTGCTTCTCGGGACATCTTCCACCAGTCGAAAGGATTTCGGCTCTTCGTATGTGGGGCGAACCAAAGTCTGCTTTGAGGCTTAGAAAAATCGCTTATCACATTGCCGGTCTAGCGAAAAACTTCAAAAAAATGCAGTCACGCGGCTACGAGGATGCGATTTCGGATTGGGAAGACGATCTGAAGTACATGCATGACAAATACTACGTCCGTCATTTTCGTTTCAGTTGGCCAGGCCGTGGTCTCTAGTTCTGGTTCTTTTGGGGTTTGTGAAATCTACGCAGCAGTATTTTGGGGTTGCCAGTTTTTCATTCTCAGTGCCGTGTTTCCGACTGCTGAACATAAGCGGGCAGCCGTAGCAGACGCGGGGCAAGCCCCGCTTCAACAAGAAAATTCCCCTGCGCCAGCGCATTCCTCGCGAGGCAAGTTTCTCGCTGACAGCCCCTTGGTACCAGCTTTGGTCATGTTCATCGAAACGCTCAAAGTGAGGATCAAAAAATGGCTACTCAAACTCTGAAACTGAAGGTCAAATCCGGTGAAAAAGACGGCAAGAACTTCTGGGACCGCTGCGGCGTCCTCTTCGTCAACACCGACGACGACGGCAACATCACATCGATCAACGTCAAACACAGCATGTTTCCCGACGTCGAAATGGTCGCCTTCCCGCGCCGCGACGATGATCCGGTCACCGAGTGACCTCAGCGCCAGGGTGGGTTCACCGCCCTGGTTCTTAACGGGTGGCAGTCAGCCAACGATGACAAGCATTGTCTGGGGGCCAGCCAATTGTGAAGTCTAAATTGTCCTCTCCTTCTTCCCTTTAGGGCGCGCAACTATGGCGTGAATGCAGTGGAAAATAACCATCTTATATCTAGACCCATCTGGAGATGCGGTGTATGTCATGGTTATGGTCGAAGTTGTACAACATCATAGGACGCAGTGGGTAACGTATCGCCGTCGTTCTTTCATGGAGCATAGGTTGTTTTGGTGCGGTCAACTCGGGCTTTCTGACCTTATGGATGCGTTTGATCTATCCAGAGCGCAGGCATCAAAGGAACTTAACGCCTACAAAAAAGCCCACCCCGGCAACATTTTTTATGACCTGAATGCAAAAACTTACGTTCCTAAGAGCAGTTTTATTCCTGAGTACGATACGCCAAATTCCGAAAGGTATTTGAACGATTTACTGGAAATGTCTCGCGGCAATGGAGTGGCGAATGCGGACTGGTACTCGCTACGCCCCGAGGTGTTTTCCCCGCCGGTTCCCGCGCGTGGCGTGAAGCCAGAAACTCTTCAGCCTGTCATGCGTGCTATCGACTCTAAACTACGCTTGTCTGTCAGATACCAATCAATGAGCTCTCCGATTCCCAAGACGCGTGAAATTGCTCCTCATGCGCTTTGTTTTGACGGATTTCGTTGGCACGCTAGAGCGTATTGTTTCGAGACCCGTGGTTTTCGCGATTTTGTGATCAGCAGAATGCTCGGTGTCCAGTTGGGAAGTGATGCGGGAATTGACCAGGCGGAGGATTCCGACTGGGGTACCAAAATTGAACTGGAAATAGTCCCGCACCCGGAGCTTTCGGTCTCACAGCGAAAAGTTGTGGAGCTTGATTATGGCATGGAGAACGGTAGTGCGTTCATCCAGGTTCGAAAAAGTATGCTTTTCTATGCGTTGAGGCGGCTTGGGCTGGATGACACTGCGCGTTCTCGTCCCGCGCATCAGCAGCACATCGTTTTAGCCGATCCTTCAAGTGTTCCGATTGAGGCAATGGGGGCGAAATGAAGAGTGGCACAGCAACAGTTTTTCAAAGAAGAATTATTCAGGAAATACCCGGTTATGACAAAGCTTGAAGACGTAAAGCCTGGTGGACGGGTTGAGGGTATGGTCCCTGGCACGCCTGTGGAAGTGGTTTCTGTCGAGTGGATTGGCAATCAAGCCATAAATGTCGTGTTTCGACAATCTAGCGGAGCGGTAGCAGAAACAACGGTTTATCGCGATGACGAGCATCGCCTTGCCATCCACGCGCATGGTAGGAATTGGTCGTTTGACGCAGACGGCTCTTTGTTGCGCCTGGTGACTGAAGCAAATCGAATAAAGCTCGCGCACTTTTTTGATCCCTATCTGGCCATCCATACAAGTCAGGTTGATCCTCTGCCTCACCAGATTTCGGCGGTCTATGGGGAGATGTTGCCTCGTCAACCGTTGCGGTTTTTGTTGGCCGATGATCCAGGGGCTGGAAAGACCATTATGTCGGGGCTGTTGATCAAAGAACTAATCGCACGCAGTGATCTCGAGCGTTGCTTAGTTGTGGCCCCGGGCAGCCTCGTAGAGCAATGGCAAGATGAGCTTTGGGAAAAATTTGGCCTAGAATTCGATATCCTTAGCCGGGACATGATCGAAAGTTCCAGATCAGGGAACCCCTTCAATGACAGCAACAGGATGATCGCCCGCTTAGACGTATTGGCTCGCAATGAGGATTTGCAGGAAAAACTGCTTAGTTCA
The DNA here is from genome assembly GCF_059611165.1 of Ruegeria sp. CDSB013. Lineage (NCBI taxonomy): Bacteria > Pseudomonadati > Pseudomonadota > Alphaproteobacteria > Rhodobacterales > Roseobacteraceae > Ruegeria > Ruegeria sp. CDSB013. The sequence goes on along the minus strand of NZ_JBXWPA010000002.1, from coordinate 475,724 downwards.
ACTGAGTGGGATCTAGTCATCGCAGATGAAGCACATCGTATGTCTGCGACGTTCTTTGGAAACGAAGCCAAATTCACAAAACGCTATCAACTCGGGCAGAAACTTGGGCAAATTTGCCGACACTTTCTCCTCATGTCTGCGACACCGCACAACGGCAAGGAGAAAGACTTCCAGCTCTTCATGGCGTTGCTGGATGGAGATCGGTTTGAAGGGCGTTTTCGCGACGGAGTGCATGTCGCGGATGTCGAAGACATGATGCGTCGTTTGACAAAAGAGGAACTTTTGCGATTTGATGGTCGCCCATTGTTTCCCGAGAGGCGTGCTTACACGGTAAAATATGAGCTCTCCCCGGAAGAAGCGGAGCTCTACACGGCGGTCACCGACTACGTAAGAGATGAGATGAATCGTGTCTTGCGTTTCGCCGAAAGCGATGGCCGGAAGAAGAACAATGTCGGATTTGCACTTCAGATTCTGCAGCGTCGCCTGGCTTCGAGCCCGGCGGCGATTTATCAGTCCCTGAAGCGCCGTAGAGAGCGACTTGAAGCGGAGCTGGGCGAGGCGCGTCTCTCAGAAAAGGGCGAAAAGGCAGGTTTTTTCCGTGCGAAGATCAATCAGGATCTTTTGACCAATACTGACGAGTACGGACAGGACGAAGTCGATGAGATGGAAGAGCTGATCTCGACAAGTGCGACGAGTGCTGAAACGGCAGAGCAGCTTGAAATCGAGGTGGATACCCTAAGGGGCTTGGAGAGCATGGCGCTCAGTGTCTTGCATTCCGGACACGACACGAAATGGCAGCAGCTCGATAAGATCTTGGATGACGAGCTGATGATGGACGCTGACGGAAGTCGTCGAAAACTGATCATTTTCACCGAGCCAAAAGATACGCTCGAATACCTTCGTGACAGAGTGACGGCACGCCTTGGCAAGCCTGATGCCGTTGATGTGATTTATGGCGGCGTAACTCGCGAGGAGCGACGCAAAGTGGTTGAGCGGTTCATGCAGGACCGCGATATGCTGGTCCTCATAGCAAACGATGCTGCGGGTGAAGGTGTTAACCTTCAGCGCGGACATCTAATGGTGAACTATGATCTGCCCTGGAACCCAAATAAAATTGAGCAGCGTTTCGGTCGTATCCACCGAATAGGTCAAACGGAGGTTTGTCACCTTTGGAACCTTGTGGCGAAAGACACACGTGAAGGCGATGTGTATGCCCGCCTTTTGGAAAAGCTCGAAGCTGCTCGAGAAGCTTTAGGTGGACGCGTCTATGATGTTCTCGGTGAATTATTCGAAGATCAGCCATTGCGAGAGCTGCTGCTCGAAGCGATCCAGTACAATGATGATGACGAAGTAAAAGCGCGCCTGTTTCAGACTGTTGATGGTGCTGTGGATCAAAGCCATTTGCTCAATTTGCTTCAGAAACGACAGCTTACCAATGACACAATGCCCGCGGCACAGGTTCAGGAGCTCCGAATTGCAATGGAGAAAGCGGAGGCGCAACGCCTTCAGCCACACCACGTGCAGAGTTTCTTCGTCGAGGCGTTTAAAAGGCTTGGAGGGCAGATAAAACGCCGTGAAGAAGGCCGTTGGGAAATTACTCACGTTCCCTTAGTTGTCCGTGAGCGCGATCGTCAAACAGGTACAGGCGCTCCGCTGCAAAAGAAGTATGAGCGGATATGCTTCGATAAAACCAAGATCAACCAGCAACCCATAGCTGCTTTCGTTTACCCCGGGCATCCGCTGCTTGACTCAGTTATCAGCATTGTCCGTGAGCAAAATGATCACCTGATGAAACAAGGCGCGGTTTTAGTTGATGATACCGATGATGGATCAAAAATCGAAGCGCTATTTCTGCTTGAGCACGCTGTGCAAGATGGCAGGGCCGGTCATGCAGGAAATGCAAATATCGTATCTCAAAAGCTTCAATTCGCGACTGTTGATCAGGATGGCGACGTCCGAAATGCGGGAATAGCTCCGCATTTGAATTTACGCGCGGCAACTGTCGAAGAAATTGAGGCAGTAAAAGATGATATCACCGCCTCTTGGCTCACCTCCGATCTGGAGAAACGTGTGGTGCAATACGCAACGATAGAACTAGCGCAGGGCCATGTTACAGAGGTGAAGGAACGCCGAGTTCCAGAGATTGATAAGGTCGAGCGTGAAGTCAAAGCTCGCCTGAAAAAGGAAATCAACTACTGGGATTCCCGCGCGGCCGAGCTCAAAGAGCAAGAGCGGGCCGGTAGAAAGAGCCGCTCGAATTGGCAGAACGCGGAACGTCGAGCGGAAGATCTGGCTGAGCGACTGCGCAAACGTATGGAGTTGCTTAATCAAGAGCGTTTCATATCTTCCCAACCACCAAGAATTCGTGGCGGCATGGTCGTAGTGCCGAAGGGGCTGCTAAAGGCGAAGGGCGCATTCTCTAGCTTCCCTAACGGTTTCTCCGAGGATCCCGTTGCTCGCCGTGAAATCGAGTTGAAGGCAATGGATGCTGTCATGAATGCGGAGCGCGCTTTGGGCAATGAGCCCGAGGATGTCTCTGCCCGCAAGATCGGCTACGACATCGCTTCGTTCGATCCGCGAACCAATCACATGCGGTTCATTGAGGTGAAGGGGAGGATCGATGGCGCTGACACGGTTATGCTGACGCGTCAGGAAATCATCACGTCGCTTCATGAACCTGATAAATTCATTCTGGCGATTGTGCAGGTCAAGGACGGATACGCCGTTGAACCGCGCTATCTTCGAGGGGCGTTGGACACCCGCGAGCCGCCATTTGATCAGAATGCGATCCAATTCAACATTAAGAAGCTGCTTGATCGGGCTGTTCCTCCAGGAGAGCTCAATTGAGGTACGCAGAAAAGAGCTTTGAGATTAGGTTTTGCGCCGCGTTCAGCGCTGCCATCATGCCGTTCAACCGAAACCCCAAATGGTTTGGTTTGACACAGGCGCAAGAGCGCAAAAAAGGGATCGATGCTGTTCTAGGAATTGGCGGCAGTTTGGTCCTCTTTCAGTTCAAAGCCCAGTCAGGGAGCCGGATCAAGATCGAGCGCGACCAGTTGACCAAGCTGGCATCTGTCGAAAAGAAATACCCGAACAGCACCTTCTACGTGTTTCCTGAAGCTGAGGATATTCACGCAGCGGCGCGTACTGATTGTATGTTCAAAGAAGCTTGGTGCTGCACGCCGTCTGCCCTCGACAAAGAGGTCGACAAGAAGGCGAAATCGGCTGCTTTCACCCTTGATGCAACAGCCTCGGCTCTTACTCAGGCTCGGCCAAAGAAATCGGTAGCTATCCAGAAGACGTGCAAATGCCTTGGGTGCTTTTGCTGTCCGCCCTATCCAACTCGACGGGACCCAAGGTGGCTTTCACGCCTCTTAAATTTCTATCTTGCAAGCGGTCGGGTTGACGGAGAGCTGCTCCATCCGTCTTTCGCTGAGCGCGGAATCGGGATACCCATCGGGCGGGATCTGCCGCGCGCTTCTATGGATCGCGGTGAGGACTCAGATACAAAAACAATAACAAGCGCAGAGATGTTTGAAGACCTGCTGGGCGAAGGGGCACATCAGAGCCTCGGCTCTGGTCTTCAGGCTCTTTTCATCGCGCAATAAACTTGGGGAAGCAATGACCTACAAAAAGAAACTGATCGAGGTCGCCATTCCTCTTGAAGCGATCAACGCAGCCTCAGCGCGGGAGAAATCAATCCGGCATGGGCATCCCAGCACGCTACATCTGTGGTGGGCGCGGCGGCCGTTGGCGGCGTGCCGGGCTGTGCTGTTTGCGCAGCTGGTGGATGACCCATCAAGCCATCCGGACAAGTTCCCAACCGAGGAGGCCGTGGAGGCCGAGCGCAAGCGGCTGTTTCAGATCATCGAAGATCTGGTGAAATGGGAAAACTCCACCAACGAAGAGGTGCTGGAGCGCGCGCGGGCCGAGATCCGCGCCAGCTGTGGTGGCGAGCTACCGCCGGTCTATGACCCGTTCTCGGGCGGAGGGTCGATCCCGCTGGAGGCGCAGCGGCTGGGGTTGCCCGCCTATGGGTCCGACCTGAACCCGGTGGCGGTGATGATCGGCAAGGCGATGATCGAGATCCCACCGAAGTTCAAGGACATGGAGCCGATTCATCCGGGCATCAAAGACCGGTCGTTCTATCGCAATGCCGAAGGTCTGGCCGAAGATGTGAAATACTACGGCGAATGGATGCGCGAAAAGGCGTTTGAACGCATTGGGCATCTGTATCCTTCAGCAGAATTACCTCAAGTTTACGGTGGAGGCTCAGCTCCAGTAATTGGCTGGATATGGTCAAGAACTGTGCCAAGCCCGGACCCTGCATTTTCTGACGTCCATGTTCCAATTGCGTCCAGCTTTCTGCTCAGCTCGAAAGCTAAGAAGGAGGCATGGCTTGAGCCAGTCATCGACAAAGTCGAAAAGAAGATATCTTTTCGCGTGCACAAAGGCGGCACGCGGGAGGAGATCGCTCGAGCCAAAAAGGGGAGTAAGGAAGGTCGTGGCGCAAACTTTAGATGCATTATCTCTGATTCCGCGATCACACCAAAATACGTGAAGGAATGTGCAAAATCCGGGAAAATGGGGAGAACACTTCTTGCGATTGTTGTCAGCACAAAATCCGGCCGTGCGTTTGCCGAACCCTCTGAAGAGCAAATAAGGATTGCAAACTCGGTAAAGCCAAGTTGGAAGCCAGAGACTAATCTCCCTAATCATTCTCAATATATTGGCGTCCTGGGGTATGGATATCAAACGTTCGGAGAGCTTTTCTCGGATCGCCAGTTAGTTGCACTAAATACCTTCGTCGACTTGCTTGATGAAGTTAAACAAGAGGTAAAAGGTACAGAAGAATACTCGTCAGCGGTAGCTACCTATTTGGCACTATCGATCAGCAGGCTAACCGACAGCTGCAATGCACATTGTCGATGGGCCGCTGACAAGGTTCAATTGAAAAATATGTTTGGTCGGCAAGCCATCCCAATGACCTGGGATTATTTCGAAGCGAACCCATTCTCAGGCACGGCCGGAGATTTCCTCATTAGCGCAACTACGGTTTCCAAAGTTCTCAATCGTTGGTCCGGTTCGTCGGTAGGAACGATTAGAAATAATGATGCGCAAAGCGTCCAGTACGATGGTGACATGGTCGTATCATCCGACCCACCATACTACGACAACATACCATACGCTGATCTTTCGGATTTCTTCTACGGGTGGCTACGTCGAATGTTGAGAGATCAATATCCTGAAATTTTCACCACAGTTGCCGTTCCCAAGATGGAAGAGTTAGTTGCGGATCGAATGCGACACAGCGGAACTGAGAAAGCAGAACAGTTTTTTTTGGAAGGAATGACTTCAGCTATTTCTCAAATGGCTGCGCGCTCGTCAGATTTGGTGCCTGCAACCATATATTACGCATTCAAGCAAAGTGAAATTGAGCAAGAAGGGATCAGTTCAACTGGTTGGGCTACGTTTCTGCAGGCGATTTTAGATGCTTCTTACTCAATTGTTGGTACCTGGCCTATGCGAACCGAGATGGCTAACCGAATGAGAGCCACTGGCTCTAATGCGCTTGCGAACTCGGTTGTATTGGTATGTCGTAAGAAGACAGAGACGGCTGAAATGGTTACGAGGGCCGAGTTTATCCGCGCACTGAAACGGGAACTGCCACCCGCGATTGAGGAGCTTCAGGCCGCCAACGTCTCCCCTGCCGACATGCCACAATCGGCTATCGGCCCCGGCATGGGCGTCTTCTCGCGCTACAAGGCCGTGCTCGAGGCTGACGATAGTCCGATGACCGTCAAGACCGCACTGCAGCTGATCAATACCGAACTCGATGAATATCTGAATGACCTGCATGGCGACTTTGATCCTGACACTCGCTTTGCCGCCACTTGGTTTGAGCAAAACGGCTATGACAAGGGCGAGTATGGCACCGCCAACAGCATCGCCACGGCGCGCGGCATCTCGGTCGAAAACGTCAAGCATGCCGGGATCGTCGAAAGCTCTGCCGGGAAGGTCCGTATCCTGAAACGCGCCGAGCTCGACCCTGATTGGGATCCTGAAGAAGACACGCATCTGACCATCTGGGAGTGCTGCCAGTATTTGATCCGGACGCTTGAGAACGACGGTGAATACGCTGCCGCCGAGCTGCTCAAAAAGATTGGAAGCGAGCGAGCCGAGACAGTCAAGGATCTGGCCTATTACCTCTATGACGTCTGTGGCAACAAACGCCAGGATGCGAAAGAGGCGACCTCTTACAACGGCTTGATCGCCGTTTGGACTGATTTGACCCGTCTGGCGGCCACGATCCACGTGACCGACAAAAACAGCCAGACCCGCATGGATATTTGAAGGTGATTTGAGATGGCAAAAAGTACGCGCCAATATGTGTTTGAAGGCATGGAACATATGCAGAAGGGCTTGCAGCCCTTTGTGATGCAGCGGCTTGAAGTGGGGCTTGGCAAGGGATGGCCGCAAGAGGTGATCGGTCGCTTCCCTCATTGGCGGCCCGAGGGGAACGGGAAGTTCACGCTCGACACCCAAAAGCTGTTGCAGATTATGGAGCGGCTTTGGAACGATGCCTTCCGCGATGTGCTGGACCGCACGCACCGGTCGATCGTCAACGAGCTTGTCGATGTGCGTAACAAGCTCGCCCACGACGGCAAGTTTACCTATGACGATGCGGAGCGTGCCCTGGATAGCATGCGCCGCATTCTGGATGCGGTAAGCGCCAGCGACAGTGCCGAGGAAATCGGCAAGATGCGAGAGTCGATCCTGCGCACAAAGTTCACGGAACTTGCGCGGAATGAGGAGCGTCGCAAGACCAGTACCACGACGATTTCAACCGAGACCCAAGCCGGGTTGCAGCCGTGGCGTGAAGTCATCGAACCCCATGAAGACGTGGCGACTGGTGAGTTCCAACAGGCTGAGTTTGCGGCCGATCTTGCGAAAGTTCACAAGGGGACCGCTTCGCCGGAATACTGTAATCCGCGCGAATTTTTCAGCCGTACATATCTAACGGAAGGTCTCAGTGCGCTCCTAAGTGGTGCAGCCAAGCGGTTGTCAGGTGGCGGCGGCGACCCGGTCGTGGAGCTGCAGACCAATTTTGGGGGCGGTAAAACGCACTCGATGCTTGCTTTGTACCATATGGCTGGAGAGACACGGGTTGGTGACTTGCCAGGCCTTGATCAACTGCTTTCGGGCAAGGGGTTGGACGTTCCAGCAAACGTCAGTCGAGCCGTTTTGGTTGGTACGTCACGTGATCCGATGAGCACAATCGAGCTGGAAGGTGGTCAGGTTATCAAGACAACCTGGGGCGAAATGGCATGGCAACTCGGTGGCCAAGCCGGGTTCGATATGGTTGCGCAAAACGATGAACGCGGGATCGCGCCGGGTTCTGATCTGCTTGAAGAGCTATTCAACAAATTTGCTCCCTGCTTGATTTTGATTGATGAATGGGTCGCGTATCTACGTCAGATTTATAAGGTGGAAGGGCTGCCATCTGGATCTTTTGACGCCAACCTCTCGTTTGTTCAGGCGCTGACTGAAGCGGTAAAGGCTTCTCCTCAGACGCTCTTGGTTGCCTCCTTACCTGCGTCGCAGATCGAAGTTGGCGGTGAAGGTGGGCATGAGGCGCTGGCCCGGCTGAAACAGACGTTCAGTCGTGTGGAAAGTTCGTGGCGTCCCGCTTCTCAGGAAGAAAGCTATGAAATTGTTCGCCGTCGCTTGTTTAAAGAGATACCGGGTGACAAGTATTTGCACCGCGACAACACTCTCAAACAGTTTTCCAAGCTCTATCGAGAAAATCCCAATGATTTTCCGCAAGGATGCGCCGACGAAGACTATCGGCGAAAATTGGAGAAGGCTTACCCGATCCATCCGGATCTGTTTGATCAACTTTACACGGCTTGGGGTTCTCTTGAGAAGTTTCAGCGAACGCGTGGCGTGCTGCGATTGATGGCCCAGGTCATTCACGAGCTTTGGATGTCTGGCGACCCTTCAGTAATGATAATGCCTGGAAGCGTGTCGATCAGCTCGGAGCGAGTAGAGCCTGAGCTTTTGCATTATTTGGACCCATCCTGGCAGTCGATAATCGCCGGGGATATCGACGGCACATCATCAACACCATATAAAGTTGATCAAGCAGCACCCAATCTCAATCGATATTCGGCGACACGACGTGTGGCCAGGACAGTATTCATGGGAACAGCGCCGCTGCACTCACAAGAAAACAAAGGTTTGGACGACAAACAAATTAACCTAGGCGTGGTTCAGCCAGGTGAGAAAATCGCAATCTTTGGTGACGCTCTGCGTCGGCTGACGAACCAGGCCAAGTTCATGCATGGAGACCTCGGCCGATACTGGTATTCTATGTCTGCCAGCCTCAATCGCGTGGCCGCAGATAGGGCGGGCCAACTAGAAGATGCATTGGTTCTGGTCGAGATCGACAAGGCTCTAGCGTCTTACATTAATGGGATTGCGGATCGCGGTCATTTCGACGCGGTACAAGTTGCCCCTGAAAGCTCCGCAGCGGTTCCAGACGAAGCTGGCGGCGTGCGCGCAGTTGTGCTCGGTGTAGAGTACCCACACAACGGTCGCGACAAGTCGGAAGCGATGGCGGAAGTTAAAGATATCCTACTACAACGCGGAAACACGCCACGCGTTTACCGAAACACGTTGGTCTTTCTAGCCCCCGATGCTCGTCAGCTTGAAAACCTCAAGGACGCAATGCGTTCTCTTTTGGCATGGGATGGGATTGTTCGCGATGCAAATAGTGGGCGTCTGGATCTGAAATCGAGCGAAATGTCCTTGGCTAAAGACAAGGCACAGGAAGCAAAAGAAACCGTGCAGACTAGGTTAAAAGAGACTTGGTCGTACCTTGTTTACCCTTATCAAGATAGCGCACAAACAGATGTTGGCTTTTCTTCGGCTCGAATTCCCGCGCAAGATGGGTTGCTTAGCCGTGCCAGTAAGAAGCTGGTGAGTGAAGAAGCATTACTCCCAGAGATTGGCCCTGAACGTCTCAATCGTGAACTCGAAAAGTACATCTGGAACGATCGTGAACACTTACACCTAAAAGATCTTTGGGAGTATCTGAACCGGTATACTTATTTGCCTAGGTTGAAAGATCGGGAGGTTTTAACTCGTTGTGTTCGTTCAGCAATTGGCGCGATGGTCCCTGGGCCTTTTGCATACGCTGAAGCTTTTGAACAATCGCGTGCTGAATATCGGGGACTCTTGATTGAAGGCGCTTCGGGGTCAACAGTGACAATCGATCCCGAGAGCCTAATTGTCCGCCCCGCAACGGCTGATGTTGCGCGGGAAAAACAAGCGCCCCCCAAAGGCAGCGAGCTATCACCAAGTGCGCCCGCAGCCTCAGGAGGCACTCAAGATCATCTTCATTCTTCAGGTAACGATGCGGTTGTCGAGGCTGGAAGCTCAGCGAAAAGTTCAGATGTGTCGCAGCCTCATGATCCAACGCGTTTTCAAGGAACAGTAATGCTGTCACCCGAGCGACCGGCTCGAGATATGGCCCAAATCGTTGAGGCGATTGTTGAGCAATTGACGACCCTTCCTGGTGCGGAAGTGACGTTGAAGCTAGAGATAGATGCCGAAGTCCCCTCTGGTCTAGAGCGCTCCAAGGTCAGAACTTTGACAGAGAACGCGACTACTCTGGGGTTTGTGGACAAGGCTATTTCTTAGTGACGAGACTTGGGTAAACAACATGATTTGTGTTTTCTTGCCCAAATAACGCTTTGATCTGGCGATGTCGCGCAAGCAGAGGAAGCAAATCTAATCCTATGAGGAGCCCGCGCTTTTGCGCGCGGGCAACATCTCCCAATGGACTGCATCAGGGCTCAACGGGCCGTTGGCCCGTTCACCCCAATCCAGGCATCATTCCTTTTTTGTCCGCCCAACATCCCTGACCGTGGCGGTCAACCTTAGTCCATCCCCAAAATCAGCCACCAATTTCCCCTGCCTCGCGAGCGAGCCATTCCTCGCGGGGCAAATTGGCGTCTGATTTTGGCGCAGACATTTTCTTCGCAAATGTGGCCGATTGACAGCCCCGTTCAGGGCCGTGGGTCGGGCTTTGCCCTCTCCCACTCTGTTCCGCCGAATACATGCGTATTCGGTCAGATCAGGTGGCCGAGGCGCAGCCCATCGGCGGAAGGGGGCGCGAAGCCTCACCCGCGTCACTTTGATCGAGGAGGCCACAAATGGCACCGAAGTTTGATGTTTATGCCCATATCACCGACACCATTATTGCAGAGATAGAGGAAGGCACACCGCCATGGCGCAAGCCGTGGACCGGAAGCGCGTCCGGCACTGCCTTGCCGACACGGCACAACGGCGAGGAGTATCGCGGGATCAATATCCTGATGCTCTGGGTCATGTCGGCCAAGCATGGTTATGTTTCCAGCCGCTGGATGACCTACAAACAGGCGCAGGAGCTGGGCGGCCAAGTCCGCAAAGGCGAAACGTCGTCAACCGTGGTCAAATACGGGACGTTTACCAAAGAGAACGAACTGGGTATTGAGGAAGAGTTGCCCTATGCGCGCGCCTATCGCGTGTTCAATGCCGATCAGATCGAGGGTTTGCCGGAGGACTACTACATCCGCCCCGAGGCCCCTCGCGATCTTGGCACGGCCGAAGATCCTGAGCTTGAGGCGTTTTTCAGCCGGACAGGGGCGGAGATCCTCACCAGTGATGACCCGCGCGCCTATTACAGCCCCGCAAAAGATCACATCCATATGCCACCAATTGCCACGTTTCACAATGCGGCAGGCTATTATGGGACATTGGCCCATGAATCTATCCACTGGACCGGTAGCGAAAAGCGGCTTGAGCGGATCAAGAAATTTGCGAACCGCGAGGCCTATGCCTTTGAAGAACTGGTGGCGGAAATCGGTGCTTGTTTCCTTGGTGCTCAGATTGGCGTCGCGCCGGAATTCGACCAAAGCGCCGCCTATGTTGAAGGGTGGTTGAAAGCGCTCAAGGAGGACAAGCGGGCGATTTTTCGCGCGGCGTCCGAGGCGCAGAAAGCTGCCGACTTTGTTTTGAACGCTGCAGGTCAAAGCAAGGAGGTGGCAGCATGATCTCTGATTATCACAGCGATGATTTTGCGACGGTGCGTCTGGACGATACCGTCAGCTTGCGAAGCGCCGCCCGTGAGGCCCGCGCCACGCTTTACGCGGTGTTGAACCGGCTGGAGCTGAACGATCTTGACGGCGAGGAGCAGCCCTACATCGACGATTGTCTCGGGGCTCTCGCAATCCTTGAGGAGGCGTTGCGATGACCTTGGAAGATATCAAAGCAGCAGTGGACGCGGGCAACCGCGTTCACTGGGTCAACAGCGGATATGTAGTGACGAGTGATGACCTCGGGCAATACCTCATCACCTTCACACGGAATGGGTCAGCTATCGGCTTGACCAGTCGGGATGGCACCCGCCTGAATGGCGAGCCTGACGAATTTTTCATCGGGGAAAGTGCAGAGGTTCGCCATGAGGTATTCTGACATCAGGCAGGCGGCCCGAGAGGGCCGCGCCAGCGTGCATCTCCACGGGTTCTGCAATCTGCCCGATGGCAGGCAGGAGTATTGTGATGATCCAGAACTGATTGATGGCTGGGCGATCTATGTCCGAGTTGAGACCCCGGAAGACCCGCAACAGCCCTTTGATCTGCAAGAGCTGCCCGATCATCAAACCTATGCCAGCGCTGAAGGCGCGGCCCGCGCAATAGCGCTGCAATTGCTTGGCGATGCTGAGGCGTGGAACCACGATTAGTGGTGCCATGCCTTGCGCATGGGGACGGGCTTTGCCCGGCGGTCGCAGCCTATGGCTGCTCCAAACGGAATACAGGCAGTTGATGCAATATTATAATATTGAATCAATTGTAGCGAAATGCCATAGCAGGGCTGCCTGTATGATGCTGGCAAGAAATAGGGGTGATTACTTCACATGGGCCGACCGCGCAGACCACGGCACAAGCGACTGACGCAGAACCAGCGTTTTGCCATCGTGCGCAAGCGTGCCGAGGGGGTGCCGATCGAGGATCTGGCCCGCGAATTCGGCGTCACGACCCGCAGCATCTTCTACACGTTGAAGGCCGATCAAAGCCGCAAGCTTGACGCGCGCGTGCGTTCAGAACTGGTGAATGTCCGGCTGACAACTAAAGAGCTTGCGGGTTTCGATGCGGTGCTGGCACGGCATGATATCACCAGCCGCGCGGAGGGATTGCGGCGGTTGATCCATGCCTCAAACGATCTCTTCGTTCCCGACGATGAACTCGCCAATCAGATGCAGGGGCTCTCGGCCTCGCTCAATCGAACCGGCAACAACATCAACCAGATCGCGCAGCGTCTGAACGAAGCAAAGCGACAGGGCAAGACGCCGCCCTATGGCAATTCTGCGCATAGCCAGGTCCGCGCCTTGGCCGGGCTGATCTTCGACATCGCTGACCAGGTTCAAGACATGGCGCAGCGCCGCCGAAGCGCGCTGTCTGGCGAGGTTGCCCGCGTACTGGGAGGCTTTGCCGATGGCCCGCAATAGCGCCGTTGCTGCCGCGCAAGAGGCCTTCTTCGATCGCGACTGGAGCCGCATTCGAGGAAGCGTCCCGCGCGCCCGTGCCAAGCAAATGGCCCGCGCCGCCATGGGGCATTCCCCTGCGATCTTCAAAGCCATTCGCGATGGCGGCACTCACAACAAAGCGCAGCTGCGCAACCAGCTGGAATACCTTACCACCAAGTCCAGCTTCATCATCGACAGCCGTGGCACCTATGATGGCCAAAGCGTTCTGTCAGCCAAAGAGATCGAGCAGGTCACGCGCCGATTTTCAGAGCAGTGGAATGAGGGGTTCCATCCCAAGCTGGGGCACACCTCGCATCTCTTGATGGCCTTTCCGATTGGCACGCGCGGCGAGGATGTTGCTGAGATCACGCGCGAGATCTGCGAGCGGTTCCTTCAGGGCGAAGGCAGCCACTTTGACTACATCGCCGCCGTGCATGAGGACCGGGATCACCCGCACGCCCACATCGTTTTGAACCGTCGCAGCAAGGACGGGGAGTTCTTCTTTCTGAAGGAAGGGCATCACTTCAACTACGACAGTTTTCGCGAAGCGATGGTGGAGGTATCGGACCGCTATGGGCTGCGCCTTGAGGCGACCCGAAAGCTCGAACGTGGGATCACGACGAAGAGGCCAAGCGATGCAGACCAGCGTCGCGCGGAAGCCACGGGCCAGAAGCTGACCGAACGTGAGCACGTGGGGCCGGAGCTTGACCGTGCCTTGGCTGAGGTGGCGCATAACGCGCGGCTTTATCGCGGCCTGGCCGCCGAGGCCTCTCGCGAGAACCAGCATGACATTGCAGCAGCCTTGGACAAGGCCGCGCGGCTCTTGGCGCATGGCAAACCGATTGAAGCAGATGGAAAGGTATATGGGATGGCCGAAGAACAGCATTCTTTTGATGAGGTCGTGGATGCATTCCATGAAAAGATCAACCAAGCTGAACGTATTGTGGCGGACGCCCCGGCGGAGCGGCGTGCCGCGCTAGAGCATGAGCTGAACGACATCTATCGCTCCTTGTCCCATCTGAGCCCAATGGGAACGCAGTCCCACACCTTGCTCGAAGATGCGTCCAAAAGTGGGATCTATTCCGCTGCGAATATACGGGCCGAGGCCCAAGGCGCTTTGCAGGATCCAGCTCTGGCAGACCGTCTGCAGCAGGCTTTGAAAGGCACCGGCATTGACGCGCAGGATGTGACGCGTCGCGTCGAAATCGGCGCAGGTAATGCCGCGCTAGAGAGGCAATGGCTTGGCCAGGACTTGAAGGCGATTGCCGAGAAGGAGGGTTTTGACCTGTCTCGCACCGATGAGCTCGAGAAAGCAATCGACCGTCTCGATCAGTTGCACAGTGACCTGGGCCGTTTGTTGGCCGATGGCGATGTTATCAAAGACAGTGGGGCGGTGGAGGCCGACCGGCAGGAAGCCATCATCGATCGGCTGCCGCCGACCACGGCTGAAATCCTGAGCCGTTTGAGAGATGATCCGACCGCAGAGCCATTCCGCAGCGATCTGGAGCGCGAGACCTTGAGGGCCGAACTGGAGGATCTGGTCGGTGAAGAAAATACCCCTGACTTGGCGATTGGCGATGAGACCGCGCTGGACGCACATATCGAAGACCGCCTGGATCGGCTCTATGCGGCCAAAGCCTATCTGCAGAGCGATGCCGCTCTGGCGAGCAGCGTGGCGATGGAGCACGTCCTAGACGAGATCGCCAATGAAGAAATTGATGTTCAACGCGAGCGGCATGTCGATGCCGACGGCGAAAAGGGCGTGACGCATGGGTAAGGCGCAGATCGCACTCGGCGTTATGAGCTTTGCTCTTCTGGGCGGGGTGCTGGGGTATGTTCTGGCGTCGGCCTTTCTAACGTTCCGCTGGTTCGGGGTCGGGGCGGATATCGATTTCCTGATGTTGGCGCGCAGCTATGGGGTTCTCCGAATGACCCATCCGGCCGATATGCAGATTGTTCACTTGATCGTGGGGATCAGCACTAGTGCCGGTGTTTTGCTCAGTGCGGTGGTGATGAACGATGCGCTGACCAAATTTGGGGAAACCCACTGGCAGCAGATGTCCGAGATGAAGCAGAACGGCTTTTTCGGCAAGCCCGGCCACGGCTTTGTCCTAGGCAAAATGGGCAAGCCTAAGAGCCGAAAGCCCTTTGTCATGTCCAAGGTTTTTCCCCATGCTTTGATCGTCGCCCCGACCGGACGCGGCAAGACGACGGGTTTCGTCATCCCGAACCTTCTGACCTATCAGGGCAGCGCGGTGGTGCTGGACGTGAAGGGCGAAAACTTCGAGGCGACGGCGCGCCACCGGGCTGCGCAGGGCGACAAGGTGTTTCGGTTCGCGCCGACGGATTGGAAGGACGGCCGCTCGCACCGCTACAATCCTTTGTTGCGCATATCGGCGCTCGAAAATGTCGACCGCCAGCAGATGGAGCTACAACTCTTGGCGTCGCTGTTCCTTCAGGCTGATAACGATCGGGTTCAGGGGCTCCTTGATGGCGGTATCGATCTATTCGTAGCGGCAGGGCTTTTGGCGTTTGAGCGCAAGCGGCCGACCTTGGGCGAGATCTACCGCATCACGGCCTCAGGCGGGGACAAGCAGAAGGAATGTCGCCGCCGCGCCGACGAAGTGGTCAATCCAGCCGCCAAGCTGATTTTCATGCGTATGGCCTCGACCAACAACGATACCCTGACCTCCTATCTGTCGCTTCTCATGACCTCGGGCCTCAAGCAGTGGTCAAACCCCGCGATCGACCGCGCAACCGTATCGTCAGACTTCGATTTCCGCGACATCCGAAAGACGCCGTTTTCGGTCTATCTCGTAGTCGAACCGCTGATGGTCAAACCGCTCGCGCCGCTGATCCGCCTGTTTTTCTCGGACTTACTGGCATCGTTGCAAGATCATGAACCTGATAAGGACGAGCCTTGGCCGGTCATGATTATGCTCGATGAGTTCAACCGCCTGGGCAAAATGCCGATCGTGCCCGACAGCATCGAAACCCTGCGATCTTACCGGGCCAATCTCGCGATCGTCACACAGACAATCCCGGCCTTGGACGAAATCTACGGCGAAAATGCCCGGCGTGCCTTGCAGGGCAACGCGGGTATCAAGCTCTACCTGACTCCCTCAGATGAAAAGACCATCGAAGAGCTCAGCAAAGCCGTCGGCAAAACAACCAAGCGCGTGGTGACCCGCTCGCGATCAGTCGGCCGTAACCCCTTCGCGGGGCGCAGCATGTCTGAACGGACCGAAGAGACCGCGTTGCTGCCCGAGGATGAAGCGCGGCGCATGGATCTTGATGACATCGTTCTGGTGGTCGACGCGCAAATGCCCGTGCGCGCCAAGCGAATCAAATACTATGAGGATCGGTTTTTTAAGCAGATCTTCGACAAGCAGACAGGCGATCTGCCATATCCCACAGCGGGGGACCAGATGCGCGGTCTGCAAGGGCAGATCAAGGCGCTGGAGGCAAAGATTGGAGCGCTTGAGATGCCGAAAGCGGTTTCAGGTGACGGGTCCGAAAGCGGAGGGACGCGGCGCGAAGAGATCTATGCTTTGGCCAATGAAGAGCGGGGTCCGGCGTCAGGCGAAAAGCCTGGTTTGGGCGAGTATCAAGCAGGAGCTGCACGGGTGGAGAGATTTATGGAGGAGGCAGCTCGGGGTTAAGGGCGGAGAGCCGATCTTCGCAGAAGCGCAATATTGTCACTTGCAAATAGGGAGGAAGACCTCGGCTGCGCGAAATCGAATTCTGCCTTGAGCATCATTCGATGCAAGGTTCTCTCAACGCTATTGAAACGTGTGAGCTTGTTCTTTCATTGTGCACAACCTAAAGTTAAGTGATTGAATTCGTGTGCTCTTGACAATCGATCGAAACCCTAAGCGTTTGGTGCTCATTGACCTTAATTAGGAACTTTAAATGGCTCGTATCCGAAAATTAGAAGTATACAATTTTAGAAGCATCCAGAAACTGGTTTGGTTTCCCTCCCCTAATATGAACTGTCTGGTCGGTCCCGGTGACAGCGGTAAATCCACAGTCTTGGACGCAATTGATTGGTGTTTGGGAGCTCGGCGCAACCTCCCTGTCACGGATGCAGACTTTTACAATATGTCAGTGGACAACGAAATTATCGTTCGAGCAACTATCGGTGACTTGCAGGATGGACTGAAAACGCTTGATACGTATGGCCCCTTTTTGTTGGGGCTCGACAAGGAGGGAAACCTTGAAGATGAACCCTCAGAGGGTTCGGAGACGGTCCTTACGGTTCAGCTAACAATTGGTGACGACCTAGAGCCACAATGGCATTTGAAATCTGACCGTGCGGAAGCTCAAGGCCTATCCAGAGGCCTGACATGGGGCGACAGGGTTAACATTGCGCCCAACCGTATAGGCGTTTTTGCAAATCAACATCTCGGATGGCAACGCGGCTCAATCTTAAACGCACTAACGGAGGAAAAAGCTGATGCATCTGCGGCACTGGCTGACGCAGCGCGGCAAGCTCGGAATAGCTTTGGTGACACCGCAGGAGACCAGTTGAAAGATACGTTAGGCATCATCTCAGGTGCGGCTCAAGCCCTTGGCGTTGATGTTGGGGATACAGTTCGAGCGATGCTGGACGCACACTCTGTGAATTTTTCAGGAAGCACTATTTCGCTGCATAGTTCAGAAGGTGTCCCGCTCAGAAAGTTGGGCCTTGGATCAAGTCGCCTGCTCGTCGCTGGACTGCAAAATCGGGTTGCCGAGACGGCGTCGATTGCGCTGGTCGATGAGGTGGAAATCGGGTTAGAGCCACATCGAATTTCGAAATTTCTTTTGGAGCTGGGTTCTAAGACCGAAGCAACGTTATTTCAGATATTTATGACGACCCATTCGCCCGTTGTTTTACGTGAGCTGAGCGGGCCGCAGCTCTACGTTATTAGACGTGGAGATGAGCATTCAGTTGTTCAAGCGGGCGTTGATGACGCAATTCAAGGTACGCTTCGCATCGCGTCTGAGGCCTTTCTAGGGACTAACGTGCTGGTTTGTGAGGGGGCAACCGAAGTCGGACTGGTTCGTGGTATTGACCGTTATCTGGCAGAGGGCGGGCACTCGACATTTGCCGCAGCAGGTGGCGTTTTGGTCGATGCTGGTGGCGTAAGCAAAATCTACCGATCTGCGATGTCTTTCCTGAAGTTGGGATATAATGTAGCTACCTTGCGGGATGATGACGTCCAACCCAAGGAAAAGGATGAGAGAGATTTTGTTGGCGTGGGTGGGAAGGTCTTCAAGTGGACGGAAGGCTGGGCAATCGAGGCTGAACTCTTTGATTGCGTTAGCGATGAAGCAGTCTTGCAGTTATGGTCATACGCGAAAGAACTTCATGGAGAGCAGCGGATATTAGATCATTTACGGACCGCATGCGAAGGACCGATCGATCTCAGCAACTGGTTCAATGAAATAACCGAAGAGAAACGCAGGCAGTTGGCGGCAGCTGCCGGTAGCGGTTCTTGGTTCAAGCGAATTTCCCACATGGAGGAGGCTGCCTATTCAATTATCGGTCCAGATTTAGATAACTGTGTTCACTCCGAGTTGCCGGATCTACTAAGCGAAATTCTCAAGTGGTCAGGGGCCATCGATGGCTGATGTTGATCTGCTAACTATCGAGCGTGGGATGGTTATCGCCCCCGCTGGGTGCGGAAAGACACAGCTCATTGTAGAGGCGCTTCGCAATAACCAATCCGACAAACCTATTTTGGTCTTGACCCACACGAACGCTGGGGTGGCAGCCCTGCGGCAGAGACTAGCTAAGGAGAAGCTACCAACTGGTGGTTACAAGCTGGCGACGATTGATGGTTGGTCGATAAGGTTGGTTTCGACGTTCCCCGAGCGTTCAGGATATGATGGGGGCGCAAACCCTAAAAAACCCAACTATCTAAAGATCAGGAAGGCCGCGTGGAGCCTTCTTAAGGCAAACCACATAACTGATGTGCTACAAGCAAGCTATTCGCGCATCTTGGTTGATGAGTATCAGGACTGCTCTCACAATCAGCACGGCATCATGTTTTATGCTGCGAAACATTTGCCCTGTTGCGTCTTGGCGGATCCGATGCAAGCAATATTCGGTTTTGGGAATGACCCGCTGGCTGATTGGGATAAGCATGTTGTAAAACATTTCCCAATAATTTCTGAGCTAGATACCCCCTGGAGGTGGCGAAATGCCGGAAACGAAGAGCTTGGGCAGTGGCTCTTGTCTGTGCGAAAAGCACTGCTTACAGGCGGTGCCGTTGATTTGGCGGCAGCCCCCAAATCAGTCAAATGGGTCAAATTGGATGGCGACAATGATCATTCAAAACTTGTTGCTGCGGCCCGATGTGCTCACAAAGCAAAGAACGAAACCTCGCTAGTAATTGGCGACAGCATGTCAGCAGCAAGCCGATATAGGGTTGCGAAAAATGTTCCCGGTATTGTCACAGTTGAACCAGTTGATCTCAAAGATCTCACCACGTTTGCAAATGGTCTAGATTTGTCTGATGGGTATTCAGTCCGCGAGACGTTAGATCTTGCTGAGAGCCTAATTACCAACATTGGTTCCGAGGGAGTCCAAAGCCGCATGAAAGCCATTAAAAGCGGTAAGGCGAGAACGGGTCCGAGCGAGCTAGAGTTACTTGCTCTAGAAGTTGAAAAAGCGCCTACCTTTTCTGGATTGGCTAGCATCCTGTCGTGTTGTTCGGCCCAAACCGGATCGCGTTGCTATCGGCCTGGCGTCTTGCGCGCAACCCTCCGTGCGTTGTCTTTGGTTCAGTCAAACGCGGCATTGACCTTTAGCGAGGCCGCCATTCAAATTCGCGAAGAAAACCGCGCCGTCGGGCGTCAACTCCCCTTAGCTGCTATTGGCTCGACGTTACTTTTGAAAGGGCTGGAGGCTGATCATGCTGTTGTTTTGAACGCCGATCAACTTGATGCACGAAACCTTTATGTTGCGATGACGCGTGGAGCCAGAACGATAACTATTTGCTCAAAAAATAGCTTGCTGAATCCGTGACAGTATTGAATGGCTGCTTTGATGAAGCTGCATCGGAATGTGTAAAACCCCAACAGATGCGGACTCTGCGCCGGTAACGCTAGATCTTTGGATTGTTTGTGGGGCAAGATGATCGAAAGCATCGCGTCTAAGGTCGAAATATGGTTGATATGACCGGGGCCAGAGACCGGATTTTACTATGACGATGTTAGGCAACGAAGACCTGCAGTCGCTTCAGCAAGAAGTTCAGCGGTTGCTGGGTCGATGCATGTTACGGCTACAACAGTATGAGCGGCTGATCAAAGCCATGGTGGCGCATCACAAGGTCTCAGGACCGTTTCATGTCTTGGAGCGGGCAAAGGCAACGCAGATTGACGAAGCGGCCCGCAAGACGCTCGGCACCTTGGTTGGTGATCTTCTTGGATCGTATGTCGTTGCCGATGAGAACGACCCTCCCGATATGACGCCAACCAGTTCTCCAGAGAACGTCAATTGGTTCGCCATGAAGATGTCACTTGGCTTGCCGGATGCAGAGTTCGTCCGCGTTGAGAGTGATCTGAGAGAAATGGTAGTTCTAAGGAACAATTTGGTTCATCACTTTATCGACCAACACGACCTCTGGAGCCCGGATGGATGTCGTGCCGCGCAAGATGCATTGATCAAGGCATACGACCGTATCGACCATCACTTCGGACAACTTCGTGAATGGGCCGAAGACATGGACAAAATACGGCATACGATGTCAGAATTCTTGCAGTCGAAGGAATTCGAAGAGCTATTTGTCAATGGAATTGCCCCCGACGGAAAAGTAATTTGGGACGCCTCGGGCATTGTGAGCGCGTTGCGAGAAGCATTCGGTGCGTTAGCTGTCGGTGGGTGGGTACCTGTGGCTGCAGCTGGCAAATGGGTTGCCAAGCGTTACCCCGAACAACTGCCCGCCAAGTATGGATGCCTCAGTTGGCGACAGGTTGTGCATAACGCACCCATCTTAGAGCTTCGGTATCTTGAAATGGATGGACAGCGCACCGCTTGTTATCGTGAGAAGGATAGTTCCGCGACGCAGCAATAATTTCGCTAACGTTGCATGATAACTATGTTTTATCCAACAGTCGCTTTGAAGTCTGCATGGCTACAAGTTTGATCTTGTGATTGCAGGGTAAGTGCGGAAACCTATTCTAGACGTTTCGCTCGATCTGCCACCCTCTGAACCAGTGAAACGGTCGCACCACCTGCCTGGCGCATCCCAGCCCCTGCAATCTCTGCATTTGATCGGGTCCCAAACCGTGCCCGCGCCCGTGACCCTTTGGTGCCAATCAAGCCCTTTGCGAACCCGCCGGGACCGGGAATGCTCGGTGGTCCGGCCATCATGAAGTTGCCTGAGATTGAGCGCACGATCAGCGGGGTCGCGATGATCATGCCGCCTGCGAGGAACATCATCATGAAGAAAGGCACCAGTGCGCCGATGTTGCTCGCACCAGAGGGATCACCGAGTTCGGTCATGAGCGAGCGTGACATGCCGACAACGGTGGAAAACACGCCCGCGATCACGAGAGGATAGAGCGCGTAGGACACAGTGCTGGACAGCCAGCGGTGGAAATAGTCCTTGCTGACGTCGAACAGCGACAGCGCGATCATGATTGGGGCGATGCCGATCATAAAGGCTAGCATGATCTTTGCGAAAATCAGGACAAGGCCGCAGAGCGCGCCGATGACGCCCAGGAGGAATGCGCCGATCGCGCCGATCAGGGCTCCGGCCATCCAATGCATGTTGTCACCAGCCGCGTTCAGGTAGTCGCCGAACTCTTCGATAAGATCGTCAAAGGCCCCGGCAAAGTAGGATGCACCTGCACCGCCCCCGCCAAGTCCTGCCACCATGCCGCCCGCGAGTTGGTCGAGCCCGTTGATGAGGGCGCTAGCCACGGCATTGAATTGGATCCAGTTCATGGCAAACAGAGAGATGAGCATGAGCTTGAGGGCAAACCAGAAAGCGGTCCGCCCATCCATGGACTTGTATTGAAACACCATGTTGAGGAAGACGCCGATCACCGCGAGGGTCGAAGCCACGGCAATGACACCACCCAGCTGACCAGCGACGTTGCCAAAGGTGGTTTGGGCCGCGTCGTCCAGAAAGTTGTCGGTTGTCTCTACCATCCAGGTGACGACGCCCATCGGATCCTCCTTGGTTGGATTTAGGCGCTCTCACCAGTGCGACGCTTCAAGAAGGCCTTCAGGATGTGTTCGCCGTCGAAATCCGGCACGACTGAGACCAGTTCCCAGCCATCCTGACCAAGGGCCGTCAGCTGCGCCTCGATCTTCGTTGGCTTGGTTTTCGCGGTGTTGATCTGTTCAATTTTGTATTCAAACATGGGCTGTTTCCGTTGAATGGGCGGGATCAACCGGCAGGTAGAATTCGGTGATGCCGCGCGCGCCTTCGTGGCGACCGGCCTGGATAATCACATCGATCGAGCGAGTGATGTAGTCGTTCATGTCCTGGTATGTCATGGGCACATCGGTTTTCAGGGCGGCGATGGCGAGGCGCTGCACAGCCAACTGAGGGGTTTCAGCGTGGAGCGTGGTGAGTGAGCCACCATGGCCGGTGTTTATGGCCTCAAGGAAGGTCATGGCCTCTTTGCCGCGTACTTCGCCCAAGACGATACGGTCCGGCCGCATCCGCAGGGTAGAGGTCAGCAGGACATCAGCGCTGCGTGTGGCTTCGTCGCGGTCAGACATCAGTGTGACGACATTGGGCTGCGTTGGACGTAGTTCGGCGGCTTCTTCGATGGTGATGATGCGCTCGTCGGCGGGCACAAAGGAGAGGATCTTACGCGCCGTGACGGTCTTGCCGGTCGAGGTGCCGCCGGAGACGATCATGTTGAGCTTGTGCGTGACGCAGAACTTGATCGCCGCATCGATGTCGCCGGTGGCCACGACATCGCGCAGCTCGGCGTTGCGCTTGCGCCGCGCACCTTCATTGTTGCGTTCTTTGCCGAAGAGATAAGACAGTTTGATCTGATCCAATGGCAGCTCCGCAAAGAACCGCAAAGAAATCGCGAAACCGCCCTCAACTGCCGGAGGCTGGATGACTTGCGCGCGGATGGGGCGGTCGCGGTAGGTAATGCTGACCGAGACGATGGGTTTCGTTCGGCTGAGCGTGGTGTTCGCGGCGGAAGCAATCTGATTGCCAAGGTCCTTGATCTCGTTTGGCGAGAGCTGTCGATTGACGGACCGCATAAAGTGATCACCCTGAAACTCCGCCCACAGCGTGCCGTCAGGGTTGATGCAAAGCTCGATCAGCTTGGGGTCACGCGCCTCGGGGATCTTGTCCATGGAACTTTGCAGATAGCTGGCAACCATGGTTAGAAAATCTCCAGATCACGATCGGCCATCACTGTGACGCGGGTTCCTTGGTCGACATAGATCACGGGCGCGACGGAGAGGTATTCGCCGATCACGCTTTGAGCGCTGTCTTGCAGGTCTTCGCCAATGCCTTCCAGAACTTCAGAAGTGATCTCATCTTCGGTGTTCTGGGCTGCCACGGCGGGCAAGGCTCCGATCAGCGATATCAGGGCGGCTGACCCAAACCGGGTGCCAAAGCGGCTGTCGACAAAGCCGGTCGTGCCAGACCGCCCCAGTTCATCACCACCAAAGGCGCTGATTTCGACGGTCTGGTTGCTGGGCAGAATGATCCGGTCCCAGGCGATCGTGACGCGTTGCTGCGCAATGTCGAGACCGGATTGATACCGCCCGATCAGACGTGCGCCGCGTGGGATCAGGATCCTCGAGCCGTCATAGGCGTGGACATCTTCCGATACCATCGCGCGGACCTGACCGGCGAGTGAGCTGTCGATTGCGGTCTCCAGAACAGCCTGGATCATCGTGCCCTGAACAACCGTGTTTGACGGGTTCACGATCAACCGGGCTTGCGTCACCTCAGCAGGTTCAGCGCCGTTGCGGACAAAGTCTGTATCGCCATCAAGTCGCCGCTGCTGCGCTGCGGTTTCTTTGTTGCCGTTACCCGAACCGCCAAAGGCGATGATAGGACTGGCGATGCGGGCGTGGAGTTCCTCAAGTTCTGCTTGCCGCCGCCGCTCGAGTTCCTGAACGCGCAGTTCTTCGGCAGTGGGGCCGGTTGGTGCGGGCGTGCGCGGCGTTTCCAGGCGCGCAAGCTCTAGATCATTCTGCAGTCGCTGGATTTGTCGGGCACGTTCTTCCAGCTCCTCGCGCAGGGCGGTTTGCGTCGCAGCGGCCTCACTGCGCAAGGCATCGATCTCTGCGCCCAAGGTGTCCAGCGCCTCTGTGTCGACGGCCGGAGCCTCAGGTGCAGGTGCGTTGCGCAGGGCTTCAAGCTCGGACCGCAAAGCGTCCATTTGCGTGCGCAGCTCTTCTGTCTCGTTGTCTGCTGGCGGCTCCGGCGGCGGGGTGGTGTCAATTGGTGCAGGCGTGGGCTCGAGCGCACCAAAGCCCGGTCCCGCTGCTTGGAACTCATCCGGGGACGCGGTTCCTAGGCTTTCGGGTTCAGCGCCACCAGAGAACAAGAGCAAGAGACCGCCAAGAGCCGCGATTGCCACAATTCCCACGGCAATAGTGACAACAGACGGTTGGAGCTTTCGGTTTTGTGGTTTGCCTTCAAGCGCTTCGAGGCGCTTCTTAAACTCAGCCGTTTCACTCATCGTGGTTTGCCTCGCTCATCTCTTGGACGCAGATCTCGTCCTCGCCGAGCCTGAGAACCCATCGATCGCTGACACCTGACACACGGATCACGCCGTCTGGCCGCGCGAGCGCATTCACGCTGCGCTCATTGCCGTTTGACCAACGAAAGATCGCAGGCAGCGGCGCGTTTGCGGTAAAGCGGAAGTAAGTGAAGATGCCGTCGTCCCAAACCTCGCGCGGAGTGATTTCGGACCGCGCGCTGACGCCATAGGCGTGGTTTGCTGGCGCGTTCGCTGCCACACGCGCTTGCCGAGGGGACGCCTCGGGATAGGTGAAGCGGATAACATAGAACGTCGGAGAGCTCGCCTCGGTCACGTTAAAATAATAACTGCGCCGGTTGGTGTAGACAGTGATGTTGGTATGCGCGCCGCGCGAAACCGGCTTGATCGCGAAGGCCTGACCACCGGGCACGCCGTCCAAAAGGAACCCTTCAGTGTCGCCCGCAATGATCGAGCGGATGGTCTCGCCCTGGCCAAACTCAATGCTGGTCACATGGGTCAGGCTGGTGCGGATACGGTAGACCTGCCCATCCTGATAGGTGGCCAGCCGGACGCGGGCATCAAAGGGGCCTTGGCGCGGCTGCGTTTCGGCATAGGCGGTGCCAGCAAGCGGAACAATTAAAGCGAGGATCAGGAATAGGCGGCGCATTGGTTACTCCAGACGATCTGAGCGGATCGCGTATTCGGTGACAGTGAAGCCGAAAGGGTTCTGCCAGACATCATCGATCGACCGGCTATTCTCGGGCCGAAACTCAAACATCAGGGTTGCGGTGAAGAGCCCGTTTTGAGTGCCGCGCGGCGAGTTCAAGCGCTTGCGCAGACGCACCTGGGCACGGTTGGCGCTGATATGGGTGATCGACAGAACCTCGACATCGAGCCGCGCATCTGTGCCGTAGCTGTCGGGCGGATAGGCTTCGTGGCCGCTGGTCCATAATGCGCGCAGCCCTGCAGCTGCCGCGCTGTCCGACTGGTCCAGGACCCGCCGCACACGCACATCATTGTCGAGCTGATTGTATGTCTCTCGATCGATGACATAGCGGTAGACCTGCGCCTCGATGATAGCGGGGCGTTCCGTGAGTGAGACCGCTTCAACCACGGCATTGGGGAGGGCCATGCCGGTTTCGCTATCAAAGGGCACGATCATGGGCGGCGGGTCCACGTCGAACAGAGCGACAAGAGCAGCGGCGAGACAACCTGCCATGCCAAACGCCATGCCTGTCAGCCCCAATTTCTGCCACATGAGCTCGCGTCGTCTTGCGCCGTAGACGAGCTCTTCTTCGATGACTTCGGCCTCGCTGTTCATGGGGTCAGTCCGCGCGAAGCTCTGGCAGGGTGAAGTCCATGTAGCGGCGCTCTTCGGCCAGCGTGGCGGCATCCACCACGCCGGATTGACCTGCGCCGACAGTCTGAATGGCTTCGAGCTCCCACATGCGTGTAATGGCAATCGCCAGCTCTGCAGTGACGCGGGTGTTGTGATCGACGGCTTCTTTGAGCGTTTCCATATCGGGGATCAGCGAGACCAGCTGATCGACCCGTTCGAGTGATTGCGCGGCCTCTTCATAGCTGTTTTCGGCCGCCGCTGACATCACCGCCCCGGTGCCTGCCTGGCTGGCAATGCGCTCAGCCCCTGGATTGCCGCTGCTGGCCATGTCGGAGAGGGTATCTTGATCAAAGCCTGCATCTTCCAGGGCTTGCGTCATGCGGCCTTCCATCTGTGGGGCCGCATTGCCGATCAGGCCGCTGAAATCGCCGCTCTGGATTTGCCGGATGGTGCCGAGGAGATCGCCGAATTCTTGATCAAGCAGCCCGTCCAAATCGCCACCCATGGCCATCTCAATGATGTCCGTCGCGCCGGTCAAGGCCGCATAGGTCTCGTTGAGCGTGTCGAGTTGCTGCTGCACCAGATCGAGCTGTTCGAGAAGAGTGTCGAGCTGGTCGGTCTGAATCCCGAAATCCTCCAGCATTTGCTGTAGCTGGCGAATTTCCTGGGCGATGTTGCGCGTGTCGACCGTGGGGACACCTTGGGCAAATAGGGGTGAAGCAACCAACAGCGCGCAAGTGGCAGCGGTAGTAAGAAAGCGGATCATCGTAATGCCTCCAGATCGAATTGCATGAAGTCTTGTTCGCGTGCCTGCGCGGCCGCTATGGCCAGCTCTGCGGCGCTGAGCGGGCGGGTTTGGGCGGCCTTGAGGCGCGTGCGGATGGCGATCAGGCGAGCGACTTCGGCTCGCGCATAGGTGTTGAGCGACATGGCCGCGTGAATGTCGTCAGTTTCGCCAATGCGCCTGATGATGTCCTGAACGCGCTGCGCGGCCGCTTGCACCGAGACCATGGAATAATCGCCATAGACCCCTGCGCCGAAGGAGGTGAGGCTCATGGTCGAGTTTGCGAGCAAGACGGGATCGATGGTGCCGTGTGCGTCAACGCCGCCGACACGGGCAAGGTAGAGATTGTAGCGCTCAGGAATGATCTGAATGTAGTGCTGGGTCTCGGCAAAAGGCGGCACGCCACCGTAGCGCTGCACGTTGCCGGGACCGGCATTGTAGGCGGCTAGCCCGTGAATGATGTTGCCGTCAAACATGGCCAGCATCTGCGCCAGATACCGCGCGCCGCCTGTGACCTGGATGTAGGGGTTTTCATAGTAGGCTGGATAAATCCCGAGATCCTGCGCCGTTCCGGGCATGATCTGGGTCAGGCCGAATGCGCCAACAGGGGATCGCGCGCCGATGGTGAAGCGGCTTTCTTGCCAGATCAGGGCCTGCAATAGGCAGCGCCATTGCTTGGGCGACAGACCCGCCGCGCGCACGCCAGACATGTGGTGCGTTTCTTGCGCGGCACGAATTATCAGCTCTTCAATCGATCCCGAGGCATCGCCGAACATCTGGGCTGCGCCTGGGTTCGGGTCGACCGAACTATAGAGCGTCTCTGCAGCGCTTTCAGGTGTTGATCCAGCTTCCAAACTCGCGACCAGCGCGCCGGAACTCCCGCTGGCCAACGTCGCGGCATCAAGGATGTCTTCCAGGGCTTGAAGTTGCTCTTGCTCGAACTCTTCAAGCTCTTCTTCTTTGGTCAACCGATCCCGCTGGAGCGCTAGATCCTGTTCGCCTTGCTGCAGCACGCGCTCGCGCTGCAAAAACATGCCCGCATCAAATATGGGCACGCCTTGGGCATAGGCCAATGGCGCGGCGAAACAGACTAAACCCGCAAAGATATGCAGGCGGTGCTTACTCACCGAGACCACCAATCGGTCCAAGAAGCTCGAAATTGCAGTTGCTGCGGCTGACCTCAGCAAAGGAGTTGAAGCAGTCTGCTTCTGATGACCGGTATTCCGCGCAGGCTGTCAGGGTCAAAAGAGTGAGGGTCAGCACGAAAAGTCTACGCATTAATCTGTCTCCAAAAATCGGGGTTCTGGCGATAATCCGCGCCGACCAGCGCTTCGCCTTTTTCCATGCCGCCAAGGATCGTGAGGTAGGGGCCAAGGGCGCTCAGATCAGCGTCGATCACCACCGAGCCCTGATCATCGCGCACCAGCGCCAGACGAGAGTTGCTGCCTGTGCCGAGCAAAACGCTGAGCTCTTTCTCAGAAAGGCCCAGCATGGTGTAGTCACTGGCCGAGGCGCGGATGTTGGGAAGCAGGAGTTGCGTGGGCACAGCCTCAACAATCGTCTTGCCGGTGCGCGTTTTCTCAAGCTGGCTTGCGTATTGGGTCATCATCACGACAACCGCGTTCTGTTTGCGCGCCGTGACCAGCCAGTTGCTCAGCCGGTCTGCGAAATACGGATTGTCGAGTGCTTTCCACGCCTCATCGATGATGATTAATGTCGGCTTGCGATCTTCAATCACGCGTTCCACCCGCCGAAACAGATAGGACAGGACCGCCATGCGTTCTTTCTCGCTTTCGCTATCGAGAATGCCGGTCAGGTCGAACCCAACAATATCACCATCGAGCGAGAAGGTATCCTCAGCGCTTTGGCCAAAGATCCAGCCATAGCGGCCATCTGCGGTCCATTCCTGAATCCGTTCGAACAGATCGCCTTCGTCCGCCCCGGCCACAAATAGGGATGCCAGATCCTGCCAGTTGCGAAGGGCGGCATCGCTCGCCCCGGCGTTCTGGCGCACCACCTCTTGAATGCGATTGATTTGAACCGGGCTCAGGGGTTTGTCAGCGCGATGAAGCAGTGTGGCCAGCCAATCCGAAAGCCAGGCTTGCCCGCGCCCGTCGATTTCGGTGCGCAGCGGGTTCAGACCGGTTGCTTCACCTGCCTTGATGGCGCTGTAGCGCCCGCCATTGGCCCGCACGGCCATTTCCATGCCAGCGCGATAGTCGAAGACAAAGATGCGCGCGTCGCAGCGCCTGGCTTGGGTCATGAGAAAGGCTGACAACACCGACTTGCCGGAACCAGGACGACCGAGGATCAAGGTATGCCCGCCGGTCGGTTCTTTGTCTGGCTGACCCGTCTCGTGGTAATTGAAAAAGAAACCCGAGCGTTCAGGCGTTGGAAACAGGGTGATCGGTTTGCCCCAAGGCACTTTGTGTCCGGGTTTGCCAAGTTGACCGCGATGCAGCGCTGCGAGGTCAGCAAAGTTCGTGTTTGTGATGGCGGCCTTACGGCTGCGCATCTGCCCATTACCCGGATGCTGCGCGAAATAATGCGTCCGCGCTGCAAAGCTCTCGTTCACCAGATTTACGCCTTCACTGGCCGCGATATTGCGTACCTCAGCCGCGATGGCTTCCAGCTTTTCCTCGGTCTCGGCGAAAGCCGTGACCGTCATGTGATGATCGCCGAAGCTAAGCCGCTTGGATTCCAGTTCGTCAAGCGCGTCGACCAGTTCTTCGGCGAGGGAAATCGCGCCATCATCGCTTGCCTTCATCAGGCGCTGTTGGCGCTTGATCCGGCTGGCCATGATGTTGCTGTTGATCGGCGTGAAGGAATGTGTGACCACCATGTCGACAGGCAGGTTCAGCTCATCGAACATGGTGCAGTTGGTCTTGGCCGGGTAGGTCTTTATGGCAAAGCTGGTGCCAAACCGCTTGCCCGCCGTCCCATCGTCGAGCGTGAAGCCTCGCCCGTGAAACGTGACGCGCGTGTTGGCCACATCTTCGGCAATGATGCCAAAGCGGGATTTGGCGAAGAGCGGCCGTTCCTGGCCGATGTTGAGCGCGCCGAGGAAACCCAGCAGCTCGCCATTTTCGGCCCCAAGAAAGCGGGGATTCAGCTCAGCAAAAGACGACAGCAGAAAACCGACGACTTCCTCGAGCTTGCGCAACTGCTTGGCCGTTTGGTCTTTCAACTGAGAGAGAGAGTCTGCACGTTTCAGGCGCAGCCGTGCGCCGAGGGGAGGGCGTTTCAGCACCGTGAGTGTGAGTGTCTTGTCCCGCAGGCCCGCCTGCGCCATGGCCCGCTGCCAGCGGGTGTCCAGCGCTTGCGCAAACCCTTCCTCGCGAACCGGTGGCAAAGCAGTCTCAATCGCTTTTGAGACCTTGTGCACGTAGAAACTGTACTCTGGCCCGATCTGGGCGATGATCGCTGCGAAGAGCGCGCGGATCTTCTCCAAATGTGCGTCATCGCTGGTCATGCTGTTGACGCCATCAAGGCGCATGCACTGGAACAGCGCATTGCCGCGCGTACGGATCGTCACGTCATTCACGAGGCTGACATAGGGCAGCATGCTGGCCATCGGGCGCTCTTTGCGCGCCCAGTCCGGTAGCGTCGCAAGATCATCCGAGGGGTTATGGAGCATAGCTGTCCCCCGAATGGATCTTGCGGTTCGGGGTGGGCGGCGTTTCCTGCAGCGCTGTGACCATTACCTCAAGAAAGGCCGGATCCCAGTCAGCGGCTTTCCACAGCGCGGGATAAGCCAGAGCGGCGATGATGATCACCGGCCAGCTCTGAACCCAGAGAAACAGCAACACAAACCCGAAGAGCCACACCATGGCATACATGATCGGCAAGCCGATGAGCTTTGGCGGCCGGATCAGGCCGAGGAAGAGGCGGGTTTGCGTTGCCATGCTGAATTTACGCGCCCCAGATGGCGGTCACGATGGTCGGTGCTGCTGCGATGCCTGCAATGGCCACCAGTACCCAAAGGGCCTGGCGGAAATCCAGGATGCCGAAGAGCCAGGAGAGGAACACGCCGATCAGGGCCAAGGTGCCAATGACAATGCCCAGGGGGCCGGTGATCGTGTCGACAATGCCCTGCAGCAGGTTCTGGACCGGCGAGAGGTCGATACTTTGCGCAAGCGCGGGGTTGGCAATCATCAAGCTGGCCAGAGCCAGCGACAGGATCGTGCGGAATTGAATGTGCATCAGGAGGCTCCAGTCAGTCGGTCACGCACAGCCATGACGCGGCGCACGTGATTTTGGGTTTCTTGGTAAGGAGGAATGCCGCCATAGCGCGCGACCGCGTCTGGCCCCGCGTTATAGGCAGCGAGCGCTAGTTCGGGCGTGCCAAACTGCGCCAACATCATCAGAAGGTAACGCGCGGACCCGTCGAGGTTTGCCTGCCAGTCATGCGGATCGACGCCGAGCTGCGCGGCCGTCGCGGGCATCAACTGACCGAGGCCGATCGCGCCCGCCGAGCTGCGCGCAGTTGGTCGATAGGCGCTTTCGATCTCGATATTGGCTTGGAAGAGGGCCTGCCATTCCGTCACCGACAGACCCGCGCGACGCAACGCCGGGTGCCCGCCATATCGATGCGCGGTGCTTTCAAGGGCTGCGAGGATTTCTGGGCGGGGAACTGCCCGGGCGGATGCAGGAGGCGGGTCTACAGTCTCAGGCGCTGCAAAAACGATCAGCTCTGGCGAACTCGCACCAATCCCGTCGACATAGTTTTGTGCAAAACCTGATTGGGGCGCTTTGGTCTCCAGCTGGCCATCGGCGCGCATGGAGAGCACGAAGCCTTCAGAATAGGCGGGTGCAGCAATGTATGCTGCCAGAATGGCAAGTGGCTTAGCCCGCGTCGTCCAGCTTGTGTGAGGCAACCTTTCCTTCGAGCATCGGGATCGAGACGATCGAGACGCCCAGCCCTGCAAGGAAGCTGGATAAGCCGTTGATTGTCTTGAACTCTCGGGCAGCCATGTTGTTGCGCGCTGTAACCAGCAGGCGACGCGTCTCGCCATCAGGCGAGATGCAATGCACGGTCCAAACCCCGGACCACTGAGCACCTGTACGTTTGGGCGTAACCCGGCACACAACATCCGCCGAGTGCCCCTCGGCAAGCAGTGTGCGCAGCCCGTCTTCACTGACAACATTGGGGGCGTCTTGCATCAAATTCATAGGATCGAGCCTTGCAGAATTGTGCATTAGCCCGGCAGTCCCTCATGGACTACCGGACCGATACAATATTATAATCTTGCAATCAATAGGTGCAATTTGAGTTGTTGCGCCCTTCATGCGTTGAAACAAATTTACTGCAACGGAGTGGCTGAGCCAAGATAATATGGCGCTTTTGAAACAAACACGGGCGGTTTTGGTCGTTCTGAACTGGGGTTCTGCCGCGATCGCGGGCATTTGCCTGCCGCCTGCGCCGCCTTGGATGCCGACCAATGCCGACGACGTGCGGGAATATGCTGACCTGTTGAGGCGCGACGCGGAGACGTATTTCGCTGATGTTGAGCAATATTTCCGTTGCCTTGATCAGCAGCGCCGAGAGGTCTTCGAACAAGCGCGCGAGGTCAGCGCGGATTATGTACACATGCTAGAGAGCTTACAAGCCAAGGAATAAACACCGATGTCGATGCTAACGCAGCTTGGTTGAGCGTGACGCCAAGAATGCTAAACTCTCTTTCTTTCACGGGGCTACTCGGCCAGTGGAATGGGCAAAGCGTGCTTCGCACCCGGAGGCACATAGCCTCGAAAAAATGTTCAGTCTTCGATGAAATTGGTCATCCATTTGCCTTTAACAAACTGATACACTTTCAAGATTTAGTATTGGGTTGTACTGATCAACGGTAGATTTGAATTGTTTTGGAAGATTGAATGCTAAGGAGTAACCTTCGACTAGCTAGCTTGTTTCTGCTTGTAGCGCTCAACGTCTCCGCTTGTGCGGATCCGTTTTATAGTCGCGAATTAGAAGAGATTGGGAAGAGGGCTGACTTGTCGGTGGTCAACTCATCCGATCTGTGTGATGCGGCATCATATTTTACCTATGATACGAATCCTGAAAAGCGAGGAAATGCTAAACGGCTTTTGGCCGAGGTGCTCAGCCGAGGTGAATTGTCACGAAAAGACTTTAACAGCGCGTTAACTGGTGACGTTGAGCTCGGGATGACTGATTTGGCTGCCACTTGTGCTTGGGGGTTGCCTGACGAAGAAGAAGAATACTACCTTTCCGATGGCCGAAAGTACTCGCGTTGGACCTACAAATATGGCGACTACGGGCTCGAAGGAGACACTTTGGAATTTGTCAATGATCGAGTGGTCTCGATAAGAACGGGCAGCTGACAATGGAAGGCTTGTTTACAGCGCTTGTCGCCCTGTTTGCGCTTTTTGTCGTGCTTTGGCTGTATGTTCTACTTCCTGCGGGTATGGCAGGGCGCAGAAACCGCAGCCAGTTGATTTGGGTGCTTATCAGTCTTTTTGGATCGCCTATCCTGGCTTGCTTGCTTTTGTTGGCTTTGGGTGACGCGGAATAGTGGTGTTTAGCGTGCTACCAGCGCTGACAGGTTTCGTTAAGGAGCCCCGCTAGTCTGCTTGCTCATTCCGTTTTAGCCTTATCTAGACCCAGCTCGATGGCTGATTTCGCGTACCGCCTAGACATACCAGACTTCAAGGACTGGTTTTCCTCAAACAATGCTGCCTGTGTCTCACCGTTATCCCACTGGTACAGAAGGCCGATTTCTTCGCCTGTCTTGATGCACGTAATGCGGCCGATGGCTTCGGCCGTTGTGCGAACACTCGTAAATTCGGGCAATATCAGCCCCTCTTGTTAAATAACTCTTGTGGGTCGACTTCGAGAGCAAGCGCGATACGCTCCAGAACATCGACAGATGCTGAATTCTTGGCGAGTTCGATCTCGCTGATATAGCTGCGATCCACGTCGGCAGCCAACGCTAGCTGTTCTTGGCTCAATCCTCTGGAACTTCTTATATTCCGGACATTTAACCCTACTCGTTCCCGTAAATTCATGGCCTGTCTTCGGCCATACAACGAGGCTCTCTCTACGGAATATATTCCACAAAACGCGCGAGAGATGTTCTCGGCGGTTGCCCGCATATGGTGTGAAGGCAAAAATTGAGAGAATGTTGCAATACTATCCTTATGTTGACAAAAGGAGTTGTGAGGCATGGTGAGTAGATTGTTGGAAAACTGGTTCTGTGGATTGGTCGTGGCTGTCTTGGCCAGTTGGGTTCCGCAGACCGTGAAAGCTTACCAAGTTGACTGCGCCATTCTGCTTTGCCTGGCTGGTGGGTGGCCCGCGTCAGCAGAATGTGCCCATGCCCGCGCCGTGTTTATCCGTCGGATCACGCCCTGGCCGATTGAGCCGCCGTTGCAAATCTGGCGTTGCCCGATGGGCGTTTCTGAGCTTGCGCCTCTTCAAAGTACGATCCCAAGGATTTGGGAGGCCAGCGACCAATCAGGTCAGACTCTTGGCCAATTCATTCTGGCACAGGTGGTCGAAGGTGGTGCCGATATCGACATCAGTGGCTTGGAATTCGATTTCGTCCGCTCGATCCGCGTTTGGGACGTGCGGCACTACAGCCATCGCGAACGTGGCCGCGACGATGATTGTTCTGAGAGTTACAACATGCGCCTTGGCACCTACGGCACGCAGGGCGAATTCGGTTGGCAGCGCACGACACCAGCTGCTGCCCCGCAATGGGTTCTACCGTCACGGCGCTGTTCGTCGTCAAATTGGCGACGAGGCGTCGGTGTGGAATGGGAAGATCACGAAGGCAACCACGGATATGAGTGGGTGGCCTACTAATGCCTAATGCCCTTTTTTCCGTTCCCGTTTTGCCGTTTGGTGAATTGTGCTGTTGTTCGACAACGAGGGAACGAAGAGCACCCAAGGAAAGGTTCGTCGTTTTGCCCCAGTCGGAGAACCATGGTGCCTTGATAGCATGTAGGGCATTTCGCCCCTTCAGCTATGGGGTCTTTTAGTCGAATGGATTTCATCGATGAAGCGCTGCTTCTACCAACCGAAAGTAGTCGCTTGGTATAATCACATTCTGGATGCGCGCTGCACGCTTCAAACGGCCCAAATCGTCCGTTCTTTTGGCTCAGAGTGCCAGCCCCGCATTTTGGGCAGACCTTCAACGTAGCCTTTTCGCTTTTAATCTCGGTATGCCCGTCTTTGGCGAGCTCGACGACAAATCTCGAAGGCTTGTCCTGCAATGTGTAGATGCGCGTTTGTCGGCGGGCGCGAGTCAGGGCAACATAGAAAAGGCGGCGCTCCTCAGCCAGTGGAAAGTCATCGGGCTCTGGCATCGCGAGCTGCAATGCAGGGTCATCAACGATTTGGCTTGGAAAACCCATCAAGCCTTCGGTGACATTGAGAAGCATCACATAGTCAGCCTCGAGGCCTTTTGCGGCATGGGCAGTAGAATAACTGAGCTCAAGTTGATCGCCATAGGCGCGCTTCCAACTGTTGAAGCTGGCGGGCTTATCCTTGTGATAACGGCCCAAGAGCATGATCGTGATTTTGTTGCCGTTGGGAACGTCAAGCTGGCCATTTTTGGCGGCACCATGCAGCTGCCTAAGATCTTTCTCGATGCGCTCATGAGCGCCACTCATCGTCTCCGCTGCAAATGTATGAAGTCCGGCTCTTTCATAAGTGTTGGTGGTTTCAACAGTCTTTCTTATTTGGATGGGATTCTTCTGGATGAAGTCGCTGGATGCTTCGCACAAAACCTGAGGGCATCGGAACGTTTTGCTTAGTGTGAGCTGTGTGGCGTTCGGGAATGTTCGGTCGAAACCGGTCATGACAGAAATATCGGCACCAGCGAAACGGTTGATCCCTTGCCAGTCATCGCCAACAACGCACAAGCTTGCGGAAGTCCCTGCGCTTTCTATGAGGGCTTTGAGTAAACGCAACTTAGCCTGAGAAACATCCTGAAACTCGTCCGCAAGAACCATGTTGAAGGGGCTTTGATATTTACCTTCTTTCAGGTGCTTGATTGCATCGAGCAACATGTCATCGAAATCGATGCAGTTTTCGACGGCAAGACGCCGCTGCCATTCCTCGGCGACCCTTTCGTAGAGCTTAATGAAGCGCGTTAGCCGGTCGCGGTGGCCACGCTTATGATTAGAAATCTTCTGGTGCAAGTCCCTCGGGCTCAGTCCATTGCTTTTGACATGCTGCTGGAAAGCACGGATCGTCGAGGCTAGTTGCTTGGTTGGAATTGGCTCTTGGCCGGTGGGTTTGCGGTTCTCGTCGAACTCTAGAACTTCACCGTTTTTTTCCAGTTCGGATTTCAGCCGATCCAGGTCGTTACCGTTTCGCAAGCCATGCGAGGTGGTTTCGAATAGCTGGGTTCCTTTTTCGTCGTGTAGCTCCCTTTTCCAGAGGACACCCGAAACATAGTCGCCGGAAAAATGGGCCGGTGCCTTGCCATGCGCGTCCAGCGCAAAATGCTCGTGGTAGAGGTGCAAGCGGGGGTAATAAAAGTCAGGATGGTATTGGGAGTGCGCTTCTGTGGCAGTGTCGTGTTCGTATGCTCGTTCGTACTCATATGGCACGCCGTGGTAGAAGAGAAAATCGCAGATCATGCGCTCTTCTTGGCTCTTAACCAGTTTCCCGTCTGCAGTTGGAATGCTGCCTTTACCTATGACGTCGGTTTGCGGTTGCTTGAGCTTGTCCCACTCATCAATGCCGCGACCGTAGACCGTTCTGAACAGATCCCAGTCAAGCCGGAAGCGGGGATCGCGTTGGCGAAGATCTTCTACAATTTCTGAGACGGCTTGAACGTCTTTGCCTGGTTCAACCCAGTCAGCCAACCTTGGCTTTCGCCCGGTGCTCTTTCCGATTACCTCCAGGCCGAAAGCATTGAATGTCCTTACATTAATGCGTTGAACATTTGGAAAATCACCAAGGCGTTCTTTGATACGAGCTTCCAGTTCGTCCTTTACAGATCGGTTGAACGCAAGGATCAAAATCTCCTCAGGTGGGACCAAGCCCTCCATTAGGGCATACCCGACACGTGCAACGATAGTTGATGTTTTACCGGATCCTGCGGCGGCAACGATTTGAAGCGCGTTGTCCATGCAGATACAGCAATCCATTTGCTCATCTGTGAGCGGGTTCCGCTCGATCGACGAAAAAAAATCGCTCAACCGTTCTTTCTGTTTTTTGCCAAAAGCGGCGTTGGCCGCATCAAACTCCTTTGCAAGAGCCTTCTGAAAATGCGGATACTGCGAAGTGGGTTCAGCTTCTTCGCTCCCGTTCTTAGATGGTGGAAAGCGTCGGACAATGTTCTCGGCTTCACCTTTGGGGATCCATCTGTTCGGTTCAATGGATGTTGACCAAGCGCTGCGCCAATCTGAATACTCGGAACTGGGCCCAATTGCTGGGCCTCTCTTTGGAACGACCCTCGTTGAAGGGGAGGATCGCTCCACTTCTTGGTCGCCACCACCCCAGCCATTGATTTTGTTAAACCAGCTACCCAACGCCACTGTGATAGCAAGAACATGCGGCATAGCCGCGATCAAACAAATTGGATTGAGGCAAAAGCCGAAGAATAGAAGTTGATTGAGGACCATCACAACTATGAAGGTCCAAGTATAGGTTGAGGCAACGTGTTTCGTGCGCTGCCAAAGTGTTTTGGGCATTTTTTTCTCGGCAGATTCTGGAGGTTAAACGTTAAATTCGCTAACCATTGCCGCCTTTCTGATTGCTCTGATGAATCGCCTCCATCCGAGCGGTAATGTCGCTCGCGATGCTCTCGTACAGCGCCGCTTGGCGCTCTCTCGCTGAGCCCGGTTTAGGCGCTCTGCGTCGTATTCTTTTGGCAAGCCAAAAAAGAAGCCTTGCAGCCGGATCGGTGACGTTTTCCGGTACAGGGGCCGGATAGTTTTCTTCGAGGAGGGCAACGACCTCAGCATTCATGCTGCGATGGTTAGCCTCAGCCGCGAGGCGTATTCGATCGCGCAAGCCGTCTGGCAGACGCACGATGAATTTATCCTGATTTTGAGAGCTATGTTCTGGCATAGTGGCACTGTGCCATAAAAAGCAATTGACGCAATAGTGGCTAAGTGCCACTAACAGGTTGTGGTTTCAACCTGGAGGCGTTTCATGAAAAGTCGTAAACCAATGCAGCTGCGGCTTCCGCAAGAGCTCAAAGAGTGGATCAAGGCGGAGTCAGATCGCAATGGAAACTCCCAAAATTCAGAAGTGATCCGCGCCATTCGCGCGGCGAAAGACAGGCGGTCCACACTCGGATCAGTTGGAAATATCGATATGAGTCAGGGTGATAGTGCGCGTTGTTGACGATTAAGAGAGGTGTCGATCAGATGACCAAAGCAAGTGTACAGACAAAGGCTAGACAGGCAGCCTCCGCCTTCATCCGCGAGGCGCGGGAGGCAGGTTGGCAGCGGGCAAAATTTGAGATCAAGCCTGATGGCAGTGTCATCGTCGATGCCAACATGGTCGCGCCAGAGGCGGCAGACGACTTTCTCAACAGTGACCTGAGAATGGGCGAATGACTCGCAAGAGCTTGCCCAAATACGTCTACAATGACCGGGGGTATCTCCGGTTCATCCGGCGTTCGCGCGGTATCTCGGTCATGATGCACGAGGAAGCGGGCACGCCGGAATTTTGGGATCACTACAATCGCTTGCTAAAGGGAAAGCCAGCGCCTGCGCCGGTGAAGCGCAATTTTGAGGCGCTGATCCTGAGTTACTACGAGAGCGACGCCTACAAGAAGCTGAAGCCCCGAACTAGGTCCGATTATCGGCGGTACATCAGCCACATTCGTGAGATCTGGGCCGACAAAGACCCGGCGAGGATCGAAACCCATCACATTTACGAATTGCACCGCGCCAATGCGGATCACTGGCGGCAAGCCAACTACCTTGTCCAGGTCATGGTCGTCTTGATGAATCACGCCCGATTGATCGGCTTCATCAAGAAAGAGCACGGCAATCCGGCGAAGGGTATTCCGCTTTTCAAGCAGCAGAGCGACGGCTGGGAGCCGTGGCCAGATGATGTTCGGGAAGAGTTCGAAGCGCTGGCTTCAAAACGGGCGCGGCTGGTCTACGAGCTTTGCGTTGGCACAGGCCAGCGCATTGGCGATGTCGTGAAGATGAAGTGGGAGCACTTCTCCGATGAAGGATTCGATTTCACGCAGGGCAAAACCGACAAGCCTCTTTGGATCCCGCTCACCGACCGCCTGAAAACCCACCTCGAAGGCATTGCGCGAACAGACGGCACTGTCGTGACCGACACCAAGGGGCAGCCAGTGAGCTACCGGATCGTTGCGGAGGAAATGCGCACCATCAAAAAGAAGATGAAGCACGAGAAGGCGAGCTACTACAAAACGCACGGGCTGAGGAAAAATGCGACGATCGAGCTGTATCTGGCTGGATGTGATGACGAAATGGTCAAGGCGGTCACCGGCCATTCAGGCGTTGAGATGCTGAAAAAGTACGGTGGGCCGATCCGGCAAAGAGAGCTCGCCAAGCGCGCTCAAGAGGCAAGAAATCAAATGGAACGAAGCAAGACCGAAACGTGAAAGTTTCAACGGTTGTTTCAAAAATGGCAGTGAAGGAGAGTAGGGATGACGCAAGTCATTGATTTTATTGGAGGCGAGTACCGGAATCGAACCGGTGTACACGGATTTGCAATCCGCTGCGTCACCACTCCGCCAACTCGCCTTTTCAAGTAAAATCAAATACTTGCCGTGGTGTGATCGGCGTTTTAGCAGCTTTCGACAGGAGCGTCCAGAGGGGGGGAGCGCAAATTTCAGGGTCGGGTGCAAACTTAGTCTTCCGTTGCGACGTTGTATCTTGTGAAGATTGGAAAGTTTCCGTGTCTGGGCCGTTGCTGGTTTTTCAAGGATGTGGCAGAACTCAATCACCCAAGGGAACAAGATGAGCGATCCAATGACAGATTTCGCAGCCCGCCGCCGAACGATGGTCGATACCCAGATACGTCCTTCTGATGTTACGAAGTTTCCCATCATAGACGCGATGCTTACCGTCAAGCGCGAGAATTTCGTGCCGGATGCACAGCGCGAGGCCGCCTATGTCGAGGGATTGATCGAGCTGGGTGACGGGCGCTGCATGCTGGAGCCGCGGACCCTGGCTAAGATGCTGGACATATTGAACATTTCCAACGACGAGTCGGTTTTGGATATTGCTCCGGCCTTGGGGTATTCGACCGCTGTGGCTGCGCGCATGGCACAGCTGGTTGTCGCCGTAGAGGAAGACGAGAGCCTTGCGGCCGAATCCCAGTCCATTCTGATGGAGGCGGAGGCAGACAATGCGATTGTCCATGTCGGTCCGCTTGAGCTGGGTGCCCCTGAACATGGACCCTATGACGTGATCATGATCCAAGGCGGCGTTGAACAGGTTCCCGATGCTTTGATCGCACAGCTTAAGGATCATGGGCGAATTGCCTGCCTTTTTGTCCAGGGTGCGCTGGGGGTCGTCCGTATCGGCCATAAATCAGGGGGTCGTGTGACCTGGCGGGATGCGTTTAACGCCAATGCACCGATTTTGCAGACATTTTCCAAAAATCGTGTATTTTCGCTATAGTTTGATAGCTGATTTTTCTGCCGCCTTGATTAGTTTAACGCAAACGCGCAAACTATAGGCAGAGCAGGGTAAATTCGATTTGAGAGGATTTCGTTATGGGTTCTATGGCGGGAGGGAAGCTGGTCAAAGCGCTGGCGCTGACTGCAGGGGTCGCACTTAGCTTTGTGCCGGGACGGGCCGTTTGGGCCGACAATATAACTGACGCATTCATTGGCGCTTACAATACCAGCGGTTTGTTGGAACAAAACCGCGCCTTGTTGCGTGCAGCAGACGAAGACGTGGCAATCGCGTTGTCGGCGCTTCGACCGATCATCAACTGGACGGTTGCAATTAGCCACGACTACACGCGTCGCGAAATCAACAATGTGGTGACAAGACCCGACCCGAACAACTTCTTCACGGGGCTGACCCTCAGCCAGTTGCTTTACGATGGTGGGGCTGCTGTTCTGGGCAAGCAATCGGCGCAAGAAACGGTGCTGTCCACTAGGCAGACCCTTATTGATATCGAACAACAGGTTCTGTTCCGCGGAGCCAATGCTTATCTCGAAGTTCTTTTGCAGGAAGAAACCGTACAGATTCGCCTGAACAACGTCGACGTATCGGCCGAAGAACTGCGCGCATCGCAGGACCGGTTCGATGTAGGCGAGGTCACGCGTACGGACGTTGCGCTGTCACAAGCCCAGCTTGCAAGCTCGCAAGCTGATCTGGCTGTTGCGCGCGGTAACCTCGATACGGCACAGGCGGAATATGTGAATGCCGTTGGCAAATCGCCCGGACGCACGGCCGG
The DNA here is from genome assembly GCF_059611165.1 of Ruegeria sp. CDSB013. Taxonomy (NCBI): domain Bacteria; kingdom Pseudomonadati; phylum Pseudomonadota; class Alphaproteobacteria; order Rhodobacterales; family Roseobacteraceae; genus Ruegeria; species Ruegeria sp. CDSB013. The sequence goes on along the minus strand of NZ_JBXWPA010000002.1, from coordinate 434,968 downwards.
TCAACCGAGCCTGCCAAACCTGCCAAACTCGGAACCGCAGGCCGTCAGCCTTGCGCAGCGTAATCACCCGGCCATTCTTTCGGCTCAGCACCAGGTGCGTGCCTTCGATCTGATCGTGGCGCAGCAGCGCGCCAACCTGGGTCCGAATGTCAGCCTGAATGCCGATGCCGGTATCACCGAGAGCTATGACAACGACGACAACACCAGAGACGGCACGGTTTCGTTGAATTTCAACCAGCCGATTTATGCTGGTGGCCGTTTGGCCGCAAGCGTGCGCCGCGCCATGGCCACACGGGATGCATCGCGTGCCAACCTGTTGAATGTGCAAAAAGATATCACTCAGGGTGTGACCGAAGCCTATGCCCGTTTCCAGGCAGCATCTGCAAGCCTGCGGGCATCAAGCGAACGGGTGCGCGCATCGAAGGTGGCGTTTGACGGTATTCGCGAAGAGGCCACTTTGGGTGCACGGACCACGCTGGATGTTTTGAACGCCCAGCAGGATCTGCTGGATGCGCAGCTGGCCGAAGTCGCGTCGCGGATCGAGCGTTCGCGCGCCGCCTACCAGCTGTTGCAGGCACAGGGTCTGCTGACTGCAGAACGTCTGGGGCTGGCGGTGCAGATCTATGATCCGACGCTGTATTATAACCTGGTCAAGAAAGCGCCGGCTCAGGTCAGCAGACAAAGCAAGGACCTGGATCGCGTTCTCAAAGCACTGCGCCGCGACTAAGAGCCAATACTATCTGTTGTGACGCCCGGCTTGTTTGGCTACACTCAATCCTGAGGATAGAGCGGTAGAGAACAATGACGGAAAAAGTCGTGAACGGCAGAGTAGAGGACGTGCTGTCCTCGATCAAACGGCTGGTCGGTGAAAGAGGTGAACAAACCTCAGAGCCGACGCCTTCAATCGCCCGCAAGCCCGGGCGATTGGTGCTTACCGATGCATTGCGAGTCGGCGGAACGTCCAGCATTCAAGACAGCCCGGAGATTGAAGCCGAAGCCAAAGCAGGCTACACGGCCGACGCGTCGGTCAAGCCGATGCTTTTGCGCGCGTGCGACATTGTAAATCGTGAAGATCCCGCCAACAAAGAACAAGCCGCGCCAGAGCCGCCCAAAAACCCGACCAATAGTCTAAGCGCAAAGATCGAAGCCCTAGAGGCGGCGATTGCACGCACTGAGGACCAGTGGGAGCCGGACGGCGACAGCGAAGACGAGTACTCCGGTACTCCGGCGAAAGCTCTTGAATTCAGCGCACGCAAAGAATTTTCGGATACCGCGGGAAAGAAAGCCGAACCCACTCAGGCAAAGGCTAAAGAAGCTGTGGCAACGACCAAGGCAACTTTCATTCGCGACCCCGAGGTGATCACCGCACAACCTGCTCACCCTGTCGAAGCAGCAGCGGAAGATTCTGCGATAGCTGGCATAAGCGAAGACGCATTGCGCAAAATGATCGCCGAAGTTGTTCGTGAAGAATTGCAGGGTGTTTTGGGCGAACGCATCACCCGCAACGTCCGCAAGATGGTTCGGCGCGAAATCTACAAGGCCCTGGCCGAGCAGGACCTAGAGTAGCGCTCAGGCCCTTTGGGGCGTTTTTGCAAGCGCCAGCAGGCGGTCCAGATCCATATTCTGTTCAAGGTGATCCGCCAGCGCGTCCAGTGTCTCGTCAACCCCGTCTTCATAGGCCAAGTCCGAGGTCACGCCCAACTGCGACAGGTAAGACGCGCGGAATGCGTCCGAGCTGAAGATACCATGCAGGTAACTGCCACGGATACGACCAGAGGCGTTTGCGGCACCTTCTGGCCGCCCCTCGACCTCAAGCCAAGCGCGGGCGCAATCAGGGCCTTCGGTACGGCCCATGTGGATTTCGTAGCCTGAAACCGGTTCTCCTCCGTCTAGGGCGCGGGCCGATGTGAGTGTTACCTGTTTCTTCCCTGCCATCACGGTCTCAACATCCAGCAGGCCCAACCCTTCGACCGTCCCCGGTTGCCCGTCGACGCCATCTGGATCAGCGATCGTCTTGCCCAGCATTTGATAGCCGCCGCACAGGCCCAGAACATGGCCGCCTCGGCGGACATGCGCATATAGGTCGATGTCCCAGCCCTGCGCCCGGAAGTAAGCCAGATCACCGATGGTGGACTTGCTGCCGGGCAGCAGTACCAAATCGGCATCACCGGGCAGGGGGCGTCCTGCTGGCACGATCTCGACCGAGACACCGGGTTCGGCAGACAAAGGGTCGAGGTCGTCAAAATTGGCCATGCGTTCCAACTGCGGAACAACGACCTTGCAGGCCCCGCCAGAGTGGGACCGAATATCCATCATATCCTCGGCTGGCAGTTTCCACGCATCATGGAACCAGGGAACGACACCCAGACAAGGCCATCCGGTACGTGCAGCGATTTCATCGCGACCTTCGTCGAAAAGGGATACGTCGCCCTTGAACCGATTGACGGCAAAACCCCGGATCATCTCAAGATCGCCTGCATCCAATACCGCCTGGGTGCCCACGATCTGGGCAATGACCCCCCCGCGGTGAATATCACCTACCAGAATAACCGGTACGCCTGCAGCGCGCGCAAATCCCATATTGGCGATGTCACCCTTGCGCAGGTTGGTTTCGGCCGGGCTGCCCGCACCTTCGATCAGGACAAGATCCGCGTCACTGCACAAGCGGTCAAAGCTTTCAAGTGCCGCGCCCAGCAGTTTGGATTTATCCTTGCGGTAATCGCCCGCTTTCATCGTGCCCGCGCGTTGGCCTTGTACGATGATCTGAGCGCCAGTGTCGGTTTCCGGTTTCAGCAGAATCGGGTTCATGTCCGTATGCGTCGCACGCCGCGCCGCCAACGCTTGCAAAGCCTGTGCGCGCCCGATCTCTCCGCCATTTTCGGTGACGGCGGCATTGTTCGACATGTTCTGTGGTTTGAACGGTGCAACACGTAACCCGCGCCGGGTGAAGGCCCGCGCCAGACCGGCCACTAGAACCGATTTCCCAACATTGCTGCCGGTGCCCTGAATCATGATGGACCGAACCATGGCCTGTCTCCTATGTTGACGCGCAGATGACCTGATTTGCGGGCAAAGGAAAAGCCAAAGTTGAACACGCCAGCGCATCTTTTGATCGGAGCTGCCGCCTTTGCCCGCCCAGCCCAGGGACGTATCCTGTGGGCCGCTCTGTTGGGTTCGCTATTGCCGGACCTGTCGCTCTACGTGATGGCAGGTACATCCCTTTTCGTGCTTGGGATAGCCCCAAGCGTGGTCTTCGATCAGATTTACTTTTCTGACGGCTGGCAGACGGTGTTTGCGATCGACAATTCCTTTGTCCTTTGGGGGCTTGCCTTGCTTGTTGGAGTTTGGATGCGCTGGAAGGTCTGGACCGTTGGGGTGTCCGCCGGGTTGCTGCATCTTTCGATGGATTTTCTTCTGCATGCCGGGGACGGGCGGCCACAGTTCTGGCCAATCAGTAATTGGGTGTTTCACAGCCCCGTCAGCTATTGGGACAGCACACATCACGCCTTATGGGTGGCACCCTTTTCAACCGTGCTTTGTGTCGCGTGTTACGCCGTTTTGTGGCGTCGCGGTGTGTCCAACTGGGCGAAAACGTTCTTTGCCGTGCTGCTGATGGCCGAACTGTGGGTCGCGCGGCAATGGCTGTTGTTCTTTTGATTGATGGCATAAGAAAAGCGCGCTCCCAGTTAGGGAGCGCGCTTTTTCATGCGAAAGTCACCTTGGATCAGGCGGCTTCTGCTTGTTGGGCCGCGTTGCGACGTTCGCTTTCTTCACGCGACAGTGCAACCGAGGTGCGTACACCGCGTCCAACGAACTCCATCAGTCCGCCAACAACGCGCTCATTCGGGTCGATACCCGCGCACGACAGTACTTCGCGACCATCACGAGAACGCGCCCAACGGGCGATTTGTTCCGGGCCATTGCCATACTTCTTGTCGTCGGCAATAGCGTCATCCAGCGCAGCCAGTACGACGGCCGCGAAAAGTTTGCGTGCACGATTGCCTTGCTCGTTGTTAAAGGCAGTGCCGTCAACGAAATCTCTCATCTCGTCTTCCTTGTTGTTCTTGCTCTTGCATTTTCGGCGTGACGGTTCTTATGACCGATTAAGTGCGATTCGGATACACTTAAAATGCATAGTTGCGTTGCGTCATTTGCATAGCTTGCTGCAGGTGCAGCACTAGGTCTCGTCATCTTGTCAGGTGTGTTCCCGCCAGATATAGGAGCGGGAACTGACGCATCAACCGTTTGTGAAGGATTTAAGTCATGCCCAAGATAAATGGGAACGAAATTCGCCCCGGAAATGTGCTTGAGCATAACGGCGGGCTGTGGGCCGCAGTCAAAGTTGACCACGTAAAGCCCGGTAAAGGCGGCGCTTTTGCGCAGGTCGAACTGCGTAATCTGCGCAATGGCTCGAAGTTGAACGAGCGATTCCGCTCGGCGGACAAAGTGGAACGCGTGCGTCTTGAACAGAAAGATCAGCAATTCCTGTACGAATCTGACGGCATGCTGGTCTTCATGGATTCCGAGACGTATGAGCAGATCGAACTGCCCGCGGAACTGCTGGGTGAACGCCGCCCGTTTCTGCAGGACGGCATGACAATTGTAGTCGAATTTTATGAAAGCGAGGCTCTGAACGCCACGGTGCCTCAGAAAGTGACCTGCAAGATCGTAGAGACCGAGCCTGTGGTCAAAGGTCAGACCGCCGCGAATTCGTTCAAGCCAGCCATTCTGGACAACGGCGTCAAAGTCATGGTGCCGCCATTTGTCGGTCAGGATGAGATGATCGTGGTGAACACCGAAACCATGGAATACTCCGAACGCGCCTAACCACGCGTTTGCCAGAGTAAAGAAAAACCGCGTGGACTGGTGCCACGCGGTTTTTTTGTCAGCTGCCCCGTCTGATTTGGCGATACCGTTCGGGGTTGGGGCCAAACAGTTCAAGCATCAGTTCATACTTGATGCGATTGGCGCTGACCTGCCGGTAAAAGGCGATCAGGAATGCCGTGGGCCCCTGAATGCGGCTGAGGCCGCTTGTGGCGGCGACAACAGTGCCGACATCCGTTTTCCCGTTCAGAACCAAATAGCCACCCAGCATCAGCACGCCAACGGTTCCCGCTCCGTTTATGACGCTCAGTAGAAACTTGGCAGAAAGCTTCCAGATGAACATCCTGCGCCGTGTTTCGTAGATCTCGTCGAACTGCGCCTCAACCTCGCGCGCGATTTCGTTGATCCGCTCGACATTCAGCTTATCGTTGGCTCCGCGTAATATCCGGACACGTTCGGCGACAAACACGTTCACCTTGCGTTGGGATACCAGCACGATGATGATCTGTGGCACGATCATCGAAAAGGCGATCATGCCCAGCCCCGGTTGCGTTGACGAGATATAGCCGATCACACTGATCAACGTGCCGATCTGAACGACCGGGTCCGAGAAAGCGCCGCCCGCGAATTTCCCCAACTCTTCTGCCTCGGCTGAAATCGCCGTGGTCATCGTGCCCTTGCGAATCGTTTCGCCCGAGACATTGATATCTGAGGCGCGCAGCAGCAGCCTTTGGCGGATCATGCGGATCAGGTCTTCGCCCAACGTTCCTGCGCGATAGCTCAAAAGCCACTTTAGGGCGAGGCTGAGTAAGATGACCGACATCATTCCAGCACCCAGGTAGATCAGCTTGTCCGTAGTTACGTCGGCTGAGGTCAGGTGGTTGATGATGTCGCGCTGAAACTCCAGCGGAACTGCAGCCAGACCCGCGATCGCGATGGACAGAACGATGAGGATGGTCTGCCGTCCGGCGCTGGCGCGCCAGATTGCCCTGTATAGCTGGAACATACGTGCATCCGGATTGCTGAATTCAAACCAGTGTGACATCGCACTTGGCTATGTTCAAACCACGCCAATTCAGTCAGCTGGTCAGCCGTGCCGGTTCGGCAACACGTTAAGTGTCCAACTGTATGGTGGCGTCACCAGCCTGCATGTCGTCACCCACGCGGTCCAATCGCAAATAGGCGATCCCGCGGCCATTGGATTGGGTGAACAATGTACCGGCCGGTTTTCCGCCAGAAGTAATTGCAGTTCCAACTGGTGCTGAACCACTGACGCTGACGCCACGCAAGCCTTTGCGCAGCTCGGTCTTGTGTTTCATCCTCGCGGTGACTTCTTGCCCGACATAGCAGCCTTTCTTGAAGTCCACGCCGTTTAGCGTCTCGAACCCGGCCTCAAGGATATAGCTGCCGGGGGTCAGTTCGATGCCGGTTTCCGGAATGCTGTGTCGCACGCGGATTGCATCCCAATCTGTATCGTCGTCGTTTTCCGCACCCGCAGTATAGGCCCGCCACCCCATGTCTGGATGGCGCGGGTCGGGTAGGGCACCTTCGGGGGCAGGGCCAGTACCGCGCTGCAGGTTCAGGCCACTGTCTTCGATGCTGACATCTGCACGCAGTTTGTACATGCCCAACCGTTTGGCAAATCCATCGGCAAGGATTTCGGCAACATCCAGTAAAACCGCGTCGCCCTCGCGCTTCAGGAAGAAGTCCGCCAAGTATTTGCCTTGTGGGGTCAGCAGAGCGGCGTAGACCAGCCCATTGTCTAATCCTGCGATGTCGTTGGTGATCAACCCTTGAAGAAAGCTGTCGGTGTCCGAGCCGCTCAGGCGCAATATACGGCGGTTGGGCATCTGGGTTTTCCTCGTCATTTCCTCGGACCTCGTGATATAGGGGTTTCCGCTGCCATGACCAGAGGGTTTCCGCCGTGCCTGCGCCGATTAGCATCGTTATCCCGACCCTGAATTCGGAAGGAACCCTTCCCGCGACCCTTGCGGCCTTGATGGAAGGCCTGCATGCGGGGCTGATCCGCGAATTGATCGTCTCGGACGGTGGGTCGACTGATCAGACTTTAAAGATTGCGGATGGGGCCGGCGCTGAGATCGTGACCGGGCCACCTTCGCGCGGGGGGCAATTGGCCAGAGGATGCGCAGCAACCAAAGGGGACTGGCTGCTTGTTTTGCATGCCGACACGGTTTTGCAAGCGGGGTGGAGCAAAGTTGTAGGCGACCACCTTGGCACCGGAACCCCGGCAGCGTTTCGTCTGGCGTTTCGGGCGTCAGGCTTTGCACCGACATGGGTGGCGGGTTGGGCCAATTTGCGCAGTCGTCTGTTTGGTCTGCCTTATGGCGATCAGGGCCTGTTGGTCCCGAGTGAGATGTATCGAAAGGCGGGGGGCTTTCCCGATCAACCCTTGATGGAGGACGTCGCTTTGGTCCGCAGCTTGCGCGGCATCACTTTGCTGCCCAGCCGGGCAGTTACGAGCGCGGATCGCTATGAGCGTGCGGGCTGGTTGCGTCGGGGAGGGCGGAACCTGTGGACTCTGACGCGGTATTTTCTGGGGGCAGATCCTGCGAAGCTGGCGCAGGACTATCGGCGCTGAGCGACGCGCGCAGCTCGACTACGGACTTGCCCAGCCGGAACGGCGCCGCGAAACTGACCAGACATAACGCGATGATCTGCAGCACAAGTATATGGGCATTGTCTTGCAGGTATTCCCATTCGTCCTTCAACTTGCCGACCTGTTCCACCAGATCATCATAGCTTTGCGCCAGGATCAGATAATCTCCGGCAATCGCGGGGACTTTGCGGCGCATGTTGTCGATCGCGGCCTGTGTCATGTCGTCCAGAGTGGTAAAGACAAGGAATTGATCGATGTTGAACGCATCAGCCTTGTCGGCCATTGCGCGCATTTCGTCCTGTTCGTCTTTTGCCTGACTGCCAAACAGAAAATGCAGCCCCTGCAATGGCGCGACCTCATTTGTGACTGCAATGAACAATGGCAGGTCGGCATTGCTGGCGGTTGAGGCCGACAGGAATTCAACCTTTTCGCACAGAATAGCAGTATCCGGGTCAAAGGCCGGATCGCAAAACCGCAGCCGGAACCGCGCGGCATCGCGGTCAAAGGCCAGCCCGGCGGCGTAAGCCACGTCTATCTGGCGGTCCAGTCGCGAGCTATCCGAAGTGTAAAGCCCGGCCAAAACCGCGACCAGCGCGCCAACGCCACCCAGCACGACCCAGACGAGGTCCGCGAGTTTCCAGGCACGATGCCCGGCGGGTTTACGGAAAAGAAAGGCGGTGCCAATCGATCCAATCAGAAAGAAAAGGATCAAGAGCGGCAGTTGGTTTTGGGTCACGAAACTCATGCCTTCAAAGTGACGGCCTGCCATGCGGCTGGCAACACTCCTCACGCTCAGTTGTTCCGTTTGGGTGGTAAAAAGCCGTTATGAGCCCGAGCTTTGACCGAATTTTCGGAACAGTTTGGTGCGGTCAAAAGCTTGTTCCAGCTCATCCGTGCGCTCTTTAACCGAATCCCACAGCCTTTCTTGTACTTCGGCGATGACGCATTCCATCAGAACCAGAATGGCCGCCATTGAATCCCACGCCGACGGCACGGCAATGCGTGCTGCAAAGGTGTGCTTTGCCAAACGGTGAATGGGTGAGCGCCATTGATCCGTGAATAGGACGATTTCGGCCTCGCGTTCATGACACAGCTGGCCAATCAGCAGGGATGCGTTTTCATATCGGCGAACATCCAGTGCGATCAGCACATCGTCTTTGCGAACGTCCAGCAAGTCATGTGTCCACGATGCTGCAACGGGCAGCAACCGCACGTCGGGGCGGATCATCTGCAGGTGCAGGTACAGGTATTGGGCCAGCGTGCCGGTAATGCGGCCACCGGTGATAAAGATGCGCCGGTTGGGGTCACATAACAAGTTGCAGAAACTGTCGAACTCGTCTGGATCGACCTCATCAATCGTGCGTTTCTGATTGGCGAGTGTCTGTTGGGAATACCGGTTCAGGATATGCTCTTCAGGCAGGTCGTTTTGCCACAAGTCACGTTTGGCGACCGGCCCCGAGATCATTTCTTTCACTTCGCCCCGCAGGGCGGCCTGAAACTGCGGATAACCTTGAAACCCGGTCTTTTGCAGCATCCGCGCGACTGTCGTGGTGGACACCGAGGCCGCGCTGGCCAGTTCGGTGATGCTGCCGAGACCGGCCATAGGGTAGTCGTCCAGCAATACACTGACCAGTTGACGCTCGGATGGGGTCATCTTGTCTTTGTGGGCCAGCAGCCTGTCCGTCACCCGCACGCGGCGTTCCTCCTGCATCTTTTCGATCTTAGTGTGAATAATTTTTCAGCAAGATCAAGAGTGGTGAAATTTATACAGGAAAAATATTGACAGGTTAAGGTCTCTTGTGGAAATTTTTCCACACGCATCTTAATTGGAATCGCAAGGCGGTATTTTGGACTTCGGAACAGTCGTTCACACGGACACAGTGGATGGTCCCCTTTCGGTAATGCTGGTCTGCGAACACGCGTCCAGCCGCATTCCCGCGTTCTTGGGGGATATGGGATTGCCTGTGGGCGCGCTGCAAAGCCACATCGCGTGGGATCCCGGGGCATTGGCTGTGGCCAAGCTGATGGCGGCACGCCTGTCGGCACCTCTGGTGTATGGCGGGGTGTCCCGGCTGGTCTATGACTGCAATCGCCCGCCTGAAGCCGCAGGGGCCATGCCGACGCGCAGCGAGGACTATCAAATCCCAGCGAATGTCGATCTGTCCGAGGAAGAGCGTGAAAGCAGGATTGAGAGCATCTACCGGCCCTTCAGCAAGGCACTGTCTGACCTGATCTCCCAAAATGGGCATACGCTTGAACTTATGGTGACGGTCCACAGCTTTACACCAGTCTACCATGGGCAGACGCGTGAGGTGGAACTGGGCATATTACACGGGGTGGATGACCGGTTCGCCCGGGCAATGATGACGACAGCACCCGCCGACCAACCCTATGAGACTCGCTTGAATGAGCCGTATTCGGCGGCGGACGGGGTTGCCCATACACTTGACGCGCAGGCGCTGCCGAAAGGGCTGTTGAACGTCATGATCGAGATCCGCAATGACCTGATACAAACGCCCGAGCAGCAGGAGGCCATGGCCGATTGCCTGGTTTTCTGGATCGCGCGGACCCTTGCAGATTTTCAGAAAGGGGGCGCAGCGTGATCAAAACGATGGCGTCATATGTGCGGGTCGTCGATGCGGTGAATTACCGGATCGGGCGGGTCATGATGTGGGGCCTGTTTGTGATGATGGGCATCCTGCTGTGGTCCTCGATTTCCAAAACCTTCTTTCTGCCATCGCTCTGGACGCTAGAAATGGCGCAGTTTGCGATGGTGACCTATTATATCATGGGTGGGCCGTACTCGATCCAGTTGGGATCGAACGTACGTATGGACCTGTTTTATCACAACTGGAGCCCACACCGGAAAGCGTGGTTCGATGCCTTCACGGTGCTGCTGCTGATCTTCTACCTGGGCGTATTGTTTTATGGCGGGCTTGGGTCAACGGCCTACAGCCTTGGCTACTGGGGCGATGAACCGGTTTCCTATTTCATTGGTCTTCTGACAGGCAGCGAGGAAATCGGGCGGCTTGAACGCTCATCAACGGCGTGGCGGCCGTATATCTGGCCAGTCAAAGCTATCATGGTGTTCGGCTTCTTCCTGATGCTGCTGCAGGCGATATCGGAATTCTTTAAAGACATAGCCCGGATCAACGGGCAGGAAATCGGGGTCTCACGGGCATGAGCCAGGAATATATCGCCATCTTCATGTTCGCCTTGATGATGCTGATGCTGTTTACAGGTCAGCGTGTCTTTGGCGCGATTGGCGCGGTGGCAACAATTGCCGCTTTGGCGCTGTGGGGAACAGGCGGGCAAGACATCACGTTTTCGGCCGCGATGAAGCTGATGAAATGGTATCCGCTACTGACATTGCCGATGTTCATTTTCATGGGCTATGTCCTCAGTGAAAGTCGGCTGGCCGATGACCTGTACAAGATGTTCCACGTCTGGATGGGCCCCATCAATGGTGGTCTGGCCATCGGCACCATCGGGTTGATGGTGCTGGTCTCGGCCATGAACGGCCTCAGCGTTGCGGGTATGGCCATTGGTGCGACCATTGCACTGCCGGAACTGCTTCGGCGCGGTTACGACAAGACGATGGTGACCGGGGTCATTCAGGCCGGGTCCAGTCTTGGTATTCTGGTTCCTCCCTCGGTCGTTCTGGTCCTCTATGCGATGATCGCGCGCCAGCCTGTAGGGCAACTTTGGCTGGCCGGTATCATCCCAGGCCTGCTGATGGCTGCCATGTTCATTCTGTACATCTGGATCCGCTGCCGCATTCAACCCGAGCTAGGACCGGCGATGGAAGACGCGCATGAAGTGCCGCGGGCCGAGAAGATCCGGCTTCTGGGGGCAGGGGCGCTGCCGCTGATCATCTTTGCGGCCATGATGGTGCCGTTTGTGAATGGCTGGACGTCGCTGGTCGAAAGCTCGGCCATCGGAGCGCTCACCGCTTTGGCTGTGTCCGTAATCAAACGGCGGATGACTTGGAAGATATTCGAGGACTGCACCAAGCGGACGTTGGCCATTTCCTGCATGTTCATGTGGATCATTCTGGCCGCGCTGGGCTTTGGGGCCGTATTTGACGGTCTCGGCGCCGTAAAAGCCATCGACAACCTATTCACAGACCAACTGGGCCTGTCGCCCTGGATGATCCTGATCCTGATGCAGCTAAGCTTTATCGTCATGGGCACGTTCCTGGATGACACGGCAATGCTGGTCATCGTGGCACCGCTTTATGTCCCGCTGGTCGGCGAGTTGGGCTTTGATCTGATCTGGTACGGGGTGCTTTATACGATCACGACGCAGATCGCCTATATGACGCCGCCCTTCGGCTATAACCTGTTCCTGATGCGCGCGATGGCCCCGCCCGAGATCACCCTGCGGGACATCTATGGTTCGATCTTTCCTTTTGTCGCGGTGATGGTGCTGGCGCTGACAATCATCATGATTTTCCCGGAAATCGCTCTGTGGTTGCCCGGGTATGTCTATGGAAACTAATAAGAATGCTCGGTGAACGGGCACAGAAACTTTAACGGAGAGGAATTGACATGACGACAAGACGTAAGTTTCTGAAAACCGCTGGGGTTGGCGTTGCTGCCGCACCACTGGCGACGCCTGCCTTGGCGCAGAACACGATCACATGGCGGATGCAGACCTATGCAGGTCCTGCGCTGGCTGAGCATGTGATTGATCCTGCGATCAAGATGTTCAACCAGATCGCCGGTGACCGGATGCAGATCGAGCTGTTCTATGCCGATCAGCTGGTCCCGACGGGCGAGTTGTTCCGTGCGATGCAGAAAGGCACCATCGACGCGGTTCAATCGGACGATGACTCGATGGCGTCGCCGACCGAAGTCACCGTGTTTGGCGGCTACTTCCCGTTCGCCTCACGCTATTCGCTGGACGTGCCTGTGCTGTTCAACCAGTGGGGCCTGAACGAGATCTGGGACGAGGAATACTCCAAGGTCGGCGTCAAGCACATCAGCGCCGGTGCATGGGATCCGTGCCACTTTGCGACCAAGGACCCGATCAACTCGCTGGCGGATATGAAGGGCAAACGCATCTTCACCTTCCCGACGGCGGGGCGCTTCCTGTCTCAGTTCGGCGTCGTGCCGGTAACCCTGCCGTGGGAAGACATCGAGGTTGCGGTTCAAACGGGCGAACTGGACGGTATCGCGTGGTCGGGCATCACCGAAGACTACACCGTCGGCTGGGCCGATGTGACCAACTATTTCCTGACCAACAACGTGTCGGGTGCCTGGGCGGGTCACTTCTTTGCCAATATGGACCGCTGGAACGAACTACCCGAAGATCTGCAGACCCTGTTCAAGGTTTGCTGTGATCAGTCACATTACTACCGTCAGTGGTGGTATTGGGGTGGTGAGGCCAACCTGCGCGTCAACGGCACCAAGATGCAATTGACCTCTATCCCGGACGAAGAATGGGTAACCGTTGAGGAAGCCGCCGTGAAGTTCTGGGACGAAGTCGCAGCCGAGTCCGAGACCAAAGCGAAAGTTGTCGACATCTTCAAGCGTTACAACGCCGAGATGCTAAAGGCTGGTCGGCCCTATCGTTACACCTAAGAAACCCTTCTTCCCGACGCGTGGGGCACCCCGTGCGTCGGGATTGGACATCAATAAGCGACATCATTTATGCTCTCGTCTGTTCCAAGAATAGAAAAACAAAACCGGAAGCACATTTGTGCGCACCGGTCAGACGAGGTGTGAACATATGGCTATCGCGAGCTTTTTGATTGAGATTTTTGCCGCAACCATGTTGCTGCTATTCGCCGTACGCTTGGTTCGTACCGGTATCGAACGGCGCTTTGGTGCGCTGTTCCAGTCGATCCTGACACGCCACTCCAACAGCTTTGTTGCAGGGGGGGCTGGCATGGTTCTGGCCACGATCCTGCAAAGCTCGGCCGCCGTTACGGTTTTGCTGACCGGTTTCGCTGCGGCGGGGATGGTGACGTTTGGAATGGCGCTGGCGGGTGTTCTGGGCGCGGATTTGGGCGCCGCTTTAGTCATTCAGGTTCTGTCCTATGATCTGGGCTGGCTTCAACCCGCATTGCTGGCGTTGGGCGGTTGGCTGTACCTGAAATCCGAACGGTCGAATGTACGGCTTATGGGCCGGATCGTTCTGGGCGTCGCCTTTATCCTGATCTCGCTTCAATTCCTGCGCGAAGCAGTTGAGCCGATCCGCGAAAGCGCGTTTTTGCCCGCAATCGCGGGGTATCTTGAGACCGATTATTTCAGCGCCTTCATTGTCGGCGCAGTGCTGGCCTTTGTCATGCACAGCTCGGTCGCGACGATCCTGATGTGCGTGGCCTTGGTTCAGATCGGTGCAATTCCCTTTGCCGCCGGGTTGTCGCTGGTGCTGGGAGCAAATCTGGGTTCGGCCTTTATTCCAATGTGGCTGACGCGCGATATGACCGTCTCAGCGCGGCGTATTCCTCTGGCCAACCTCTTATTGCGGGGAAGCGCGGCGCTGGTAATGCTGATCGTCGTGAATGTTGGCGGGTTGCAAGAGGCGCTTTTGGTGACGAGCCCGGCGCAGTCTCTAATTTTTGCACATATCGGATTCAATTTGGCAGTATTCCTGCTGGCCACAGGCTTCGTGAACCAGTTGGAACAGCCGATGGCCGTTCTGATGGCGGAGCCCAAAGCCGAGGCCAATGCGCTGGATCAGTTTTCGGATGCGCTGACACCGCTGGGGGACCCCAGCGGCGAAAGGGCCAGCGTTGCGATGTCCTCGGTGCGTCACGAGCTGTTGCAGATGATCACGCAAGTCGAGCGTATGTTCCGACCCGTTTTGGATATCTACGAACAGGATGACAGTGACGCGATTTCAGCGCTTTGGCAGCAGGACGAGCGGGTGAATACGCAACTGACCGAGATCCGCCGTTTCGTCGCGCGCATGCCGCGGCAGAATATGAGCAAAGGGCAGGTCAAAGCCGCACGAGGGTTGGTCGAATATGCCATCCGTCTTGAAGCTGCGGGCGATGTCGTCTCCAACCGGATGACCCGGACGGCGCAGATCAAACACACCGAACGTTCGGAGTTCTCAGCGCAGGGCTGGAAAGAGCTGAAAGATTTGCACGCGGCCATTCTGGAAAGCTTCTCGCTGGCGCGTCACGTGCTGTTGGTGGACGACATGGATTGTGCCCGACGGCTGGTGTTGGACAAGGCCGAGGTCAAGCGGATGTCCCGCAATAGCCGCAAGGCGCACCTCAAACGGTTGGAGCGCGGTCAGACTGAGAGTTTCCAGTCCTCCGATCTGCACCTGGAAACGCTGCGGTCCATGCGGGACCTGCACGGGCATATCGCGGCCATAGCCTATCCGATCCTCTACAAAAGCGGTCAGGTTCTGGAAACGCGCCTGGTGATGGAAATGGAAAAAGAAGCCAACGATGACTGACGGCAGGTAATCGAAACCGAGGTCTCTGCAAGTGACAAAGGATACCAATGATGGGCAATGATGCGATTTTGGCTGATCTGAAAGCCAAATTCGAGGCGGGCGAGGTCGACACGGTGCTGGTCTGCATGGTGGACATGCAGGGCCGCCTGATGGGTAAGCGGTTTCACGCAGGCCATTTCGTGGCGGGCGCATGGGAAGAGACACATTGCTGCAACTACCTGCTGGCCACAGATCTGGAGATGGCGACACCCGACGGCTATGCCTCGACCAGTTGGGAGCGGGGTTACGGCGATTATGTCATGAAGCCGGACCTGAGCACGCTGCGCCCAGTGCCGTGGCTGGAAGGCACGGCACTGGTGATGTGCGATGTGCTGGATCACCACACCCATGAAGAGGTTCCACACGCGCCTCGGTCTATTTTGAAGAAGCAGGTCAACCGGCTGAAGGCCATGGGCTATGACGCGATGTGCGCCACCGAGCTGGAGTTTTTCCTGTTCGAAAAAAGCTTTGACCAGATCCGCAAGGAAGGCTTCCGCGATCTGGAGCCGATCTCGGGCTATAACGAAGATTATCACATCCTGCAGACCACCAAGGAAGAGCATGTGATGCGCCCAATCCGCAACCATTTGTGGAACGCGGGGATACCGGTTGAGAACTCGAAGGGTGAGGCCGAGACCGGGCAGGAAGAGCTGAACATCAAATACGCCCCGGCGATGGACACGGCCGAATACCACTCGATCGCCAAGAACGCGGTGAAAGAGATCGCCTGGCAACACGGTCACGCGGCGACGTTCCTGCCGAAATGGCATCACGACAAAGTCGGCAGCTCGTCCCACGTGCATCAGTCGCTTTGGGCGGATGGCAAGCCAGCGTTTTATGATGCGGATGACGCGTTGGGTATGTCGGCGCTGATGAAAAGCTATATGGCGGGTCTGCTCAGATATGCCGCTGACTATACCTATTTCATGGCTCCCTACATCAACAGCTACAAGCGGTTCATGAAAGGCACCTTTGCGCCGACAAGGATTATCTGGTCGGTGGACAACCGAACGGCTGGCTTCCGTCTGTGCGGCGATGGGACTAAGGCCGTGCGGGTTGAGTGTCGTATTCCGGGCTCAGATATGAACCCGTATCTGGCGATGGCTGGCATGTTGGCCGCCGGGATTGCCGGTATCGAAGAAGGCCTGGAACTGCAATCGCCCACCACCGGTGATGTCTATCAGGGAGACACCGGTATGATCCCCGGCAATCTGCGTGCAGCACGCGATGCGTTGCACGGGTCATCGATGCTACGCGCGGCTATGGGTGATGATGTGGTCGATCACTATGCCCGTGCAGCGGAAGTCGAGATTGAGGAATTCGAGCGCGTCGTGACTGATTGGGAAGTTGCCCGCGGGTTTGAGCGGGCTTGAGATCGGGTCAGGCTGGGGGCGCTGCCCCCACGCCCCCGGGATATTTTTAGCCAGACGAAACAGTGATCCTGTTTTTTTCGGAAATGGAGTTGTTATGGGGCAGATGTTGAAATGTGTCTCGCCGATTGATGGATCGGTTTTTGCTGAACGTGAGGTGTTGTCACGGGATGCGGCGTTTGAAGCGGCAGCGCGATCGCGGGCGGCACAGGCAGAATGGGCGGCGCGACCGTTGCAGGAACGTATTGATCTTGTCATGGCCGGTGTGGCTGCGGTTGGGGCGGTGAATGACGAGATTGTGCCCGAGTTGGCGCACATGATGGGGCGTCCGGTACGTTATGGCGGTGAGTTCGGCGGCTTTAACGAACGTGCGAGCCATATGGCTCAGATTGCCGAGGCGTCTCTGGCTGATATCGCAGTGGGCGAGGACGAAGCCTTCAAACGCTATATCAAGCGCATTCCGCATGGCGTGGTCTTTGTGGTGGCGCCCTGGAACTATCCCTACATGACCGCAATCAACACTGTGGCCCCGGCGCTGATCGCGGGGAACACTGTGATCCTGAAACATGCCACGCAGACGCTGCTGGTGGGCGAGCGCATGGCGCAAGCGTTTCATTCCGCGGGTGTGCCCGAAGATGTATTTCAGAATGTCTTCCTGAGCCATGACGTGACCAATGACCTGATTGCAGGCAATGCGTTCGACTTTGTGAACTTCACCGGTTCAGTAGGTGGTGGCCAAGCGATGGAGCGCGCGGCTGCAGGGACATTCACCGGTGTTGGCACCGAGTTGGGTGGCAAAGATCCGGGCTATGTCATGGACGATGCCGATCTGGATGCTGCCGTGGATACGTTGATTGACGGCGCGATGTTCAACTCGGGCCAATGCTGCTGCGGGATCGAGCGGATTTACGTCCACGATAGCCTGTATGATGCCTTCGTCGCCAAGGCGGTTGAGGTTGTGAAAGGCTATAAGCTGGGCAATCCTCTGGACAGCGATACAACGAATGGTCCGATGGCCAATGTGCGCTTTGCCAAAGAGGTGCGCGCGCAGATCGCCGAGGCTGTTGCGGCCGGGGCGGTGGCTCATATCGGCACGTTCCCCGAAGACGATGGCGGGGCCTATCTGACACCGCAGATCCTGACCAACGTCACCCATGACATGCGGGTGATGCGGGACGAGAGTTTCGGCCCTGTGGTCGGCATTATGAAAGTGTCTTCGGACGACGAAGCCATCGCCTTGATGAATGACAGTGAATTTGGTCTGACCGCCAGCCTGTGGACCCGCGATGTAGAACGGGCCGCACGCGTGGGCGATGCGATCGAAACCGGAACCGTGTTCATGAACCGTGCTGATTATCTGGATCCGGGCCTTTGTTGGACTGGCTGCAAGAATACCGGCCGCGGCGGCGGTTTGTCCGTCATTGGCTATCACAACCTGACACGTCCTAAATCCTACCACCTGAGAAAGGTCACGGGCTAAGGGCAACGGCCTGCCCGGTTCAGACCCCCTCGGCCGGGCAGGTCTCAAATCACAAAGGAAACCTGACATGTCACTTGTTGGAAACTGGTCCTATCCGACCGCTATCAAATTCGGCGCAGGCCGCATCAAGGAATTGCCCGAGGCATGTGCTGCCGCTGGTATGAAAAGGCCGTTGTTGGTCACCGACAAAGGGTTGGCCGATCTACCGATCACCGCGGCGACGCTGGATATCATGGAGGCCGCAGGGCTAGGGCGCGGGTTGTTCAGCGATGTGGATCCGAACCCGAACGAAAAAAATCTTGAGGCAGGTGTCGCGGCCTACAATGCGGGCGGCCATGATGGTGTGATCGCTTTTGGCGGCGGTTCCGGGTTGGATCTGGGCAAGATGGTTGCCTTTATGGCAGGGCAGACGCGCCCGGTTTGGGATTTCGAGGATATCGGCGATTGGTGGACTCGCGCCGATGCCGATGTCATCGCGCCGATTATCGCTGTGCCGACCACAGCCGGGACCGGGTCCGAGGTCGGGCGCGCCAGTGTCATCACGAATTCCGAAACCCACGCGAAAAAGATCATATTCCATCCCAAGGTTCTGCCGACCGTGGTGATCTGCGACCCAGAGTTGACGGTTGGCATGCCCAAGTTCATCACGGCGGGCACAGGTCTGGATGCATTTGCGCATTGTGTCGAGGCGTATTCCAGCCCGCATTATCATCCGATGAGCCACGGCATTGCGTTGGAAGGTATGCGGCTGGTCAAGGAGTACCTGCCACGCGCCTATGCAGACGGCACAGATATCGAGGCCCGCGCGCAGATGATGAGCGCGGCAGCAATGGGAGCGACCGCCTTTCAGAAAGGCCTAGGCGCGATCCACGCCATGAGCCACCCGATTGGCGCGGTTTTCGACACTCATCACGGCACCACCAATGCGGTTTGCATGCCCACAGTGCTGGAATTCAATGCGCCAGCTATCGCTGACCGGTTTCAGTCAGCGGCGGCCTATCTGGGAATTGATGGCGGCTTTGACGGCGTCCGCGGCTTTGTGCAGGAGTTCAACGACTCGCTGGGTATCCCAACCAGACTGTCCGAACTGGGTGTGACCGAAGCTGCAATCCCGGAACTCGTGCAAGGCGCGATCATCGATCCGTCTTGTGGGGGTAACCCAATCGAATTGACTGAGGACAATCTGACCGCTCTGTTCAAGGCTGCATTGTGATCGGTCTTGCTCTGTGCAAGTAACGAAACCGGCCCGTATCTTGGGCCGGTTCTCTCTGCGCGAAAGGTTCGGACGTGACTCTGTTTGTCATCGCCATCATTTTGACGGCTGCGTTGCTGCATGCGGTGTGGAACGCCATCGTCAAAACAGCCGCCGACCGAACGACCACTTTGGGCCTTGTCGCATTTGGGCATGTCATCCCTGCGACAGCGATGATCCTGCTGCTGCCTCTGCCCAGCGCTGAAAGCTTTCCATACATCCTGATCTCGACCGTCGTGCATTTTGGGTACTACTACATGCTCGGCAAAGCCTATCAGCATGGGGATCTGAGCGTCGTCTACCCGATCGCCCGTGGTATCGTGCCTGCGTTGGTCTCGCTCTGGGCGATGATACTGGTGGGCGAGGTTCTGCCGCTACAGGCATGGGGCGGGATTGCGCTGATCGCGCTTGGTATTCAGCTCAGCAGTTGGACGGCCTTGCGGTCCGGCGTCGGGCGCTGGGCGCTGTGGTTTGCACTGGGTACGGGGTTTTGCATCTCAATCTATTCGGTGGTGGACGGCATCGGCGTGCGGTTGTCGGGCAATACGCTTAGCTACTGGGCCTGGGGCGCGTTCCTGCACCTGTTCATTGCCGGGTTTGTTGGCATCAAAAAGCGGGATACGTTGGCACAGCTTCCGACCAAGGTCTGGATGATCGGAATCCTGGGCGGGCTGGTGTCGATGACGGCCTATGGTCTGGTGCTTTACGCCAAGAATTTCGCGCCACTGGGTGCGGTTTCAGCACTGCGCGAGACTTCGGTGATCTTCGCTGCGTTGATCGGGTTTATCTTCCTGCATGAGGGCAACTGGATGCGTCGCCTTGGTGCGGCCTTACTGATGGCCGTTGGCGTAGCCCTGATCGGTATGTCGGTCTGATCCCGGCGGCCTTGCCGCGCGCGCCTGTCGTCTCGCATAGTGGGGGCAAGTGACGAGAGGGCGTTTTGATGACCAAAGAGATTGTTCTGATCCACGGGGCCTTTGCCGGACCTTGGTGCATGGCGGACTACGCGGGTTTCTTCCGCGCGCGCGGCTGGACGGTGCACACCCCTGCACTGCGCTTTCATGGCGGGGACCCCAAGGCCGAACCTGACCCCGGGCTTACGGATACCAGTGTCGCGGATTATACCAATGATATTGCCGAGTTCGTACAGGGCTTGGACAGCAAGCCTGTCATCCTCGGCCATGCCATCGCGGGCGTGGTGGCGCAGCAGGTGGCCGAGCGTGGGTTGGCCAGTGCCATTGTCTTGATCAACCCGAACGCGCCGTGGGGCACCTTGCCCGAAACCGACGATGAGCGCGCCATCCCGCGCGCGCTGATGGAGGGCGGGGCGTTCTGGAAACAGCCCATGCATGTCGAGTTCGACCTGATGGCCCCTTTTGCGCTGAACAAGATGCCCGAGGCGCAGCAGCGTGAAGTGTTCGACCAGCTGGGTGCAGAAAGCGGGCGGGTGATGTTCGAGATGTTCTTTTGGATGTTCGACGATCACCACGCGATGAAGGTCGATATCGACAAGGTCGATTGCCCGGTGCTGATCGTCTCGGGAACCGAGGACCGCGCCGTCAACCCCGACACCTGCCGTGCTCTGGCCAATCTGTACGGGGATCGCGCGACGTTTATGCCAGTGGAAAACCACGCGCATTTCCTGTTCATGGAACCCGGCTGGGAACACCCCGCCGGCCAGATCGCGGACTGGCTGGAGGGGAAGGTGGGCTAGAAGGCCCGACCTTTCAATTCAGCGATTGATCTGAATACCGCTCTCTGGTTTCCACTTCATGACGCCGTCGCCGCCTTTGATACAACGCAGAAGGTGTTCTTCGCGCGCACTGGACGTTTCGGTCACGGTGTTGTTGCCAGAGATCACAACATAGGCGTCCACCGAATAAGCGAGGCCGTTGTAATAGCAGAACCGTAACTCTGCCCCGACCGGAATAGGTGATGCGCCGATCAGCGACTGCTGCGCGCCTGCCTGACTGGCCAGCAAAGCACAGGCCAGCCCGAGGGTTAGTGATTTCATGTCGTCCTCCCGTTCGAAAATTTGTTCGTTCAAATTGGGTCTTGGACGCTCGGATCCTCAGAATTTGTTCTTGGATGACAATTGCGCGCAAGTGTGAACGGGATCAACGGGTTAGGCAAGGGGGGTGATTAGGGTGCATATGTGGGGGCGCCTCGCGTTATCCATCCAATACTTGATGCGAGGCATCAACAATGCGTCCGACCTGCGCTCAAGGGCGGGCGCGTTCCGAACCGACCTAAGGGCCGGGCACGAGGGTTGTATGGGGCTAGAATGGGCAAAATGGCCTAACTTGTTAGAGCATGGTCAAAAAAACGTCTTAGACGGCTTAACGGCAGAAAATGAAACTGATCCTTGGAAGCCTCGGTAACGATACCCGCCATGAAAACCTTTAAATGTAAGTCAGACAAATGCACACCAAAAACAGGGCTTCCGCTCATTCCCTTAGGTTCGTACTCAAGTGAGTTTATTGGTTTGAAGCTGAGCCTATCACCGATACATGGCAGAGTCTCTGTGCCAATGACCTCATTTGGACCGATAGAAAACTGGAAGCTGCCGTAGTCAATCTCGTTGCGGCAACCAGGGTAGCCAATTGCGAATACTGCAATGGCCGACCTAGTACTCGCAAATGACAGATCGTATTCTGCATCGTACCAACCATTCCGAGATAGGTTACCCTTCAATACCGGATCGGTGAATTCGCAAAGCACACAGTCGATGCAGTCGGCGCTTTCATTTGATTGAATAGGAAACACGGCTTTTTGCGCCGTTACCATTGTATTTGTCACGTAATTGAAAAGACTAATTTGCTCCAAGTCGAACTGACCTTTCTTGACTTGATGCAAAGACAATAGGGCGAAATATCTATCGCCAATTTTCACTTTGGCCATGCTGCCGCCAAGGCCCATGTTGTATTCGCCACAATCATCTGCAGCAAATACAGCTGGTTCCGAGTAGGATTTCAAATGCTCGCTTAGGCTGTTTGCAGGAATAAAAAGTCCATTGATGTCAGCGCTTGTAGCAATCCTTGAACCGAGGATTGTCTTCAGCGAACTCAAACATCCAACTCCTCCACAAACCGCGCGTTTTCCTGAATGTATTGGAACCGCAGTTCGGGTTTTTTGCCCATCAGGCGCTCGACCAGATCGCCGGTTTCGCCGGGTTCATCCTCGTCGATGGTGACCCGGATCAATTTCCGGGACGCGGGGTCCATCGTGGTCTCTTTCAGGTCCTTGGCGTCCATCTCACCCAGACCTTTGAAGCGGGAAACGTCGATCTTGCCCTTGCCGCCCAGACCTTTCTCAAGCCACTCATCCCGCTCGGCCTCGTCCAGACAGTAGACGCGTTTAGCGCCTTGGGTCAGGCGATACAGGGGCGGACAGGCCAGATACAGGTGGCCCGTGTCGATCATCGGCCGCATCTGGGTAAAGAAGAACGTCATCAGCAGCGCCGCGATATGCGCGCCGTCCACATCCGCGTCGGTCATGATGATGATCTTGTCATAGCGCAGGTCATCGACGTTGAACTTGGTGCCAAGACCGACACCCAGCGCTTGCGTCAGGTCGTTGATCTCGGCATTGGTGCCCAGTTTCGAACTGGCCGCGCCCAGCACGTTCAGGATCTTGCCGCGCAAGGGCAGCAGGGCCTGCGTTTTGCGGTTTCGGCCCATTTTTGCAGAACCGCCCGCAGAATCTCCTTCGACGATGAATAATTCTGTTCCGTCGCGTGTTGAACTAGAACAGTCCACCAACTTGCCGGGAAGACGAAGTTTTTTAGTGGCGGACTTACGTTGTGTTTCTTTCTCGGCGCGTCGGCGCAGACGTTCTTCGGACCTCAGAATGAGGAAATCGAGAATAGCTCCGGCGGATTTCGTGTCCGCGGCCAGCCAGTTATCGAAATGGTCGCGGACCGAATTCTCTACCAACCGCTGCGCCTCGACCGTCGCAAGGCGATCTTTGGTCTGGCCGACGAATTCCGGCTCACTGATGAAACAGGACACCAGCGCACAGCCACCGGTGATCAGGTCGTCGCGGGTGATCTGCGCGGCCTTCTTGTTGTTGATCAGTTCGCCATAGGCCTTGATCCCCTTGAGGACCGCAGCCCAGAAGCCAGCCACATGAGTGCCGCCTTCGGGGGTGGGGACGGTGTTACAATAGGACTGGATGAACCCGTCGCGCGATGGCGTCCAGTTGATCGCCCATTCGACCTTGCCGGGGGTGCCGAACTTTTCCCGGAAGTCCACGGTGCCTGCAAAGGGTTGCTCGGCATAGGTGGACGAGCCGTTCATCGTTTCCTTCAGGTAGTCCGATAGACCGCCGGGAAAGTGGAAGCTGGCTTCGGTTGGCGTTTCGCCGTCGTCGATATGGGATTTCCAGCGAATTTCGACGCCCGAGAACAGGTAGGCCTTGGAGCGGATGGATTTGAACAGCCGCGCCGGTTTGAACTTGTGGTGGCCAAAGATCTCTTCATCTGCGTGGAATGTCACAGTGGTGCCGCGCCGGTTGGGTGCCGCGCCGACTTTTTCGACAGGGCCCAGAGGGATGCCGCGTGAAAAGCGCTGTTCGAACAGCTGTTTGTCACGCGCCACCTGAACGACCATCGAATCCGACAGCGCGTTCACAACCGACGCACCCACACCGTGCAGACCGCCCGAGGTCTGATAGGCCTTGCCCGAGAACTTACCACCCGCGTGCAGGGTGCACAGAATGACCTCTAGCGCCGACTTGTCGGGGAATTTCGGATGCGGATCGATCGGAATGCCGCGTCCGTTGTCGCGCACGGTCAAGGCGTAATCGGCGTGTAGTTCCACTTCGATCCGGTTGGCATGACCGGCGACCGCCTCATCCATCGAGTTGTCGAGGATTTCGGCAACCATATGATGCAACGCACGTTCATCCGTGCCGCCGATATACATGCCGGGGCGTTTGCGGACCGGTTCCAAACCTTCAAGCACCTCGATTGAGGAGGCGTCATAGGTATTGGTCGCTTCTGGCGTCAACAGATCGTCGGGCATGGGTGCTGCTCTTGTTTTTGGGTTTGGTCCCATTATGGCAGGGGATGTGGTCCGGGGGAAGGGGCGCGCGAAGTGTTGTGTGCGGTTTGTCAGCTATGATGCGCCGTGATTGGGAACTGAAGTTGACACGCTACATGTTTGACCGGGCTGGACCCATGGTCACAACGCCAGCCAGAGAGCCCCATTCCGATAGCCACCCTGCACAAGCTCTTTGGCCTGCAGCACATTCGGATAATCGTCAATCCAGTCTCGAAAACGGTCATTTGTGACAATGGTAGCCCCTAGGTCGCGAGCGACCTGTAGAACAAGCGGGTCGGCTGGCGTTCCCTTGGGTGCGACCATAACGCGGTCTACGGGCAACCCAAGCAGTGAGGCAAGGGTTTTGTCGTTCATGTAGCGATCCGAGATTTTGTAGCCGACATTTGCATCGAACACGACGCCGGGAGTCAGGCCGGAGGTGGTCAAAGCGTCGACAACTTCGCGCACGGTGGCAATACCCGGAATGCCCTCTCGCCAGTGCAAAATATTTGACCCATCAACCACGGCCCAGTTCTTCGGGGCTTTCGATCTGCGCAACCATTTTCCAAGCAGCAATATCGCGCTTGCGATGGTGCAAGGCCCCGCGACCATTGCCCAATCAGAGAGAGCAGAGTGGAACAGTGCCGCAAACAGGCCGCAGATTGACAGGACAAACAAGAACAGAGGAAGGCGCATCGCTGAAAATTCAAAATAGTGAAACGGGGGGTCGGCAGTTCTTTATCATGTGGCGGTGGAGAATGCCCAGAGTGATCTCATTGCAGTCGGGTGAAATGTTCCAGGTAGACGCGGCCGCCAAGGCCTCGCATTGTTTCTACAATCTGTTTAGGTTTGGCTGCAAAAGCAAATGGATACGGGAGGCAAAGAGATGAGCTGGATCAGAACCATCCCTTTTGATGAAGCAACAGGAAAACTCCGGAAACTGTACGACCGTGTTACCGGCCCCGGCAACAATGTCGACAACATCATGATGGTGCATTCCTTGCGGCCACATTCGATGGAAGGTCACATGGCCATGTACAAGAACGTGCTGCACCATTCGGCCAACACGATCCCGAAGTGGTTTCTTGAGGTGCTGGGCGTGTGGGTCAGCGCGTTGAACAAATGCAGTTATTGTGTTGAGCACCATTACAGCGGTCTGCAGCGCTTGTTGGGCGATCCGGAGCGTAGTCAGGCAATTCGCGCGGCGATTGAGGCTGGCTCGCCAAAAGAGGCCCCGTTGGATGCGGCCCAGATTGAGGCCATGCGGTACGCGCGCAAACTGACCGAGACCCCGGCGGAGTTGAAACAGCAAGACGTGGAAGCCCTGCGCACGGCCGGATGGGACGATGGTGAGATCCTCGAAATCAATCAGGTTTGCGCGTATTTCTCTTATGCGAACCGGACCGTTTTGGGGCTGGGGTGTTCCACAGATGGTGACATATTGGGCCTGTCACCCAACAACTCGGATGACCCGGCGGATTGGGGGCACCGGTAAACGGAATTAGCGCGCCATCCAGCCCATGATTGCCTGCGCCACCGCTTTGGGTTGTTGGTGATGCAGCCAGTGATCAGCGTTCGGAATGTCGATGCGCGTCAGGTCGGGCGCGTAGTCTTCCAGCCCCTCAGTCGACTCTGACAGCAACGCCTTGTCTTCACGCCCCCACAGCAACAGGTGGGGGCAGCGAACCATCAACCGGTCCTTCGGCAACTCTGGCAGATCCGTGCGCGGTGCGCCGGGTTTCGCAACCACCAGCGGTGACGCGCGGTACCAGTTCAGCATAGTCTCCAGCCGCCCGGGCCGGGCCCATTCTGTACGATAGACCTGCATTTGCTGGTCCGTCAGCCAGTCTGTACCCATCCCGAAACGAAAGAACTGTTCGAGTTTGGCGAAATTGTCCGCCGACAAACGCTCTGCCGCGTCTGGTGCGCGCAGGGCATTGATGTATTGCGAAGCCTCGGATTGCGCGCCTCCTGCTGCCATGGCCCGTTGGAAGGGCGCTGGGTGAACGCCGTTGGCGATGATCAACCGGTCCACCAGATCAGGGCGGAACATGGCCAAACCATAGGCCACGGACGCTCCCCAATCGTGGCCAAGAACACAAACCGGACGGGCGAACCCCTCAATCAGCGTCACCATATCCGAGACCAGTCGCGACAGCGCATAATGGCCAACGCCTTCCGGCGCCCAGCTTTGCCCGTAACCGCGTTGATCGGGGGCGATGCAATGAAAGTCGGAAGACAAATGCGGGGCCAGGTCCTGCCACGCGCCGCCATACTCGGGAAAACCGTGAAGCATTAACAAGGGCGGAAGGTCGGGGTCCCCCCAGCTGCGCAGTAGGAACCTCTGGCCGTTAAGATCAATGAACTTGTTTTCCATAGCCGAAGCCCTTTGTTGTACCTGAAGCACACGCCCAGAAAGATGTAGAAATTTGACACCAATCAAAGCGTGTTTTTCACCCGACTGCTAGGCGTTTTTCCGGACAGTGAGACAAGGAGAACCTGAATGGAAGTAGTGACGCAGATCGAGGATGTGCTAGACCCTGCCAACCTGTCGGCGATAGCCAAAACCTCACCGGCTGAGCCTAGCCCCGAGAGAATTCGTCAGGCCTTTGAAAGCGGCAAATATCCTTATGACCGCAAGATGGCGCGCAAAGCGTATGAGGCGGAAAAGGCGAAGCTGCAGGCAGAATTGCTGAAGGTGCAGCTGTGGGCGCAGGAAACCGGGCAGCGATTTGTCCTGCTGTTCGAGGGCAGGGACGCCGCAGGCAAAGGTGGAACGATCAAACGCTTTATGGAGCACCTGAACCCACGCCAAGCGCGTGTCGTTGCGCTGAATAAACCCACCTGGGAAGAGAAAGGGCAGTGGTACTATCAGCGTTATGTTCAGGAATTGCCCACTGTGGGTGAAATGGTTTTCTACGACCGATCCTGGTACAACCGCGCCGGGGTTGAACGGGTGATGGGTTTCTGTTCGCCCAACGAATATCTCGAGTTCATGCGTCAAACGCCCGAGCTGGAGCGGATGCTGGTGCGCTCGGGCATCCAACTTTACAAATACTGGTTCTCGGTCACGCAAACCGAACAGCAACGCCGGTTCAAAAGCCGCGAAACCGATCCTCTGAAACAGTGGAAACTGTCACCGATCGACAAAGCGAGCCTTGATAAATGGGACGATTATACCGAGGCCAAAGAGGCGATGTTCTTCTATACCGATACCGCCGACGCCCCGTGGACCATCGTGAAATCGAACGACAAAAAGCGCGCGCGCCTGAACTGCATGCGCCACTTTCTGTCCACGCTGGAGTATCCGGACAAGAACCATGAAATCGTCGACAGCCCTGATCCTTTGATCGTCGGGCAGGCACATCACGTGATCCAGCATTCGGAACATATTCTGGGCAATTCACTGCATCCTGAAACGGTGTGACAATAGTCCTCTTAGGTAACATTTGAACCTGCGGGTGTAGTCTCAAGGTGAAATTTCGTCGTTCGCCTCTTGTCCCGGCCTCGGGCCGGGCATAAGGCTGTTCGGATGAGTAAGGTGATGACATATGGTGGCCACTTCCGGGCCATTTCTGTACTGGGCCTGCCGCTGATCGGCGGGCACCTGGCCCAATTTGCTATTGGGTTGACGGATACGGTCATGCTGGGTTGGTACGGTGTCGAGGCGCTGGCCGCCGTGACCTTGGCCAGCAGCTATTTCTTTGTGTTGTTCCTGTTTGGGGCCGGATTCGGTTTGGCCGTCATGCCGATGGTGGCGACAGCAGCGGCTGAAGAAGACGAAACAAGTATTCGCCGTACAACGCGCATGGGGTTGTGGTTGTCGCTTATCTATGCGGCCGTCATGATGCCAATGCTCTGGTGGTCGTACCCTATTTTCCTTGCGTTGAAGCAGGACCCGCAAGTCGCTGAAACCGCGTCCCAGTACCTCAGGGTTGCTGGGTGGGGCCTAATTCCGGCGCTTTTGGTGATGGTGCTGAAATCCTATCTGGCCGCGTTGGAGCGGACCCAGATCGTTTTGTGGATCACCGTGGCCGCGGCAGTGGTCAATGCGATCACCAACTATGCCCTGATCTTCGGCAATTGGGGTGCCCCTGAACTGGGCGTGATGGGTGCCGCCATCGCGTCGGTTGTCACTCAGATCGTATCGTTGGTTTGCGTGGTGATATACGCCATGCGCGTTTTGCCCGAACATAGCCTGTTCCAACGGTTCTGGCGCCCGGATTGGGAGATGTTTCTGAGCGTTCTCCGCCTTGGCGTCCCGATTGGCCTGACAACCCTGTCCGAGGTCAGCCTGTTCGCAATGTCAGCGATCATGATGGGCTGGCTGGGTCAGGTTCCGCTGGCGGCACATGGCATTGCACTTAATTTGGCATCCGCGACGTTCATGGTGCATCTGGGGTTGTCAAACGCTGCGACGATCCGGGCAGGGAATGCGTTGGGCCGGAAAGATAGGCCACATCTGGAACGCGGCGCGATTGCGGTGACGGGGATGTCTTTGGTGATCTCGGTCGTGACTGTTATCCTGTTCCTTGCCTATGCCGAGCCTTTGATTTCCCTGTTCATGGAACCGGATGACCCGCAGCGTCCGGAAATTATGATGATCGGTACAGGTCTGCTGGCCATGGCGGCTTTGTTCCAATTGGTGGACGGCGCACAGGTCATTGCGTTGGGGCTGCTGCGCGGCTTGCAGGACGCAAAGGTCCCGATGGTCATGGCCGCACTCAGCTATTGGGGCGTGGGGATCACGTCGTCGTATTACTTCGGCTTCGTCTTGGGCATGGATGGAATCGGAGTCTGGCTGGGCCTTGTTCTGGGCCTGGCCTGCGCAGCGGTTATGCTGATGGCGCGGTTCTGGATGCGGTCCGTCCGCGAGGTCGGTGTGCCCGCCGAGTAAGATTCGGCGGGTCAGTCTTTGCTGAAGCGGTCTGCCTTTTTTCGCACCAGGACAGAACGTAGATCATGCATGGCCAGCAGCAACCGGTCGGTAACGTCTTCCAGCTGCTCTGGTGTTGCCTTGGATTGCGCCCATTGCGTGGTGAGGTTCAGATAATCGACAGCCCGATGAATGTCGTCGATATCGCGCTGGGCAAGCAACGTTTTTCGCGCCTCCATCCAACGGGCAATCTCGGCCTTGTCGGCGTCGGACAACGTGCGTTGGCCTTGCGGTTTCACCTCGCCATTGCGGATGTTGATGACCGCGATCTGATCCATCTCGATCCGGCGCTGGCGGTTTTCAGTGTCGATCCTGAAAACCGCCGCACCATTCTCGCGAACGCGGAAATAATATTCGGGCAGTTCCGACGTCATTTGCACTTACTCAAGTCAACGACGCGCAAAAGCGCTGGATGCGGGTGCAAGCTTCGGTCAGCGCCTCGTCGGAGGTCGCATAGCTGACCCGAAAGTTTGGCGACAGGCCAAAGGCCGCACCGAACACGACGGCCACGTCCACCTCTTCCAGCAATGCGGTGGCAAAAGCCTCATCCGAGTCGATCACAGTGCCTGCGGGGGTGGTTTTGCCAATTAGCCCGGCAATGGATGGATAGACGTAGAACGCCCCCTCGGGCGTCGGGCAACTGATGCCGTCGATATCGTTCAACATGCGCACAACAAGATCACGGCGGCGTTTGAACGTTTCGTTGTTAGGGGCCAGAAAGGACTGCGTGCCGCTCAGTGCCTCCACCGCCGCCCATTGGCTGACCGAGCAGGGGTTCGAGGTCGATTGCGATTGAATCTTGCGCATTGCGGCGATGATTTCGACCGGTCCTGCTGCGTAGCCAATGCGCCAACCGGTCATGGCATAAGCTTTGGAGACGCCATTGCAGGTCAGCGTCCGGTCATACAGGCGGGGCTCGACTTCGGCCGGGGTGCAGAATTCGAACCCGTCATAGGCCAGATGTTCATACATGTCGTCGGACATGACCCAGACATGCGGATGACGCAACAGAACATCGGTCAGTTCTTTCAGCTCTTCACGGCTATAGCCTGCACCGGTGGGGTTCGACGGTGAGTTGAAGATAAGCCACTTGGTCTTTGGCGTGATCGCAGCCTCAAGCTGATCTGCAGTCAGTTTGAAGTTGGTCTGGATCGAAGTTTCCGCGATTACCGGAGTGCCTCCGGCCAAAAGCACCATGTCGGGATAGCTAACCCAATAGGGTGCAGGGATCACAACCTCATCGCCCTCGTTCATCGTGGCCATCAGGGCATTGTACAAAGTTTGCTTGCCGCCGGTGCCAACCGAAATCTGGGCAGGCGTGTAATCCAGGCCGTGGTCACGCTTCATCTTGGCGCAGGCGGCTTGCTTTAATTCTGGGATGCCGTCAGGCGCTGTGTATTTGGTCTTACCGGCTGCGATGGCCGCTACTGCCGCGTCCTTGATATTCTGCGGAGTGTCGAAATCGGGCTCGCCCGCGCTTAGGCCGATGACATCGCGCCCGGCAGCTTTCAATTCGGCCGCTTTAGCGGTTATCGCAATGGTGGGCGATGGCTTCACGCGTGACAGTGTCGCAGAAAGGAAACTCATGGTCGGCCTCGATTTGTATGTTCAGCTTGACTGTCATAGGGTGCGCTCGAATGACGATCAAGCGATATGAATTATGGAATTGGAGAGCCCGATGAACGATGAGAATGACTGGTACGGACCGGACTCTGCGACATTCGGGGACAGGCTGGCAGGGGCACGCGAAGCGGCTGGTATGACCCAAGCCCAGATGGCCCGCCGGCTTGGCGTAAAAAAGACAACAATTGCAGCCTGGGAAAATGATCTGTCCGAGCCACGCGCGAACCGTCTTTCCATGATGGCAGGCATGGTAAACGTGTCGATCATGTGGTTGCTGACCGGTGAAGGCGAAGGCATGGATGCCCCCGTCGAAGCGGAAGAGGGCGCACCCGAGCTTGCGGATGTCGTGGCTGAGCTGCGTTCCATTCGCGGTGAAATGCGCGCCAGCGCCGAGCGGGCCGCGAAGCTGGAGAAAAGGGTGCGTCTGATGCTGGAGCAAGGTCGGTGAACGAACCACGGGACGTTCGAATAAAGCGGCTGAAAATGCGATCCATGCGGCGTGGGATCAAGGAAATGGATCTGATCCTGTCGGCCTATGCCGACCGAAATCTGACGGCCATGGAGCCGTCGGATATGGATAACTATGATGCGTTGCTGCAAGAAAACGACCAGGACCTTTATCAGTGGGTCACAGGGCAGGTGCAGCCGCCCGAAACCTATTCTGCATTGATATCGGACATCGCGCAGACCTTTCAAAAATAAAAGAAAACCCGGCTTAACCGATTTTTCGGGATTTCCATTCATCCTGCCTGAAACAGCGCGACTGAATCGGAGGATCGGATGAGTATGGAAATGCAGGTCTCCGCGCCGGGAACCAAAGGGTTCATGACCAGCTATCTTGAGGCACTTGCCTTGGTGGAACGGCTGCACCGGTTGCTATTGGACGTCATCAAGGATGAGTTTGAGCGTGTCGGCGTATTGGAAATCAACGCCGTGCAGGCCTTGCTTTTATTCAATATCGGCGACCATGAAGTCACCGCGGGTGAACTGAAAAGTCGTGGGTATTATCAGGGCAGCAACGTCAGCTACAACCTGAAGAAACTGGTCGAAATGGGGTACATGCACCATCAAAGATGCGAGATCGACCGCCGTTCCGTAAGGGTTCGATTGACCCCACGCGGTCGTGAAATACGCGATGTCGTATCCGAGTTGTTTTTACGCCACGCTGAGGGGCTGCAAAATCGCGGCGTGTTGGGGCTGGAAGGCATCGACGACATCACCACATCCCTGCGTCGGGTCGAGCGGTATTGGACGGACCAAATCCGGTACATCTATTGATCAGGGGCGCAGGGAATCTGTGGCGTCGGACAGGGTTAGCCCCTCCAGCTCGCGTATCAGTTTTCGGGTCATCGCGTCCTCATAGGCCTCAAAGCCCAAAGCGACTTCGACGAAGGCTCCGGGCCCCAGAATAACCCATGTGTTGTAATAGGCGGAAAGCTCACCGACTTGGACATAGCGTTTGTCGCCATGACTAGGATCGTCTGCTCCGATCACGAGCCCGTTGATCGTGATGCCGGTGTTTTCCAGTTCGGCCTTCACGCTGCGTGGATGAGGGCCCAGATTGTGCTTGCCGTCCCCTGACAGATCCAATGTGCGTTTCCAGCAGTTCCGTTGTTGTGACAGTAGATTAGCGCCGAACCGCATTGCCGACCCAACAGCCGTGCCCTGTGGTGCGTTACCCCGCGCGACAGTCTTCAATTGGCCGCTGATCCGTGCAAGATCTTGTGCCGTGCGGATCTCTGTCCAGTTCACCAACATGCGTTGATGGCGGGTCTCGCTCCATTCGTAGATTGCCAATCGCATAGGCGCGCCGATGTCGGACAGGATCAGTTGAACAACTTCAGGGCGTTGCAAGGCCGCAGCCAGACCGCCGGTTTGCATCCTATACTCGGCGCTGTCGACCGAACCGGACACGTCCAGCCCCAACGCCAGTGCTTGCCTGCATTCCGACGCAGCGGCGCTGGCGAACATGGAAATTATCGCGGCCAGGAGGCGGATCATTGATGTGCACCCTCCTTCAACGCACCGATCTGCAACCCTTTCAATTCTCGTTCCAGCTTGCGACGCATCGCGCGCTCAAAATCCTCGAACCCTTGCGCGATTTCCAGAAACGCGCCGGGGCCGTGCAGAACGTTGTTCTCGAAGAACGGGATGAGGAAAAGCTCTCCTTCAAAGTCCGCAGCGTTGATCACCAACCCGTTGACCACGACGTTTTGAAAGGGAAAGTGCCGGTATGCCGAATCCGGCCCATAGCCGTCATTGTTTGAGCCATCCCCTGACAGATCGATAGTTTGGAACAGGCAGGGCGGTGCTTGCTGCATCAAAGTCGCGCCAAATGCCAAGGCATAACCCATTGCCGTGGCCGAGGCGCTGTCCGAGCGAACCGATTGCTGCACCGTTGAGGCGGCAACCAGCAGGTCGGCTTCGGTGTTGATCATGGTCCAGTTCAGAATAACGCGTTGGGTGGTGCGTCCGCTCCACTCATACACGGCCAGCGCGACCGGTGCGGGCGAGGAAAAAAACGCCTCGACCACTTCCGGCGCGATCAATGCAGCCGCCAGACCCTGCCGCTGCAAAACGTCTTCGTTCTCGTCCACGGAGGTCGAGATATCCATGGCGAGCGCCAGTGCAAGCCGGCAGGTCTCGGCCCGTAAGGGTCTGGCCAGAACGGCCAGACCCAGTGCTATCAGCCAGCGGATCACCAGGTGCCGGTGCTTTCCATGCTGGCCCAGGGTTCAGCTGGTGCCAGCGCTTCGCCGTTTTGCAGCAGTTCGACTGAGATATTGTCCGGAGACCGTACAAACGCCATACGACCATCGCGCGGCGGGCGATTAATTGCGACGCCGTTGTCCTGCAGGTGCTGACAAACTTCGTAGATGTTATCCACGCCGTAGGCTAAGTGCCCGAAATGGCGGCTGTCGCTGGGCAGACTATCGTCGCCGTCCCAGTTGTGCGTCAGTTCGATAGGCCGATCCTCTTGCCCCGGGGGCGCCATGAAGATCAGCGAAAACCGGCCCTGCTCGCTGTCATAGCGGCGGGTTTCCTTCAGGCCCAGCAGTTCATAGAACGCCCTCGACTTCTCCAGATCCTTCACGCGGACCATGGTGTGAAGATATGTCAGCCCCATTGTGGCTTCCTTTCTATTCAGGTGATGGGCTGCAGCTTAGCGCGCGGGCCAAGCGTGTCGAGGGGCAGGGTGGACACAATTTGGAAATTGCGACGCTTGGTGCACATGTCGCGGTTCCTGTCTGTGAATTGCCGATATATAGTGGTGAGCGACTCATTGCTGGAAAGGAACTTTCATGCCGCTGTCCTCTGACCAACTGGCCGAGATCGAAGCGCAACGGGCGCAATCGCATCCAACACGCCGCGTTGTGGCTGAGGGGATGGAAGACCACCTCTATACCGCGCATCAGGTGCTGGATCACGGCTTTGTACGCGTCATTGACTACATGGGGGATGACGCAGCAATTTGTCAGGCGGCACGCGTATCTTACGGCAAAGGCACCAAATCGGTGCAGAATGACGAGGGGCTGATCCGCTATCTGATGCGGCACTGGCACTCTACCCCGTTCGAGATGTGCGAGATCAAGCTGCACGTCAAACTGCCGGTCTTTGTCGCCCGACAGTGGATTCGTCACCGGACCGCAAATGTGAATGAGTATTCTGCGCGGTATTCTATTCTGGATCGAGAGTTTTATATCCCTGCACCGGACCACGTGGCCGCACAATCCGAAGTGAACAATCAGGGCCGCGGCGACGCCCTGCAAGGCGAAGAGGCAGCCCGCGTTCTGGAAATGCTCAAGGCCGACAGCGCGCGGTGCTATGACAATTACGAAGCCATGATCAACCAGGATGGTCAGCAGGGGCTGGCGCGAGAATTGGCGCGCATGAACCTGCCTGCGAATATCTACACGCAGTGGTACTGGAAGGTGGATCTGCACAACCTGTTCCATTTCCTGCGCTTGCGGGCCGATCCACATGCTCAGTACGAAATCCGCGTTTACGCCGACATGATGTGCAAGATCGTCGCCGACTGGGTGCCCTTCGCGTATAGAGCGTTCGAAGATTACCGTTTGGGCGCGGTCAACCTTTCGGCGCAGATGGTTGATAGCCTGCGGCGCATGTTGGCCGGCGAAGCCGTGACGCAGGAAAACTCGGGCATGACAACACGGGAATGGCGCGAGTTCGAGGCAGTCATTCGCGAGGGTTAAAACCGACAAGACTCTTTCTTCTGATGTCATGATGCCATTTCGAGCGGCTCATGACATCAGTCATCAGTGTTATGTGTGAACGCTCGGAAATCGTGGTGTTCGGCGAAAACTAAAACACTCATGCCGATTCCAAACCGGCGCGAGGGTAAGGTTTCAAACCCTTGAGAATGGACAACGGCCGGAAATTGGCCGTTGGCCTGCTTTTAGTACCCGCAGATGACGGGGTGTTTTATAACGGCTTCAAATCAGAGGCCATTTGTCGGCCGTCGCGTCCGTCTTCCAACTCATACGAGACTTTCTGATTGTCAGCGAGTCCGGTCAGACCGGACCGTTCTACGGCCGAGATATGAACAAAAACGTCCTTGCCACCTTCGTCAGGGGCAATAAACCCATAGCCTTTCGTGGTATTAAACCATTTCACGGTGCCAGTTGGCATTTCCCGTGTCTCCTTCTACTTACACGTTGTCCCACAAATTGGTGGGGGCAGTGGTTGACGTAACCACAACACATCACCGCTTCGCCCACACGACGCGGCCCGAATTGTGTGTTTCGTCTTTTTCAACATTGCACGGTGAAGTAAAAAATCAAGAATTACTGGAAGCAGCAGGCAAAAATGCCCAAAATTCATACTAGTACAGGAACGGTCCCAAAATGCGTCTATATGGCCTGAAAAATTGCGATACGTGCCGTAAGGCATTAAAAGAAATAGAAAATATAGAATTTGTAGACGTTCGGACGCAAGGTGTTCCCGATTCTGTCCTGACAGAGGCGTTTGATACGTTCGGCGAAGCTTTGCTCAATACCCGGTCAACAACTTGGCGTGGATTGGACGCGGAACAACGCACGCGACCACCTTTGGAGCTGCTGAAGGAACACCCGACTTTGATGAAGCGCCCCTTGATCGAAAATGACGGTACGTTGTCGTTGGGCTGGACCGCAAAAACCAAGGCAAGTCTTGGCGTTACCTGATTGGGCGCTTATGTGTCTGACGTAATTATGAGGGTTTAAATGCGCAACGCATCAATGATTTTGGGCGTCATTGCCGGTTTGATCGGAATGATTGTTGGCTTTTTTGGCTATGGCTATATCGAATTCATAGACCATTACGGTGAGATCGAAGGCCTTGCTGAACAAGTGGACAACGCACAGTTCATCCAGACTGCTTCCATTATTGCACCTTTGCTGGCCATCGCGGGGGGCGCAATGGCCCATGCGCGGGCTCTGATCGGTGGAATATTGCTGCTGATCTCAGCCGTCGGGATGTATTTCGCGTTTGGTTTCAACGTCTTTACGATGTTCCCGGTGGCCTTTGCCGCCGTGGCGGGCATCCTTGGGCTGGCCGCGGGAAAGCCGGACGAGCCCAAGGCACATTTCTAGTTCACTTAATGCGCAGGATTCGGTCGGCCGAGAGCGGACCTGCGCCATTAATGACGATGACGAGGAACAGGAAAGTCCACATCATGCGTTGGTCTATCAATGAGATCGCATTGTCGAACAGGCTGCCAAGTTTCACTCCGTGCCCGGTAACGTCAGTGGCGGTCTGAACCCAGATAAAACCGATCATGCCCAATGCTGCCAGGCGTGTAAGTAGGCCAACCAGCAGCAGCGCGGGCAGAACGAACTCTGCAACGGTACCTAGGAAAATCACGATACGCTGGACAATGGTCAGCTGAGAAATATCGTACAAGGCGGCTTCGGCCGCTTTTGGAAAGATCTGACCAAACGCGCCTGCAGACGGCGAGAATATCGAACCGTCGATTTTTGTCATTGCTGAATTCCAGAAATAGAACAGCAGAACCGCGATGAACACGACCCGCGCCAGGGTCGGCGTCAACCAGCCAGAGGTCAATTCCAACCTTCCCAGGGTATTGTTGTGCAATGAGATCAGGGCAGTCATGTTGCCAGCCTTTCGATAGTCACAGAGGTTATTGCGCCGCCCTGCAAAAGCAGCGCCAGAGTGGCCCCAAGGTCAAATTCGGGGAATTCGGCAGAGGTTTGTTCAAATGCCTCGCCAATGGTAAGTCCGGCCTGAACGTGCGCGATCCAGTCCGCTCCGCCTTTGGGCAGAAAATGCGGGGCCGGGTCGAATTCGGGCCGGGTGATCAGGATATCTTCGGATCCGGGGGCAGGTTTTGGTGCACCGTCTTCTGAATTGAAGCGCCAGATCGAAAACAGCGGCCAATCTGACCGAAGAACCTTCATGGATGGCGCAAATTCCAGCTTTGCCAGAACGATCTCTTCCGGTGGGATGGCCAGCGCATCAGGCGGTGCAGGTTGGCTGTCAGCAGAGTGGTAGGACCGGCGCAGCGCCAGTTCCAGACGCGCGACGTCGGCAAGGTAGCCAAGGTGTGACAGCTGCTCCATCCCGGCAAGGAACTCAGGAAATTCCTCACCGTAAAACATCATCAGCGGTGAAGACGGGGGGTGTTTGCGCAGGAAAAGCCCGGCAAGCCCATCCATGTTCTGCGTGCCTAACAGCCGTGCGATCACTGGAAAGGCTTGATGCATCGCTTCGGTCAACGAAACAGCCACGTTGTTGCGGTAAACGCTGAACCGCCGCCCGGCAGGGCGTTCTGCGGCATCCCACAAACCGTCCGGAACGGCCGCCGACGGGTCAAGCAGGGCTGCGCGGAACGTGGTTTGCGAAACGTTCATGCTGGGATGCGGTCCAGTGCCGCCTGCGCCCGATCTGCTTCAGCCCGAAGAACGGACCAGTCGGGTACGTCCGTATCCCATTCGATCAGTACGGGTTTCGGGCCGGAACGGTCCAACACGTAATCCAGCAACGTCCACACCGGATCAACGACTTCGCGACCGTGGCTGTCGATCAGCAAGGGACGGCCATGGTCGTCTTCGTCTTCGTCATGACCGCCAAGGTGGATCTCGTGGACGTTGTCCAGCGGGTAGGCGTCGATGTAGCTCTGCGGAGAGAAGTCCAGATTGGTGGCCGACACGAAGACATTGTTCACATCCAGCAAAAGACCACATCCTGTCAGACGTGAGATTTCCCGCAGGAAGTCAGGCTCGGACCATGTGCTTTCTTCAAAAGCCAAATAGCTGGACGGGTTTTCCAACAGCATTTGCCGCCCCACGGTTTCCTGAACCTGGTCAATATGGGCACAGATTCGCTCCAGCGTTTCGTCAGTGTAGGGCAGGGGCAGAAGATCGTTCAGGAAATGACTGTCATGGGTCGACCAGGCCAGATGCTCGGAAAAGCTGGCCGGATTCAGCCACCCCACCAAGTGTTTCAAGCGCGCCAGATGGTCGGGGTCCAAGGGGCCTTCTCCACCGATCGAGAGGCCAACGCCGTGGACGGAAATGGGAAATTTTTCAGAGAGGTGGCGCAATTGCGCAAGCGGCCTGCCGCCATCACCCATGTAGTTTTCGGCGTGGATTTCAAGCCAGCCGACCGGATGCGCATGGTCCAGAATCTGTTCATAGTGCTGAGGTTTGTACCCGACTCCCGGCACTGCGGGCAGCCTGTTCGATCGAAGTGAACTATCCAGCATGTGCAAATCCTCCGGTCACGAAAAGAGGCGGGCGATTGGGCCCGCCCCTCCGATTCTCAGATGCTTGGGCTTATGCCGGCAGGTCGCGCTCCAGCGGTTCCAGCGAACCTTCGCGCGCTGCACCGTCTGCCGACTTGGGCAGCTCGATATCGGCGCAGGTTCCAGCGTCGACTAGTGTCCAGGCATTGCCCTGATAGTCAACGGTCGAGGTGCCCGCGCAGGTGGTGCCGGGGCCAGCGGCACAGTCGTTCTGACCGGCCAGCGAAACGCCATAGCATTTCTCTTTGGCTTGTGCGGAGGCGGTTGTGGCGACGCCAGATACGGCTGCTGCAACTGCGCTTGCGATAACCAGGGTTTTTGCGGTGTTCGACATCTCGGTAATCCCTTTTGATGACTGCGTATGTCTTCTTGTGACAATGACAAAGGTAGTAGCTAAATCGGGGCAGGTGAATTCACGAGCCCGTGTCTCACAACCCCGTCAAAGAGCGTAATGCCCTCTTGAAGGTTAACAAACTGTTTTTGAAATGAAAAATGGAAAATGTTTCAATCCGGCCTCTAATTCGAGGCCGGATTTCGTGCAAATTATCGCCGAATGTTACAGAAGGTCGGGCGGGGTAGCCGCCAAAGACAACTCTTTTGTTACAGCCTCAAGCGATTGAACCTGTGTCTGTTTTTCGCCAAGTCGGCGCACACTTACCGTACGCTCGTCAACTTCGCGGTGACCGACAGCCAGAATGATCGGCACCTTGCCGACCGAGTGCTCACGGACCTTGTAGTTGATCTTTTCGTTGCGAATATCCGCCTCGGCCCGCACGCCAGCGGCCTTGAGCGTTTCGACAACTTCCAAAACATAGTCATCCGCCTCGGACGTGATCGAGGCGACCACCACCTGACGCGGGGCCAACCAGAACGGAAGCTTGCCAGCGTGCTCTTCGATCAGGATACCGATGAAGCGTTCGAACGAGCCCAATGTTGCCCGATGCAACATGAACGGACGATGCTTTGCGCCATCGGCTCCGATAAAGTTGGCATCCAGACGTTCGGGCAAGTTGGGGTCAACCTGCAAGGTGCCGCACTGCCATGTCCGGCCGATCGCGTCGGTCAAGGTGAATTCCAGTTTGGGGCCGTAGAACGCGCCTTCGCCTTCCAGAACCTCATAGTCATAGCCCGCTGCCCTACAGGCATCGCCCAGCGCTTTTTCGACCAGATCCCAGCTTTCATCCGACCCGATCCGCTTTTCTGGGCGAGTCGACAGTTTGATGGTCCAGTCATGAAACCCGAGGTCAGCATAGACCTTGGACAGGAACGCAATGAACTTGGCGGTCTCAGATTCGATCTGTTCCTCAGCGCAGAAAATATGGCCGTCATCCTGCGTAAAGCCACGGACCCGCATAATCCCATGCAAAGCGCCCGAGGGTTCATACCGCGCGCAAGATCCGAACTCGGCCATGCGCAGAGGCAGATCGCGATAAGACTTCAAACCCTGATTGAAAACCTGCACGTGACACGGGCAGTTCATCGGCTTCAGCGCGTTGATCGCCTTTTCGCGGGCGTGTTCTTCGTCCACTTCGACGATGAACATGTTCTCTTGATATTTGTCCCAGTGGCCAGACGCTTCCCACAGCTTACGGTCAACGACCTGTGGCGTGTTCACTTCGACATAGCCGTCGCGTTCCTGCATGCGACGCATATAGTCCTGCAGGGTGGTATAGATCTTCCAGCCGTTCGGATGCCAGAAGATCTGGCCCGGCGCTTCTTCCTGCATGTGGAACAGGTTCATCTCGCGGCCCAGCTTGCGGTGATCACGCTTTGCAGCCTCTTCCAGCATATGCAGATGCGCTTTCAGCTTTTCCTTGCCGGTGAAGGCCACGCCGTAAATGCGCTGCAGCATCGCGCGGTCGCTGTCGCCACGCCAATAGGCGCCAGCAATGCTCATCAGCTTGAAGGCGTCGCCCGGCAGTTGGCCGGTATGCTGCAAGTGCGGGCCACGGCAGAGGTCCTGCCAGTGGCCGTGCCAGTACATGCGAAGCGGTTCGTCACCCGGAATGGCTTCGATCAGCTCGACTTTATAAAGCTCGTTATTGGCCTTGTAGAATTCGATTGCGCGCTGACGGTCCCAGATTTCGGTGGTGACGGGATCGCGCTTGTTGATGATCTCCTTCATCTTTTTCTCGATGAGGCCGAGATCTTCGGGCGTGAACGGTTCTTCCCGGTCGAAATCATAGTACCAACCGTTGTCAATCACGGGGCCGATGGTGACCTTGGTTGCAGGCCAGATTTCCTGTACCGCGCGCGCCATCACGTGCGCCAGATCGTGACGGATCAGCTCGTTGGCCTGTTCCTCATCTTTCATGGTGTGGATGGCGATCTGCGCGTCAGATTCGATGGGCCACTGCAGGTCCCAGTGCTGGCCGTTCACGGTGGCCGAGATGGCCTTTTTGGCCAATGAGTTCGAGATATCAGCAGCTACCTGAGCTGGCGTGACGCCTGCGTCATAGGATCGTGCATTGCCATCGGGAAAAGTAAGGGAGACTGACTGTGAGTCCAGGGCCATATCGGCTCTCCTCGTCGGTTTGGCGCCCACTGAACGCCCGGTTGCGGGTTATGTGTGTTCGATCCATTTGGCAGTTGCAGCATGACCTGTCAAGCACCCAACCGCGCTGTGGCCGACGCGGCGGGAGGTTCGAATTCGGGAATTGCAGCCACCGGGCAGCCGTGCATGATGAACCGCAAAAGGAAAGAGGGTGACATGGCAGCGACGGATTTTCTGGAAACGGCGCAAGGGCGGCGGCTGGCTTATCACAAAAGCGATGGGGCAGGGCCGACGATTGTATTTTTGGGCGGGCTGAAGTCTGATATGGAGGGCACCAAGGCGGTGCATCTTGAGGCTTGGGCCAAGGCGCGCGGTCAGGCATTCCTGCGGTTCGATTACTCGGGCCATGGCGAGAGCTCGGGCAAATTTGAGGACGGATGCATCGGCGACTGGCACGAGGATGCTTTGGCCGCCGTGACTGAGTTGACATTTG
The DNA here is from genome assembly GCF_059611165.1 of Ruegeria sp. CDSB013. Classification (NCBI taxonomy): domain Bacteria; kingdom Pseudomonadati; phylum Pseudomonadota; class Alphaproteobacteria; order Rhodobacterales; family Roseobacteraceae; genus Ruegeria; species Ruegeria sp. CDSB013. Next base: position 393,617 of record NZ_JBXWPA010000002.1, on the reverse strand, counting down.
GGCCGATGATCATTGTCGGATCGTCAATGGGCGGCTGGCAGGCGCTTTTACTGGCCAAAGCGATACCGGACCGGATTGCCGGTATGGTCACAATTGCCGCGGCCCCGGATTTTACCGAGGACGGGTATTGGGCATCGTTTTCTGACACGCAAAAACAGGTGTTGGAGACCGAAGGGTATGTCGAACTGCCCTCGGACTACATGGAACCCTACATCATCACGAAGCGTATGATCGAAGATGGCAGGCAGCGGTTGGTTCTGCGGGACGCAATGAATCTGCCCTATCCGGTGCGTTTTCTGCAAGGAACCGCGGATTCCGCCGTATCCACCGCAACAGCCGTTCGTTTGCTGGAACATGCCACTGGTCCCGACATGCGCCTGTTGTTGGTCAAAGATGCCGATCACCGCTTCTCTGACGGGCCGTGCCTTGAGATCATCGAAAACGCTGTTCTTGAAGTAATGGCCGCGCAATGATCCTGGTGTTCGGTAAAATCATCGGTCGCGTTCTTTTTGTGCTGATTGCAGCCGGCGCATTGATCTATTGGTTTGGTCCGCGCGAAGAAGTGAACCTGAACCCGACATTTGAACCGCGCAAGTTTGGCGAGGGGGTGCAGGTCTATTTCGAAAGCGTTGAATCCGCTTTCAATAACATCACTCCGAGTGTTGAGAAACGGGTTATCTGGCGGGACGGGTTCAAAGAACAGCGCACGCCAGTTTCCATCCTGTATGTGCACGGGTTTTCCGCTTCGTCCGAAGAAATTCGTCCGGTCCCCGATATGGTCGCAGAGGCGTTGGGGGCCAATCTGGTCTACACCCGCTTGCAGGGCCATGGGCGCGGTGGGGATGCAATGGCCGAAGGCACCGCCTCGGGCTGGATGCAGGATATGGCCGAAGGGTTGGCCGCCGCCCGTGCAGTGGGCGATCAGGTCGTCGTGATTTCAACCTCCACCGGCGGAACTCTGGCTGCGGCGGCAGCAATGGACGACGCGCTGATAGAAAATGTAGCCGGTTTGGTTTTTGTTTCTCCGAATTTTGGTGTGAACACGCCCGGTGCCTGGATACCGGGCCTTCCTTGGGCGCGAAGCTGGTTGCCATTGATCATGGGGGAAGAACGGGACGTCTCGGGGCCGGATCCCGAGAAGAACAAGTACTGGTCGTCGGTTTATCCGTGGGAGGCAGTTGTGCCTATGACCGCCCTGGTTGAGACTGTTTATGCCATGGACTTCTCTCAGGCGCGTGTCCCGGCGCTGTTTTGGTTCTCTGACGATGATCAGGTTGTGCGTCCAGACTTGACCCACAAGGTGGCCGATGCCTGGGGCGGGCCTGCAAGTGTTCAGACGGTAACGATGGGGCCGGGCGATGACCCATCGTCCCATGTCATTGCCGGACGTTTGATGTCTCCGGGACAGACCGATGCCGCCGTCGCTGGAATTCTGGCATGGTTGAAAGAGCAAGGGATCGAATGATGGAACAGCGCGTCAGCCTCATCACTGTCGGGGTGGAAGACCCTGAAACCGCCGCTGCATTCTATGAAAAGATCGGCTGGAAACGTGTCGACAGCCCGGACGGTGTGATTGCCTTTGATCTGATCGGGCAGACGCTGGGGCTGTATCCTCTGCCGGCACTGGCCGATGAGATTGGTGTTGACGTGGGCACCTTGGGCCGTGGGGCGCTGACGCTGAGCTATAACTGCCGGTCGAAGGAAGATGTCGCGCAGGTCCTGAGCAAGGTCGAAGAGGCCGGTGCCGAGGTTCTCAAACCGGCTTCGGATGTGTTCTGGGGCGGGCATCACGGTTACTTCCGCGCGCCCGACGGCACGGTATGGGAGGTCGCTTTCAACCCGTTCTCACCTCTGGCCCCTGATGGGGCGTTTCGCTGGAACGGGTATGGGTGATGCGTAAGCCGGGTAGCATGTGGAGCCTTGAAACTCTTGGCCGCGTGCGCCTGTCCAAGCACTTTTTCATGCGGGATTTCTTGTATTCCGAGATTGGAAATTTCCATGAAAAACAAAATCTTCCCGACAATCCCGATCTTGCCATCGAAACCGGCCGAGCCTTTTGCCTGACGTTGCTGGACCCGTTAGAAGAGACGTTCGGACGCGTGGCAGTCCGGTCCGGTTACCGATCGCCGTCGTTGAATCAATTTGGCAATGAAAACCGGCTGAACTGTGCCCGAAATGACAATCCGCTGGAATGCCATATCTGGGACTGGGGCACCGGCGATGATCGGATTGCTGGGGCGTCGATTGTCATTCCGTGGTTCGCGGATCGTTACGCGGAAGGGCGGGATTGGCGCGATCTGGCGTGGTGGATGCACGACCATCTGGAGTATTCCGAGATTTGGTTTTTTCCAAAACTCTGCGCCTTCAATCTGGTGTGGCGACCAATTCCCATCAAGCGTATCGACAGCTACATCGTCCCGCGCGGGTGCCTGTTGCGTGCGGGCGAAAATCCGGGCGAAGACCTGAAGACTCGTCAAAAGCGCTATGCGGATTTTCCCACGTTTCGCGGTATTGCCTATCCGTGAAGTTTAACTTGCCCAGGCCGAAAAAACCTCTCATCCTGTTAAAAAACAAAGCCACTCAAGAAGCTGAGATGAAGGAGGCCGCGATTGATCGAGCCGCTGGTTCTATTGCCCGGATTGATGTGCGATTCTAGGGTGTTTGCCCCTCAGATCGCCCACTTTTCTCGTCAACGCGCGGTCACGGTTGCACCGGTTTCGTTGGGCGAGCGGATTGAAGAGATCGCATCGGGCCTATTGGATCAACTGCCCCATCGTTTCGCACTGGCCGGGTTGAACATGGGCGGCGTCGTGGCCTTGGAACTTGTTCGCCGTGCACCTGACCGAATCTCGCCCTGTGTCTGATGGCGACGGATGCGCAGGCCGACACGCCCCAGATCGCAGCGACGCGAGAAGAGCATATGGTCGGCGCGAAGGCCGGTCGGCTTGAAGAGGTGATGCGAAAAATCATTGGGTCAGACACACTGGCCCCAGGGCCAAGACGTGTTCCCATCCTAAATGACGTGATAACAATGGCTCTGGACCAGGGGGCGGATGTCTTTGACCGGCAGATGCGCGCTTTGCAGCGGCGCGCTGATCAGCAAGGGGCGCTGAGGACGATCAAGTGCCCCACGCTGGTGCTGTGTGGGGCGCGTGACCTGCTGTCACCTGTGCGCAAACACGCCTTTATTGCGGAACTGATCCCGGATGCCGAACTGAAAGTGGTTGAGGACGCGGGACATTTGCCAACCCTCGAGACCCCTCAGGTCGTCAATGAAGCGCTTGAGAACTGGTTAAGCACACCTACGCGGGTCACTTACGGATAAAGGGCTGCGCGTTCGGATTTGCTGAGGATCACAGGTTCGGCAACCGGGTCAAAAGTGCCTGGGTCGAAGAAGGGTGTGTTCTTCCAACTGCCTGACACCCGCGATTTCGCGACACGGGTCACTAGCCCATATACGGCTGACCCAATCTTTTCATGGGTCTGTTTGCCGTATCCTGTGGGGATAAACCCGCGCGTGGTGATCGGCCCCAACCCACTTGGGTCGGGGATACGTTTGACGATAAAACCCGCGAATGGGAACTTCGGCGTTGTTGGTGTGGTCGCCAGTGGCGCATTGCAGCAACTGGCATACCAGCGCATCATCCCTTTGGGGCTTAGTTGCATCAGCGCGAGATGCTCTGCGCCACCGTCGAAATGGATCTCTTCCGGAAGCATCTGCAGGATTTCAACAGGACCGGGGGCAGGATCGGGTTGCCCAAAGTACAATTGCGCCGCGCGGCAATCGTGACAGTAGCACACGACATGTGTGCCGTGTTTCACGCCTGCGGCGCTGATCCGTCCATGTAGGGAACCGCAAGAGCAGGAAAACGGGGTCTCTTTCACCGTCTTCCTGCTCATCGCTTTCAGGCCACTTTGTTTTTGTTTGCCGCGCGACGCTGTGGTTTGCGCGTGTTGGCGTTCATGAAGTCGATCACAAGCGGCCGGATATTGTCGCGCCAGCTGCGCCCCGCGAAGATGCCGTAATGGCCGGCGCCGGGTTCGACATGACTTGCCTTTTTGTTGGCCGGCAAGCCGGTGCACAACTCAAGAGCGGCGATACACTGACCTGGGGCCGAGATGTCATCGTTTGCGCCTTCGACCGATTTGACCGCAACATCAGTGATTTTGCCGATATCGACTTTGTGCCCCGCAACAATGAACTCGTTGCGCGCGATTTCGCGGTTTTTGAAAACGCGCTCGACTGTGGACAGGTAAAACTCGGCTGGCATATCCATAACGGCCAGATATTCATCGTAGAACCTGTTATGGGCATCGTGATCCGATGCTTCACCCCGCATCACGCGCTGGATCTGATCTGTAAACGCCTTGGAGTGGCGGTCTGCATTCATTGACATGAAAGAGGCAAGCTGCAGTAGTCCGGGATAGACCATGCGCCCAACGCCTTTATATTTGAAGCCCACGCGTTGGATCATGGTTTCTTCCAACTGTCCCATGGTGACGCGGCGGCCGAAATCTGTCACGTCGGTCGGAGTGGCGTCAGGGTCAACCGGCCCACCGATCAGGGTCAGTGTGCTTGGCTGGGCTTTGGGTTCAACCTCGGCCAGATATGCGGTCGCGGCCAGGGTCAGCGGAGCGGGTTGGCAAACGGCGACGACATGTGTGTCCGGGCCCAGTTCCTTCATAAAATCGACAAGGTAGAGCGTGTAATCCTCGACATCGAACTTGCCTTCGGAAACGGGAATATCACGCGCATTATGCCAATCGGTTACGTAAACCTCGCAATTGACCAGCAGGCTCTTGACTGTCGAGCGCAACAAAGTCGCGTAGTGCCCCGACATAGGTGCAACCAACAGTACCTTACGGGGTTGTTCTTCCCGTCCGTTGACGCGAATATGGATCAGGTCGCCAAATGGGCGCTCCATTACGGGAACAATATCAACAAGGTGGTCTTTGCCATCCTCACACGTGAACGTTCGAATACCCCAGTCCGGCTTTGCGATCATGCGCTGAAACGTGCGCTCGGTCACTTCGCCCCATGCGGCCATCATGCTGAACGCTGGGTTGGGGATCATGGAGAACAGTGGGTAAGACGCCATAGCACTGGCCGTTGCCCCCATCCATTGGTTCGTGTTGCGCATGGTTTCCATAAGGTCGTAGGTCATCATGTAGCGCATATAGGGGGCCTCCTGGCTGCCGGTGTGAGTGTCGGACCATTCGTCGCTTTGTTCCCCAAGCCCACGACGATTATTCTGCATAGCAGCGAGGTTAAGGGGGAATTGTTAAAATGACAACAAGTGAACACCAGACACCGGAGCTATCCCCGGAACACCTTGAGAGGCTTAAAGAAAATATGGACAAGGTGGAGGAGCTTTCGAAGCGGCTTGTTGATGCGATGTCGGGAAAGAAGGGACACAACCCTGCTTTGGACGGTCCGAATCAAGAGCTTTATGCAAAGGCAGCATCGGCGTATTGGGCTGAAGCGATGCAAAATCCCGCGCGGCTTATGGAGCAGCAGATCGAGTTCTGGGGTCAGTCTGTTATGAACTTTGCCGAGGCGCAGCAGGCGCTGGTGGGCAGCGAGGCAGACGAGGCCGCATCCGGACCCCGGGACAAGCGGTTTTCCAACCCCTTGTGGAATACCAATCCGTATTTCAAATTCATCCGTCAGCAGTATCAGACAAATGCCGATGCCATCGCGCAAGCGGTGGCTTCGGTCGAGGATCTGGATGTGCAGGATAAGCAGCGGCTGGCGTTCTTCTCGCAGCAGATCATCGACATGATGTCGCCGACAAACTTTCTGGCGACCAATCCAGATGCGTTGGAAAAGGCGGTCGAGACGGAAGGCCAGTCACTGATCCAGGGTCTGGAAAACCTGGTGGCCGATCTCGAGGCCAACGATGGTGAGATGGTGGTGAAGCTGGCCGATGACAGCGCCTTTGAGGTTGGCGGCAATATCGCGACAACGCCCGGCGATGTGATCTATCGCAACCGGCTGATGGAGCTGATCCAGTACAAACCGGCGACCGAGACGGTGCACGAAACACCGCTGGTGCTGTTCCCGCCCTGGATCAACAAGTTCTACATTCTGGACCTCAAGGCGCAGAACAGCCTGATCAAATGGGTGACCGAGCAGGGCTATACCCTGTTTGTGGTCAGCTGGGTGAACGCCAATGAATCCCACGCCGATATTGGCATGGAGGATTATATCCAGGAGGGATTCCTGACCGCGATCGAAGAGGTCAAATCGATCTGCAAGGTCAAACAGGTCAACGCTGTCGGTTACTGCATCGCGGGCACCACGCTCAGCCTGACGCTGTCGCTGCTCAAGCAACGCGGCGACAAGTCGATTAAGTCGGCCACGTTCTTCACGGCCCTGACCGACTTTGGAGACCAGGGAGAGTTCACGCCCTTCCTGCAGAACGACTTTGTGGACGGGATCGAGGATCAGATCTCGGAGGACGGTGTACTAAAAGCGTGGATCATCGGGCGCACGATGTCATTTCTGCGCTCAAAGGACCTGATCTATGGGCCTGCGATCCGCAGTTATATGATGGGTGAGACACCGCCCGCGTTTGATCTGCTGTTCTGGAACGGGGACGGGGCCAATCTGCCCGGCCGCATGGCGGTTCAGTACCTGCGCGGCCTATGTCAGCGCAATGACTTCGTCACCGACGGGTTCGAATTGCTGGGGCACAAGCTGCATGTGCGCGACGTGGACGTGCCGCTGATGGCGATCACCTGCGAGACCGATCACATCGCGGCGTGGAAGGCGTGTTATCGCGGGGTGCAGCAGATGGGGTCGCGGTCGAAGACCTTCATCGTCTCGGAGTCGGGGCATATTGCGGGCATCGTGAACCCGCCCAGCAAAAAGAAATACGGTCACTATACCAACACCGATTTGAAGGCAGATCCGGAGACCTGGTTGAAAGAGGCCACGTATCACGAAGGCTCCTGGTGGCCCCGGTGGGAGGCCTGGCTGAAGAAGCGGTCGGGTAAACAGGTGCCCGCGCGTGCGACCGGCGATTCGGCCCATCCTGCCCTGGCTTCGGCGCCTGGGACCTATGTGCGAGTCAAGGCAAGTATTTGATTTCAATGCGCCTTGCAGAAATATGCCGCAGTGCAGCAATAAAACTCTTGCAATGCTGCGGTGCGGCATCCATATTGTCCTCAAGCTGATGAAAACCGGGGTGGGCCCGGTTCGGCAAAAGGATTTAGAACAATGGCAAAGACGCAAGATTTCACCGCGACCCTGAAAGACGTTATGGGCGCGTTCCCCGTTGACACCACCGCTCTGGAAGGTGCTTTCAAATCGACCGCGACGCTGAACGAAAAGCTGTCGGGTGTTGCACTGGAAGCGGCTGAAAAGTCGGCTGAGATCTCGAACAAATGGACCAAGGACACCCTGGCCAAGCTGACCGAGATGTCGAAAGCCAAGGCAGAGCCTGCAGATTACGCCAAAGCGGCCACCGACTTCGCCAGCGCATCGGCTGAAGTTGCAGCTGAAAACATGGCAGCCTTCGCAGAGATCGCGAAAAAAGTTCAGTCCGAAACCGTTGAGCTGCTGATGGCAGCTGGCAAAGACGTCGCCGAAGACACAACCGCGGCCGTCAAAAAAGCCACCAACGACGTGACAGCAGCTGCCAAGAAAGCCGCTGCTGCCAAGTAAGCAAACGCCGCGAGGCGCACCCACTCCTCCCAATCGGTGCAATCGCGCAGGGCAGGTCGAAAGACCTGCCCTTTCTTTTTGTGCTGCGCTCGCATAGTCTTTGCTGCAATGCATCATCCTTGGGGAGGGTAAACGGTGTCGGAACAAGAAAAACCACTGTTGATCAAACGTTACGCCAGCCGTCGGCTGTATAACACCGAGACCAGTGACTACGTCACACTTGAAGACATCGCGTCGTTTATTCGGGACGGGCGCGAAGTACAGATCATAGACCTGAAGTCAGGTGATGATCTGACGCGGCAATATCTGCTGCAAATCATTGCTGAACACGAAAGCCGCGGCGAAAATGTTCTGCCGGTCAATGTGCTGAACGATCTTGTGCGCAGCTACATGCTGCCGGGTGGCGGTGTGATGCCGCAATTCCTGCAAAGCTCATTCGAGATGCTGCGGGAAAACCAGAGCAAGATGATGGAAAACATGAGCGCGATGAATCCGATGTCTCAGATGCCGGGATTCGATGCAATTCAGGCGCAGCAGCAAGCATTCCTGAAAGCCATGACAGGTGGTCTGTCCGGCGGATGGTCCGGCCCGGACAAAGACGATGACGCCAAATCCGAGCCCAAGGAAGATTTGGACGACATCAAAAAACAGTTGGCGGAACTGCAGCAAAAGCTGTCCAAGCTCAACTGACGCGGCCCAAAATGCGCTGGTTGATCCTGAGTATCACGCTACTTTGGATGCAACCCGCGTTGTCGCAAGGTGTCTTCTCGGACCAGTGGACCCAAGTTTGTACATTGGGAACACGGGCCGAAGCCGGATGTGACGCGATTCGTGTGCGCGAAATTCTTGCGGCCGATCAGCCCCAATGGCGCGCGATTGGACGTGTTAATTTTGCCAGTCGAGATCAGAAGTCTCACTGCACCGGTGTTCTTGTTTCGGACAACCTTGTCCTGACCGCCGCGCATTGCTTGTACAACACACCGCGTCAGCGGTGGATTCCCCCCTCAAGCATCCGTTTTGCCGCCGGTTATCAGCGCGGAGAAGCCGCTGCGGTTTCAGGCGTGAAAGGGTATCGGCTCCATCCCGAACAGGGCGTTGAAGGCCGGTTTGATGACAGAGCAGACCTGGATTGGGCGGTTCTCGAACTCAGCGCGCCGATTGGGCAACAGGTCGGCTATCTGCCCCTGGCGGATGATGGCGCGACAGAAACATTTGTTGCGGGGTATCCCGGAATCCGACCCCATGTGCTGAGCAAAACAAACACCTGCCAGCCGCACCGCCATTCAAGCGGGGTTTTGTTGGCGACATGTCCGGTCATGATGGGCGATTCTGGTGCACCTCTCTTGGTCGAGACGGAAACCGGTTTGCAGGTTGTCGGAATCCTATCCCGCGTGGCTGCAACCCCGAAGGGGATCACAGCGCTGTTTTTGCCAGTCGATCTGTTTGACTTTGGACCTTAGTCGTCGTCAGGTTCCATACACCGGAACCGGGCCGGTAACCTCGCCTACAGACGCCAGCAGGATATCCGAAATCACGTCCAGCTCTTCGCGTGTCAGGCGCACAGGCAGCCGTACGTCGCAGGCTTTCATAAGCATTGCGCGGGTTTGCGGTAGCTCGAACTTTTCCGGCAGGAATTGCCAGTTCCAGAATGCGCGTGCGTTGTCCTGACTCAGGCCAAAGACCTGAACTTTGACGCCACGCGCCTCAGTCGCCGCAGCAAAGGCGCGGATATCGTTGTCGTCCATGTCCACAAGGTTGAACTGAATGGAATCCGGTGCCCGGCGTTCGGGCTCCAGAGCGGCAGGGACGTCGATATTGGGCGATGTATTCAGCCGGTCTGCAACATAGTCGTGGTTGGACAGGCCATCACGCACACGGCGCGCAAGTTCCGGGATTTGTGGCCGGATCACAGCAGCACTGAGATTGCTCATCCGTAAATTATAGAGCGGCAATTGGTTCTGCCAGCGGGCGAACGCCTGCTCCAACTCGGGCGAGTTGTCGCCTTGCGGCCCTTTGTGTTTCTTCCAGTTATGTTCGTACGCGCCCGACATGATCACGGCTTGCGCCACCAGATCGGCATCATCGGTGATCAGAATGCCGCCTTCGCCCGCGTTGATCATCTTGTAGGACTGAAATGAGAAGCAGCCGATCTTGCCGATCGTTCCGATATTGCGCCCGTGCCAGGTTGTGCCCAGCGAGTGCGCCGCGTCCTCGATCACAGGGATGTCGCGCGCGTCACACAGCGCCATGATGGCGTTCATGTCTGAAGTGTGGCCGCGCATGTGGCTGATGATCACGGCCTGAACGCCGTCCAGCTTGGCCTCGAAATCCGACATGTCGATGCGGTAATTCTCACCCACTTCGCACAGGACCGGAATGCAGTCTGCGTGTACGACCGAAGACGGAACGGCGGCGAAGGTGAAACCGGGGATCAAAACCCGCGCATCCCGCGGCAGGCCGAGCGCCTTGAGCGACAGGAACAGGGCAGCCGAGCAGGACGAAACGGCCAGCGCGAATTTACTGCCCAGCAGCTTGGCAAACTCGGCCTCAAGCAAGGCAACCGGCGCGTCCTGCGGTGCGGTATAGCGAAACAGATCGCCTGACTGCATCAGGGCGTCGATGGCTTCTTTTGCTGCTGGGGGGATTGGTTCGGCGGCATGAACGTTTGGCGGAAGCGTCATATTTGATTTTCCCAAATTCTATCTTTGGGAAATTTAAAGCTAAACGAAGTGCAAGCCAAGCCCTCATTCGCCCCTGAGGCGAAATTTCACCGATATGCCAAAATTCCTAAAGGTCAGAAACCCAACCGGTCCCGCAGCGCGAACCATGTCATCGCCAGCACCAGCAGAGGGCTGCGCAGGGCAGGGCCTCCTGGAAAGGGCATGGCGGGGACGCGGGCCATCGTGTCGAACCCTTCGGCTTGCCCCCGGATGGCCAGTGCCATCAGTTGGCCCGCATGCGTGGCCGTGCCGACCCCGTGCCCGGAATAACCCGACGCGGATAGGATATTGGGCGCGATCCGCGCCAGATACGGCATCCGACGAATTGTGATGGCCAGAGTGCCGCCCCAAGCGTAGTCGATCTTTACATCCCTCAAGTGCGGGAAAATCTCGGTCATCGGTTTGCGCACTGTTGCCGTGATGTCACTGGGAAAACGGTAGCCGTAGCTTTCGCCGCCGCCGAACAGCAGGCGGCCATCGGCGCTAAGGCGGAAGTAATTCACCACGAACTTGGTGTCGGCGACAGCCACGTCCTTTGTCAGAACGCGGGCGGCATCCGCGCCCAAAGGCTCGGTCGCGGCGATGAAATTGTTGATGGGCATGACCTTGGTGGCCACCTTGCGGTTCAGATCGCCGAGATATCCGTTGCAGGCCAGAATGACGTGGTCTGCCGTCACATTGCCCTGCGCGGATTTTACAACGGCTGGGGTGGTTTCTTCGACGCCAAGAACCTCGGTGCTTTCATAGATGCGTACGCCTGCTTTTGCCGCTGCCTGAGCCAGCCCCAACGCAAAATTCAGCGGATGCAGATGCGCCGCGCCCATATCCAGATAGCCGCCCCGATAAGACGGCGAAGGACACAATGCTTGACCTGCGCCTTCGTCCAGAACTTTGATCTGGTCATAACCATAGCGGTCGGACAGATGTGCCGCGTGATCATGAAGCTCTTGCTGCTCACCTTGGCTGAGTCCAAGAACTGCCACGCCAGGTTTCAGATCACAGTCGATCTGGTGTTTCGCAATCAGGGATTTGACCAGATCTTTTGCGTCCTCGGCCAGATCCCACAGCTTGGCGGCGTCGTCATCGCCGACCAGCCGCTCGAGGTCTTCCTGATCCATCCGCTGCGCACTGCCCAGCTGTCCGCCGTTGCGGCCCGAGGCCCCAAAGCCAACGCGGTGCGCCTCGAGTAACACGACATCGAACCCTGCTTCGGCCAGATGTAACGCGGCGGACAGGCCGGTATACCCGCCGCCCACGATGCAAACATCAGCCTTCACATCGCCGGACAGCGCGGGGAAGCGATCCACCGGATTGGCCGTAGCAGCGTACCAGCTGGCCGGGTACTCGGCCTTGCGGTCATTGGAATAAAGCAGGTTCATCGGGTGCCTCAGACATTCATCAGCAGATGTTCGCGCTCCCACGGAGAGATGACCTGCAGGAACTCTTCGTACTCGGCCCGTTTGACGATGCCATAGACGCGGGCGAACTCAGGGCCCAGAACTTCGTGCAAGGCAGTGGCCTCATCAAACAGGTCCAAAGCGTTGCCCATCACCTGCGGGATGTCACCTTCGCCCTCATATGCGTCACCATAGAATTGGCGGCGCGGGCGTTCTTGCCGGGTCAGGCCCAGATAACCACAGGCCAGGGACAGCGCGATGCCCAGATAAGGGTTGCAATCCATCCCTGCGATCCGGTTTTCCACGCGGCGTGCCTCGGGGCCGGACAGGGGCACGCGAATGCCGGTGGTGCGATTATCACGCGCCCATTCCAGATTGATCGGTGCGGCGTGGTCTTTCACATAACGGCGGTAGGAATTCACGTATGGGGCCATCACGGCCAGACCTGCCGGCAGGTGGTTCTGCAACCCGGCAATGAAGTTGTAGAACGCGTCCGTTTCACCGCCCTGAGGACCGGAAAAGATGTTCTGGCCTGTTTCCATGTCGATAATCGAGTGGTGGATGTGCATCGCCGAGCCTGGCTCATCCTCGATCGGTTTTGCCATGAACGTGGCAAAGCAGTTGTGGCGCAGCGCGGCCTCGCGGATCAGACGTTTGAAGTAGAACACTTCGTCGGCCAGTTTGACCGGGTCGCCATGGCGCAGGTTAATCTCTAGCTGACCCGCGCCACCTTCCTGCGTGATGCCGTCAATTTCGAACCCTTGATGCTCGGCGAAATCATAGATGTCGTCGATCACAGGCCCGAACTCGTCCACCGCGGTCATCGAATAGGCCTGCCGCGCGGCTGCCGGACGACCCGAACGGCCCATCATCGGTTTGATACCCTGTGCCGGGTCGACATTGGGGGCGACCAGAAAGAACTCCATTTCCGGTGCTACGACCGGTTTCCATCCCTTGTCGTGATACAGTTGGACGACGCGTTTCAGAACATTTCGCGGGCTGAAAGGGATCGGCTTGTCGTCCCGGTCATAGGCGTCGTGAATAACCTGCAATGTCCAGTCACCCGTCCACGGCGCGGCAGATACAGTTGAAAAATCAGGTTTCAGGATCATGTCCCGTTCGATGAAACCGTCCTCACCCGCTGCTTCGCCCCAATCGCCGGTGATGGTTTGATAAAAGATGCTATCGGGCAGGTGGAAATAAGTCTGCCGCGCGAACTTGCTGGCAGGTACGGCCTTGCCGCGCGCAATGCCCGGCAGGTCCGAGATGATGCATTCAACCTCATCCAGCCGGTGGCCGGAGATATAAGTTTTTGCTGCCTCTGGCAGCTGGTCTGTCCAGTCGGCCATCAGGCCCTCTCTTTCTTCAGAAATTCTGCCATGTGCCGTCCGATGGTCGCGTTGTCGTCGGGGCCGGGCAGGCGGTTGGCGGCCGCTTCCATCAACGGGTCGGGAACGACACCCTTGCCGCGTGTTTCCATCAGGCCCTGGATAAAGGCATCGCCGTATTCCGGGTGGGCCTGCACGGTCCAGATGTTGTCGCCATAACTTACCATCGCATTGCGGCAAAAGTCGTTGGTGCCTGTCACACGTGCGCCTTCGGGCAGCTCAACCACTTGATCCTGATGCCAGGCATTCAGGGTGACGGATTGGCCATCCAAGTCATATTCGGTGCGCCCGACGGCCCAGCCACCGGAAAACTTTTCGACTTTGCCGCCCAAGGCTTGCGCGATGATCTGGTGGCCAAAGCACACACCGATCAGCGGACGACCGCTGCGTTGAATAGCACGGATCAGATCTTCGAGCGGTGGTATCCACGCATGATCCTCATACGCGCCATGGCGCGAGCCGGTGATGATCCAGCCATCAGCCTGAAACGCGTCCTTGGGGAATTGGCCGTCTACAACGGCGAAGGTTTCGTAGGTAAAGCCATTGCCGTCCAGCAGCGCGGCAAACATCGCGTCATATTCGCTGAATTGGTCCTGTAGTTCATCAGGTGGATGGCCGGTCAGTAGGATGCCGATTTTCATGGGTCACCAAATTTGATCAAATTTATTCTAGCCCAGCGGATGCGGGCGGGCAAGAGGGCTCATACGGCTTCGACATAACTCAGCCAATGGTTTTCGGATGGACGCTCGGCGAAACGCTTGATTTCCTGTCGCTTGGTCATGGCGAAATAGCGGATCAGGTCGACCGGAAAAATGCGCGCGACATTGGGGTCTGTTTCGAATGCTGTGATGGCTTGGGTCCAGTCGGCAGCCAATTGCGGCAGCCCGTCGACCTCATAGGCATTGCCCGAAATCGGGGCAAGCGGTTCCGACTGATCTTCGATGCCGTTCATGGCGCCCCCCAGAACAGCGGCCAACATCAGATAGGGGTTGATGTCCCCACCGGCGACGCGGTGTTCGATCCGCCGTGCGACCGGCGCGCCACCGGGAATGCGCACAGCCGCAGTGCGGTTCTCATAGGCCCAACACGCACCGGTTGGGGCGTGCGCGCCCGGGACCAGACGCGTGTATGAATTCCCGTGCGGTGCAAAGACAAGCGTACATCCGGGCATCGCCGTTAGGCATCCCGCCACCGCCCAGCGAAGAAAATCGGTGCCTTCGGGTCCACCGTTGTCAAACACGTTGCGGCCCTGTTGATCCACGACCGAGAAATGGACATGCATCCCGTTGCCAGCGTCATCGGCGTAGGGTTTCGCCATGAAGGTTGCGGTGAACCCGTGTTTGCGGGCAAGGCCACGCGCCAAGGCCTTGAAAAGCCATGTATCATCGGCACAGCGCATGGCGTTTTGGTGATTCAGGTTGATTTCGAACTGGCCGATACCGCTTTCCGAGATGGCGGTTTGCGCGGGAATATCCATCGCAGCGCACCCGTCATAAAGGTCGGTGAAGAACGCATCGAAGGCATCCAATTCGGCCATCGACAGGACTGCCTCATCCTCCAGTCGTCGCCGGGTCACAGGATTGACCGGCGGCTGCGGCTGCGCACCCGAGGCGTCTAGCAAGGTGAACTCCAGCTCTGTCGCCGCAATGACCGACCAGCCGCGCTGTGCATAGCGATCAAGGACAGAGGCAAGTGCATGCCTGGGGTCGCCAGCAAACGGGGTGCCTTCGTCGTCATACAGGCACATGGGGACAAGGGCGGTTTCCGTTTCCAGCCAAGGCACAGGCACAGGACCGCGCTCGGTCGGAAGCAAGACACCATCTGCGTCACCGGATTCGAATACCAGCGGGCTGCCGTCGATATCCGCGCCCCACAGGTCGACATTCAACGCTGAAAACGGCATGCGCAGCGTGCCTTTGTCCAGCTTGTCGGTGTAAGAGGGCGGCACACGCTTGCCTCGCATCTGACCATTCAGGTCACATGCGGCAACGCGAAAACTGTGCAGGGCGCTCAGATCCATCACTGACTCCATTACTTGGCTACCCGAGGTGTAATAGAGGAGTGACCTGTTGTCACGAAATTTGATCAAATTTTCTTTGGCTGAGAAAAACCCCGCGCACGTCCAGTGGGACAGGCGCGGGGTTGGCCGTCAGACGAAGCTGACGCCGTTTTCCACCATCGGCAGAGTGGTGACTTTCACGCCGGATAGCGCCCGGATCGCATTGGCCAGCGCGGGGGCCGAAGGCGGTGTGCCGGGTTCTCCAACACCAGTGGGGGCTTCGGCGGAAGGCACGATATGAACGTCAATCTCGGCAATATCGCCGATGCGCAGCGGTTCATAATCAGGGAAGTTGTACTGATCCACCGCGCCTTGGGTCAGCGTGATCTGATCACGCATGACGTGGCCGATACCATATCCGATACCGCCTTCCATCTGCGCGCGCACCACGTCGGGGTTCACAGCAATCCCGCAATCCACGGCGCATGTGACCTTCTCGATCTTGATGCCGTTTTCCGGATCACCGGACAGCTCAACAACCTGTGCGGCATAGGACCCAAAGGACTTATGCACCGCGATACCTTGTGCGCGACCCGCAGAAGCATTGCCCCAACCGGCCTTCTCAACAGCCAGCTTCAGAACTTCTGCTTTGCGTTGCTGATCCGCGTTGTTGGTGTCCGACAGATGGGACAGACGGAACTCTACCGGGTCACGACCTGCGGCCTCGGCAACGGTATCAATCATCGTCTCCATGACATATCCGGTGTGCGTGTGCCCCACCGAGCGCCACCATAGAACCGTTGTTGCCTTGGGGGTGTCGGTTAGGCCCAACGCCATTCCGGGGATGTCATACGGGCTGTCTGCAATGCCCTCGACAGAGCTGTGATCGACGCCGTCATGTACCGCGACGGCCTCAAACGGTGTGCCCTTGATGACCGACTGACCGGCGACCTGATGCTGCCAGCCGACGATTTTGCCATCGGCGTCCAGGCCAACGCGCACCCTGTGGCCGAAGGCGGGGCGGTAGTAACCGCTGCGGATATCATCTTCGCGGGTCCACACCAGTTTGACCGGGCGCGAGCGGTCGGTGACCACAAAGGCCAGCGCGGCCTCAACCTGATAATCCGCATCTGGCGTCGCCCGTCGTCCAAAGGATCCACCGGCCAGCATTGTCTTGATGTGAATCTTTTCTGGTGGCAGTTGGAAGATCTGCTGATAGGCCATATGCGGGCCGGTCGGCATCTGGGCACCATCGTGCAGGACAATGTCACCTTCGGCAGTTTGCTCGATGGTGCAGTTCAGCGGTTCCATCGGGGCATGTGCCAAAAGCGGGAAATAGAAGGTCTTTTCAACGACCGTGTCCGCGCCATCAATAGCTGCCGACACCGCTGCGACATCCGCCTTGTTCACGTTATACGTCGCTTCGGCGTCCAGAGCGGCCATGATTTCGGCCTCGATCTGGTCCGAGTCGCGGGTCTCAGATCCGGACATGTCCCAGTCGACCTCAAGCGCGTCGCGCGCCTGAATGGCGGCCCAGGTGTTTTCGGCATAAACCGCGACGCCTGCCTGATTTGGAAGAACCGCCGCGCTGATAAATCCTTTGACCTCTTTTGCCGCGCTGTCGTCAAATCCGTTGGCAATACCGCCTTTCGATTCAGGGCGCTTGATCATGGCGACTATCTGGTTCGGCAGATGGACGTCCATCGCGTACATTGCCTGACCGTTGCCCTTGATGGCCGAATCCTTGCGGCGCACCGTTTCGTTTCCGATCAGACGGAACTCTGACGGGTCTTTCAGGCGCGGCTCGGCTGGGGCCTCCAGTTGAGAGGCCGCGGCCACGAATTCAGCGATTGGGGCCGATTTGTCGCCTGCCTTGACGATACCTCCCTCAATGGTGATGCCGGATGCGTCCACGCCCCAGCTTTGCGCGGCGGCATTGATCAGCATCTCGCGTGCGGCTGCACCTGCCTGACGGTATTGCATCCACGAATTCGCCATTGCGGTTGATCCGCCAGTGCCCTGGAAGGGACCGAACAGCAGGTTGTTATAGACCTGCGGGTTGGACGGCGCGAATTCGTATTCGATCTGGTCCATGGTCAGGCCGATTTCCTCGGCGATCAGCGTCGGCAGGCCGGTAGCTGGACCTTGGCCCTTTTCAAAGTGTTTTACGATGGCTGTTACAGTGCCATCTGCATCGATCTTCACGAACGGGTTGAATTGAGCGGTCTCTGACGAAGCAGCCGCCAGCGCCCCATCAGGGCGTGCGCCAACCAGCAGGACGGCACCGGCAGCAGCGGCACCTTTCAGAAATCCACGGCGGGAGGTGTTGATGGTCATGGATCAGGCCTCCAAAATTTCAGATGCGCGCTGGATGCCGGCGCGAATGCGTTGATAGGTGGCGCAACGGCAGGCGTTGCCATGCATGTAATCGTCAATCTCTTCGATGCTGGGTTTGGGGTTTTCGGACAATAGTCCAACCGCCGACATCACCTGACCCGACTGGCAATAGCCGCACTGGACCACGTCCAGCTCGACCCAGGCTTGCTGAACAGCCGCGCCGATTTTGTCGTCTCCAACCGCCTCGATTGTAGTGATCTCGGCATCTTCGACATCTTCGATATAAGTCTGGCACGAGCGCACAGGCTCGCCGTTCAGATGCACGGTGCACGCGCCACAGGATGCGACGCCGCAGCCGAATTTTGTTCCGGTCAGCTTAAGTTCATCCCGGATCACCCAGAGCAGGGGCGTGCCGGGTTCGGCGTCGACCGTGTGGGTCTCGCCGTTCAGTTTCAAAGTCAATGCCATGAGGGGGCTCTCCGTGTTGGGCTGGTTACCTGAGTCGGTAAACTGGCGGGTTTACACTAGGCCAGAAACCCGCGCGTGTAAACTGACGAGTTTACATAGTGTTTGACCTTGATCTGTCAATGGGTCTATAGCTTTAAAATATGAACGAATGCACAGCGCCGAATGCGTCTAAACATGCCCAGATCATCGAAGCGGCCGTAGCGGAATTCCAAGAAAAGGGGTTCGCCGCCGCCAGCATGGACCGTATTTCAGCGCAGGCCGAGGTGTCCAAGCGCACGCTTTACAAGTACTTTGAAAGCAAGGAAAACTTGTTTAGATCCATCGTGTTGGAACTGTCTGACCGGTTCGCGGCCGTTCGGGATATCCGCTATGAAAAAGGGCGCGATATTCGTAAGCAGCTAACCGATCTGGCCTGGGCCGAGGGTCGCATTCTGATGCTGCCCGAAGTGATGGCGATGGCACGGATGGTGATCAGCGAAACCTTGCGCAACCCTGATCTTGCTGCCGCTGCGCAAGGCAAGCTGGACAAAACAGCGATCTTTATCGAGATGCTGAGGGATGCAGCTGAAGACGGGCAGTTGCGGATCGAAAACCCCGAACAGGCGGGACAGGAATTCATCGGCCTGATCAAGTCCAGGGCTTTCTGGCCGATGGTTTTCTCTGGCAACGTTCTGACCGAAGTCGAAATGACCGCGACTATAGACAGCAGCGTCGAGATGATACTGAGCCGTTACGGCGTCTAGTTTCGCTGCGTGATTAGGGCAGGCGGAAATACTACTCGCCCCAAGTGGGCCCTTTATGCCGTTAAGGTCTGTCGCATGGCCTGCGGCAGGATGAACGGAACCTGAGCATGGGGCAGGGTGCTGATAGGCAGGTCGATACCATAGACCTGCAGCATCGTCTGGTCGTTCAGGATCGCAGTTGGTGTGCCTGAGCCCCAAACAGATCCTTCCGACATGACATACACATAATTGGCAAACAGCGCCGTCAGGTTCAGGTCGTGCATAACCACAACAACGCCGCCGCCTTGTGTGGCAAAGTTTCTTGCGACGCCCAGCACTGTGAACTGATGTGCGATGTCCAGGCTTGCAACGGGTTCGTCCAGCAACAGCCATCTGGGCTGATCGTGGTATGTCACGTCCCAGACTTGGGTCAGAACACGGGCAAGCTGAACTCGTTGCTGCTCACCACCCGAAAGGTTCTGGTAAGACCGGTGCTCAAACCCAGCGAGGTCGACATGCGCCAGCGCGCGGGAAGGCAGGCTGTCATCCGCTGCAGCCAGCCCGTTTGCAAGGCCCAGTCGGACAATCTCGAGCACAGTGAAGGGAAAGGCAACGGTTGACGATTGCGGTAGAACCCCGCGCATTGCAGCCAGTTGCCAAGGCTTCAGCTCGGAAATGCTGTGCCCGTTCAGAGAAATCTCTCCATAAGATTCAAGTTCGCCTGATAAGGCTTTGAGTAACGTAGATTTTCCCGAGCCATTCGGGCCGATGATGGCTGTAACTTTTCCGGGTTCTGCGTCAAAGTCCACGCCGTGGAGAATCTCCTTACGGCCGAGTTTGACGTGTATGTTTTCGCCCTTCATCACTTACATTCCCATTGTTCCGTGACGCCGCAGCAGAATCCACAGGAAGACCGGTGCGCCTAAGATTGCAGTTACGATGCCAATCGGCAGTTCGGCCGGCGCCACGATCAGGCGACTGATCATGTCTGCACACAGCAGTAAGCTAGCCCCTAACAGGGCCGAGTTCATCAACAGGCGGTGGTGGTCCGGTCCGGTCGCCAACCGCAGCAGATGCGGCACAACGATACCGATGAAGCCAATGCCTCCGGAGACTGCGACGGCGGCTCCGGTCGCGCCGGCCACGGCCAGAATGGCGATGTTTTTGCTGCGCTGAACCGGGATTCCCATGTGGTGCGCCACGGCTTCGCCCATCGCCATGCCGTTCAGCGCACGGGCAAGGAACTGGGCCGTGAACACGGAAATCAAGATGATCGGAGCGGCCGTGGCTGCTTTGGTCCATGTTGCGCCGGCCAGCGAGCCCATGCCCCAGAACGTCAGGTCGCGCAGCTGTTGGTCATCGGCCATGTAGACCAGAACCCCGGACACAGCGCCCGACAGCGCACCCAACGCGATCCCTGCCAACAGCATGGTTGCAACCGATGTCTGCCCGCCTCGTGTTGAAACGCGATAGAGCAGCAAGACGGACGTCCACCCGCCCAGAAATGCCGCCACGGCGACCAAGCTATTACCGACCCAGGCCAGAATGGAGGCGGGCAGGTACGCACCGAGGATGATCGCGGAAATCGCGCCCAGACCGGCACCTGCGCTGACGCCCACAATTCCGGGGTCAGCCAAAGGGTTGCGAAACAGGCCCTGCATCACCACGCCGGAAACCGCCAAAGCGGCGCCGACAAGAGCTCCCATCGCCAGCCGGGGCAGTCGGATTTCCCACAGGACGATCCGGTCGAGGTCCGACATGTCCCGCCCTGCAATCAGGTCCGTGAATGCTGCGCGAACGGATGCGTCCGACGCGCCGACCGAGATGCTGCAGATGCTGGTGAAGACCAACAGCGCCATAAGAGCCAGAGTGACCCGGCGCGCCGTCACTCGGCGGTCGCGCCCGGCCACGTTCAGCCCACCGTGATCCATTGCAAGGGTCATGAGCCGTTTATTCTCTGCAATTCCGCCGACAGATCAGCAATCGCCTCGGCCGTTCGGGGGCCAAAGCCCAGCAGATAGGCCCCCTGCATGCGGATCAGACGTTTATTCTGTCCAGCGGGCGTCAGCTTGATGGCCGGCATGGCAAACAGGTCTTCATTGGCGGTGATGTGGTTGCCTTGCCGATCCATCATCAAGATCACGTCCGGCGCGGCTGTGGCGATCGCTTCGGGTGTCATGGGTTTAAAACCCGACACGTTCCCAGCCGCGTTCACGCCGCCAGCCAGACGAATGATACTGTCTGCCTGTGTGCCCGCGCCGCCAACCACGATGCGATTATCCTGAGCCGACAGAACAAACAGAACCCGGGGTGTGCCTCCCACCGAAGCATCAACTGCATTCGAATGGGCCCCGTAAATTTTGACGCCGGTCTGAGTAGCAAGTTCTTCGGCGGCATCTTCGACACCCAGCGCGGCACCAACAGCCCTGATCTTTTCAACTACGCCATCGCGCGAATAGTCTTCCTTGATCGAGACGAAGGGCACACCGGCCTCTCTGAGAACCTCGACAGCTTCCGGCGGGCCGGACCCTTCCAGTGCCACGATCAGATCGGGTTTCACCGACAAGACCCCTTCGGGTGACAGCGCGCGGATGTAACCCACATCGGGCAGTTCCAGTACATCGGCTGGATAAGTCGAGGTCCGGTCCCGCCCAACAAGGCGGTCCTGCTGACCAAGGGCATAGACGATCTCGGTCACGGAACTCCCGATGGCGATGATGCGGTTGGGTTCTGGCTCATCTGCTGCGATGGCTGATGTTCCAATCAGCGCGCCGGCTAGCGCGACGACCGATGAAAACCTGCAAAGGGGGCTCATCACGCCACCTCGGTTTCTTTTTTGGATTGCAGGCCTGCCACCAGTTGGTCCCAGGCTGGGCGGTGATCTTTCTCGTCTGAGCGGCGACCAAATATCTGCAGAATAAGACCACCTTCGGCATCGAAGGCCTCAACCGAAACGGCGGGTCCGCGTTGGGTGGGTTTGGTCACGGCCCAAACCTCGGCAATATGGTCTGAGCGCAGGTGCAAATTGAAGCGCGGATCAAGCACGTTGAACCACGGACCCATCTGTTTAAGCGTCTCAACCGACCCACCGTGAATTTCGATGCACCCCCTGTTGCCGACGAAGACCATGATCTCAAGCCCATGGTCCCGGACCTGTTCGAACATCTGGGAAACCGTTGCCTGTTCAAGCGCGCGAACCAGCGGTTCACCAGCGACGAGGTAGGCGCCCAATCGGTTCATCTTCAGCTTTGAGGTCAGGCGCAGGAACTGGTGTGTATCCGTCATCTTGGCCCATTCCGATCGCAGAAGTTCGACCTTGTCGGTATTCACTTTGGCGGCCTCGGTTGGCTTTCGCGGCTCGACACTCAGGGTCTGAGACTGGTCATTCGCCTTCAATCTGCTAACAAGTTCGCCCCAGTGGTTCAGGTCAGAGCCTTCACGCAAAAAGATCTTGTGCACGGCATCTCCGGCTGCATCAAAGACCTGCAGCGATCGTTTCGTCCCATTCTCTGTCTCACGCTCGACCGCGAAAGCATGCACCCATTGGCTGGGGAACATGCGCAGGTCGATATCATCGGTCAGAACCATCGAAGCATGCGCGCCAGAGTGGTAATTGTCATATTGCCCTACCTTTTCGATGACGCAGGAGGGGTTGCGCGTCAGCGCCATGACCTCACCTAGCCCGTTGAGCATCGGGAAGATGTCATCAAGGCTTGCCGAAAGCCGCGTTACGTCGATACCCGCAAACGCCGCAACGAGTTGACCTTCGGTTATTCCAAGCGATTCCGCCAAGTCGCGGTCACGTTTTCCGGTGTTTTCAGCGTAGGCTGCACGAATTTGATCCGGGGCCAGAAGCACCTGTTCCGTCATGGGCTTTTCCATCTTCGATTGTCATGGGTGTCGGGCTGGCACGGTCACCGGTGAGCGCGGGGAACTGCTGGCGGCGGTCGTGGCAACGACCAGGAATTTATGTTGACTGTTTTAGTCAACTTTATTAACGAGCACAAGTCGCTAAAAAAGGCGATTCCAAAAATCATAAAAGACTGACCAAGCCAGCGCGGAGCAAGCATTTCCGGTCCTCTTAAAGTTTCGAAGGGACAGAAATGCGCTCGCGTATTCATAAGATGGGGTTGCTGGGTACGGTGTCGTGCCTGAGCATGGTAGCGGCTGGTGCTTCGGCACAGGAACAGGACGAAGGCTTCCTGGGCACACTGGAACTGGGTGAAAGCAAACGGGAAATCCAAACGGATACCGCCGTGCCGGTCACCAATATTGATCAGGAAGAGATCAACGACCGTCAGGCCAACACCGTCGCAGAACTGATTGACACGGTGCCCGGTGTGACGCTGGTTAACGGCTCGACTCCGCAAGGGTCGGGGATCAATATCCGTGGGTTCGGTGCCAACGGCACCTTTGGGACCGATCAGAAAGTACTGATCCTTGTCGATGGGGCGACAACCGGCGCGGAAGAGCTGTATCGGATCGGCAATCAGTTGTTCACTGATCCGCAGCTATACAAAAGCGTCTCAGTCATTCGCGGCACTGTGGGATCGTTCGAGTACGGCTCGGGCGTTGTCGGCGGTGTCGTTCAGTTGGAAACCAAGGACGCGTCGGACTTTACCGGTGGTGAGCCCGGCTTCCGTTTCCGTCAAACGCTGGAAGGGTATTCCAACGGGAATGGCTTTGCCTCATCGTCCATCCTGGCCTGGCAGCCAAACCGTCAGACCGAGTTCCTGTTCAACTATACCTATCGCGATCAGGACGATCAGAAGGATGGGAACGGGGACACGATTGGCAACAGCGCGTTCACGCTGCCGTCGCTTCTGGCAAAAGGCAAATACAGCTTCGGTGACGACCTCGAACACTCGATCACCGCGTCCT
Source organism: Ruegeria sp. CDSB013 (assembly GCF_059611165.1). Classification (NCBI taxonomy): domain Bacteria; kingdom Pseudomonadati; phylum Pseudomonadota; class Alphaproteobacteria; order Rhodobacterales; family Roseobacteraceae; genus Ruegeria; species Ruegeria sp. CDSB013. The sequence goes on along the minus strand of NZ_JBXWPA010000002.1, from coordinate 370,036 downwards.
ATAACCAGTCTAACTCGGAAGAACGCGATGTTCCGTATGACTCGTTCGGCACGACATCGGATTCATTTGGCAACGTAGACCGCGATATCGAAACGAAAATCGGCATTCTGCGGTATCAGTACCGCCCGGCTGGCAATGACCTGATCGATCTGGACGTAAACCTTAGCTACTCGGAACAGGAAATCGACAGCTCGTATGTGCCCGGGTCCTCACGCCTGGAAGGAACGCCATTCTTCCCAAGCATTCGTGGACTGGCCGACGCGACGCACAACTATGAAACCACGAAGCTGACGATCAAAAATACGTCTTACTTCCAGACCGGCGTCGCCTCGCACGACCTGCGCGCCGGGATCGAATTCATCAATCGCGAGCGTCTGGACGCGCCCTCGGCCCCCGGTGGCACCGACCGACGTGTCGCACTGTTTGCCGTGGACGATATCCAGATCGGCGATCAGCTGACGATCACACCAGCCGTCCGGTACGAGACACAGGACATCAAAGGCGACAGCGATGCACCGGCTCCGCGCAATGAAAGCTATGACAACAACGCGTTGATGGGTGGTTTGTCCGCGCGGTACGAGTTTGCCAGCGGCTTTGCCGTGTTCGGCAGCGGTGCCTACACCGAAAACCTGCCAATCATCGACGATCTGGGCACGCCAGTATACATGACGCAGCCTGAAAAATCGCGCACATGGGAAGCGGGGTTCTCGTACAACCGTGGCGATGTTTTTGCTGCAGGCGACGTAGTTCGCGCCAAGGTAAATTTCTACAAGACAGATCTGTGGGACATCACGTCTTACGTATCTGGCCGGCCTTCGCGCCCGCTGCAGGAAGTTGAAACCAAGGGCGTTGAAATCGAGGCATCTTATGCCAGCGCGGCTGGGTACTATGTCGACTTCAATGCAAACATCGTCAAAGGGACTGAAACCAGCTCGCTTGGCGTGGACTCACCATGGCGGAACGAGCCGACAGACTCAGCGCGGGTAACAGTCGGCAAACGCTTTGGCGAAACTCTGGACGTCAGCTGGGAGCTGTTCGGCGCCAAATCCGGCACCGACTCAAGCGGAGATCCGGTTGCTGGCTACGGCGTGAACACCCTGCGCGCGACCTATCTGCCGCAGGAAGGCGCGTTTCAGGGTTTCGAAGTTCGCGCAGGCGTCGAGAACATCTTTGACAAGAACTATCTGCCGAACCTTTCGACCCGCAACTCACCGGGCCGGAACTTCAAGCTGACCCTGGCCAAAACCTTCTGATCCACACGAAAGGACCAGTCATGCAGACAACAATCAAAAGAAATGCTCGGGTGGTCCTGCTGACCCTGCTCCCAATGTTGGGGGCAGGGATTGCCAGCGCAGAGGAAACGCAAAAACCCAGCGGCGTATCAATCGAACTCAGCAGAGCCGAGACAAAAGGCGAAAGCTGTTTGCTGAGCTTTGTCGCTGAAAATACCTATGGCATCGATATCGATGGCGCGGTTTATGAGACCGTTCTTTTCGGCGCAGAAGGTCAGGTGGCCCTTCTGACACTACTTGATTTTGCCGAATTGCCTGCGGGCAAGCCCCGTGTGCGGCAGTTCCAGTTCAACGACATGGCTTGCGATCAGATCAGCCGAATACTGATCAACGGTGTGCAGGAATGCGTGACACAATCTGACATGGCCGATGCCTGCATGTCCGGGCTTACGCTCACAAGTCGCCTTGAAACGGAAGTGATCGGGTGAGGTTATGGACGCAGTTATAAGAAAAGTAATGGAAATTCTGGAATTGGGCGGGCCGGTTGTTGCCATCCTGATCGTGACCTCAATCGCAACACTTTCGTTGGTTCTGTACAAGCTGTGGCAGTTTCGCGTCGCAGGTGTCGGTCGTCATATTGAGCTTTCGCGCGCCATTCAGGCCTGGGATCGCAGGGACCTTGCCGAGACAACGGCGCATCTGGGCAATAGCCGCAGCTACTTGGCGCCGGTGATCGCGATGGCTTTGTCTGGAGAGGATCGCACCTTGTCAGAACGTACCGACGCCGAGGCCGAAGCGAGGTTTGCCCAACTTGAGCAAGGGTTCAACGTCTTGGATATGGTCGCCCAACTTGCGCCGCTTCTGGGGCTTTTCGGGACCGTATTGGGCATGATCGAGGCGTTCCAAACTCTACAGGGCGCGGGCAATTCTGTTGATCCATCGCTGCTGGCCGGTGGTATTTGGGTGGCCCTGTTGACGACCGCTGCCGGCCTTGCGGTCGCTATGCCGACATCAATGGTCCTGACGTGGTTCGAGGCGCGCATGAACCGAGAGCGTACCTTTGCCAACCGCGCTTTGAGAACTGTGTTTGCACCGGGCTATGCTGAGGACGCGCCGATGGCTGATCAAACGCCGCGACAGGTTTTCGCTCATGGCACTTAACGTCCGCAGAAGACGGCGCAGGCGCTTGTCGATGACGTCCTTGATTGACGTCATCTTTCTGCTGTTGCTGTTTTTCATGCTGACGTCGACGTTCTCCAAATATGGCGAAATCGAATTTGCCACTGCCGCTGCCGGAGGAGCGGAAACTGACCGGGCAATCCGCTTTGTCAAACTTGAGGCCGACCGTATTTTGGTTGATGGCACGCTTGCCGCGTTCGAAGACATGGCCATGGTGATGGCGACCGATAAGCCTCAGACCGCGTTGATCAGTCTTGGACAGAACGCGACTTCGCAACAGCTGATTGATTTGCTTTCGGTGCTGAAAGGCATCGACCATTTGCGCGCACAGGTGATCGGATGATTCAACTCAAACGCAAGGCAAAACAGGGTCGAGAGCCAACGATCGCACTGATCAATGTCGTCTTTCTGATGCTCATCTTTTTCATGATTGCAGGCACCCTTGCGCCGCCGCTGAGCCAATCGGTGAAGCTGGTAGAAACCAGTGATCTGGACGGTCGCGAGCCACCCGATGCTATGGTCATTCGTAGCGATGGTTCACTGGAATACCGGGGCGCCGAACTGACTGGAATTGAGGCGTATGTGGAACGCGCGTCGATCAACCTGCCGCTGGATGATGTTCGCGTCGTGCCGGACCGGGCTTTGCCTGCTGTTCGGCTGAAAGAGGTCAGTGATACCTTGCGCGTGCTGGGTGCAAAAAGGGTGTACGTGGTCACAGAAAGGGGTTTGCAATGATACCCAGATCTCGCGGCGTAGCTGTTGCGGCTTTGGCGCTGGCTGCAGCCACCCATGTTCTTGCCCTGCATGACTTTTCCGCAGGTGAACCGGTGCTTGTCGAAGGTGGCGGGTCGGGCGAGGTTGCTGCGCTGGGGGATGCATTCAAGGACTATGTGACCGGGGCTACCGCCTCGGCACCCGCTACTGCACATCAACCGACCGTCGCACCGACACAGCAACAAACTGCGGTCAGCCCAACCTCTCAGGCCCGGGCGTCGGTTCCCGGGGCAATCAAGCATACTGTCGCCGACACCAAAGCGGCCGTCGCGGTGTCCCATCGACAAGCATCCGCCGAAGCGCAAGAAGCAGTGTCGTCAGAGACAGAAGCCGTCGCGAAAACCCCAGCCGTGAAACCGGCGGACCCGACCAAACAAAAGGTCGATCAGGTTGCGTCGCAGGCTGGCAATTCTGAAAAGAGCGCCAGAAAAGGCAATGCATCGGGAAAACCCAGCAAAGGCGCGGCGACGGCCAAAAAGACAAGTTCCATAGCGGCCGGGCAGGGTAACGCTGAGGTCAGCAATTACAGAGGGCACGTAATGCGCAAGATCACCCGTGCCCGACGTAAGAACGTCAATATTCGTGGTGCAGTGTTGGTGAGTTTTCGGATTGGCGACAATGGGGCGCTTGTAAGTGTCACCGTCAAACGCAGCTCGGGGTCGAAACGACTGGATCAGGTGGCACTTGCGCAGGTGCGCGCGGCAGCGCCGTTTCAGCCACCACCTGCCGCAGCCCGTCGTGATTACATGATTGAGATCGTTGGAAAGTAAGAACGACTTGCGCTGCCCGATCAGAGTTTTGAATCAGACAGAAGGCGGCGCTTCTCGGCCATTGCCTCACGGCGGCGTCTTTCAATGCCAAGCTTGAAGGACTCTTCTACAAAGTCGATGTGGTCATACGCAGCCTTTTCCGCACGTGCTTCGTCGCCTGCGATGACCGCCATTCCCAGTTCGCGATGCTGCTCCATCAACAGCTTGCCCGTGCCGTCGATGGTCTTCAGAAAATCACGATTGTAGAATACACCTTGCCGTGTGAGCTCGTAGATTGACGCCATCATGTGGATGAGCGTCGCGTTTTGGCTAGCGTCCACAATTGCGGCGTGCAGCGCAAAATCAGCTTCGCGTGAGGCCAATGCATCCTTCTCGTGCCAGGCGCGTTCATCCTCGGTTAGGATATCCGTGATCCGTTCCTTATCCGCTTTGGTCGCCCGTCGCGCAGCGAGTTTGGCGGCAAAGCCTTCCTGTTCGCGGCGGTACTCGAGATAATCAAAAAACGCGGGCTCATGGCGTTCATACAGCGCCAACAGGGCAGGGAGCATGGCGCTGCCCGTCAGTGCGGCTACAAATGTGCCTTCACCATGCTGTGTCGTCACCAGTCCGCGTTCTTCCAGAACGGCCAGCGCCTCACGCAGTTTGGGGCGGGAGACGCGAAGGGTTTCCGCCAGATCGCGTTCCGATGGCAGCTTGCGACCCTGCTTGAGAATGCCCGAAGCAATCAGGTCTTCAATCTGAGCCACCACTGCATCCGAAAGTGATTCGTGCCCGATCGGTTCGAAAATCGCTGTCGTGTTCATCGTGGTTTACCCTTCTGAAAAAGATTCAGAACCCCTCTGGTAAATAAAAGTAACCTTTGAGTGCATGTTTTTCAATGCCTGATTTAGTGGAGAAATCTCTCGGATTGTTTGGATTGCAACTGGTTACCAGTAAACAAAAAAGCCGGAGCACGCGCCCAGACTCCGTCGGCGGCGGCTTTCTTAAGTCTAGGCGGTCTGGGTCGTCTTCAGGCAATTAACAATCGAACCATTGGTAAATAAAGTTGTTGACTGAATTGTTTGGTCAACTTTATTTACCAGTTTAGGCGCCGGAAGATCTCGCGTCACAAAATCGTCGGACGCCATGTCCGACCGACCCTGGAGGAGATTTCATGAAAAAGACCCTGACGAGCCTTGCCGTGGCTGCCAGCCTGATGGCGGCCCCTGTGGTTGCTGCTGACAAACTGCTGCTGAAAACCCCGATTGCGTTCTCGACCGAGCTTCCAGGGCTGGGTTCCCCGATCCCTCGTGTTGCCGAGCAGCTTGACCTGATGTCTGGCGGCACACTGAAGATGAAGGTCTATGAGCCGGGCAAACTGGTCCCGCCGTTCGAAATTCTGGATGCCGTGTCGACCGGCAAGATTAACTCGGGCTACACCACTGCTGGTTACTGGGCAGGTAAAATCCCGGCTGCGCCGCTGTTCTCGGCGGTTCCGTTTGGCCCTGAGGCGGGCGAATACATGGCGTGGCTGTATTACGGCAACGGAATGTCGCTGTACCAAGAGATGTATGATCAGGCGGGATACAACGTCCACGTCATCCCCTGCGCGGTTATCGCCCCTGAAACGTCCGGCTGGTTCGCGACCGAGATCAACTCCCCTGAAGATCTGAGTGGCCTCAAGATGCGCTTCTTCGGACTGGGCGGCAAAGTCATGCAGAAACTGGGCGTGGCGACCTCGCTGCTGCCGGGTGGTGAAATCTTCCCCGCGCTGGAAAAAGGCGCCATTGATGCGACTGAATTCTCGATGCCTGCCATCGACGCGCGTCTTGGCTTTCACAAACTGGTCAAGTTCAACTATTTCCCCGGTTGGCACCAGCAGGCGACCGTGTTCGAGTTGATGATCAACAAGGACGTCTGGAACGAAACCAGCGAGCAGCACAAGGCGATCATCGAAAACGCCTGTAAGGCATCGATGGCTGACAGCTTTGCCGAAGGTGAGGCCATTCAGCACGCAGCCCTGATCGACAACGTTGAAAACAACGGCGTCACCATCAAGCAGTGGTCGCCCGAGATGCTGGATACTTTCCAAGCGACCTGGGAAGACGTTGCTGCCGAAGAGGCCGCCAACGATGCCTTCTTTGCCAAGGTTCTGGCCGATCTGAACGAATTCCGCGACGGTTACGACCTGTGGAAAACCAATGCGTTCCTCCCCCGTCAGTAATCTGACTTACTGACGCGTCCGGGGCGGCGGGCTCCTCCGCCTCGGACTCCATCAGGATTTTATACCTGCATTCCCTTGACCGCGCTCGCGCCGGTCAACTGAGCGAGGATTACCCATGGCCACGCAAAAGACCCTAAGTGATCCAGTCGAAGCCTATGAAGGCATCCTGGAACATCCCGACACCGACCGTCAGAAGATCGCCGTTGCTATTGATACAGGTGTCAAAGCCGTTGGGCACGTAGTGATGTGGGCCAATGTCCTGTTGATGGCCGCGATTTTCAGTCAGGTCTCGCTGCGCTATCTGTTCAGCCAGAACTATCCCAAACTGGACGAGATCCAGTGGCACTTTTACGGCATCGTCACGATGATCGGCATATCCTATGCCTTGATCACAGACAGCCATGTGCGCGTTGACGTTTTGCACATGCAACTGTCCCGTCGCGCGCAGCGAGTGATAGAAGTGACCGGCATCCTGACCCTGCTGACTCCGTTCATCTATCTGATGATCGATCAGGGGTACGACTATTTTTACGAAAGCTTCCGCGTTAGCGAGCGCTCGGACAGCCCCACTGGTCTGCCTGCGCGCTGGGCCTTCAAGGCGGTCATTCCGATCAGTTTTGTTCTGCTGGGCTTGGCTGCGATGGCGCGGCTGATCCATGATGGGCACGCGTTGATGTACGGACCGGCATCAGAGCGCGATGGCGCATCGCTGCGTCGCATTCTGCTGGTCCTTGCTGTATTCGCAGCTGTCTGCGTTGGCCTGACTTTTCTGGTCGAAACGACCGAGGAAAAACTGGTCATCGCAATGTTCCTGACATTCATTGCGCTGCTATTTACCGGATATCCTGTGGCCTGGGTGTTGGCCGGGGTCGGCGTTGCATATTGCGGGCTGGCCTATCTTTTTGACAACGACTTGATGCTGTGGACGGGGCTTGAGAGCACGTTCACCGGGCTGGATTACCTGACGCTTGGCGCAGTGGTAAACCGTGTCTATGCGACCATGTCCAACGCAGTTCTGGTGGCCCTGCCGATGTTCATCTTCATGGGCCTGATGCTGGACGAAAGCGGCGTAGCCGAACGTCTGATGTCTTCGATGCAGCGCCTGTTTGGCACCGTGCGTGGCGGTCTGGCGATCACGGTCACGCTAATCGGGATCATTCTGGCAGCCTCTACGGGCATCATCGGTGCTTCCGTTGTGCTGCTGGGCGTTCTGTCACTGCCGTCAATGATGCAGCAGAAGTATCAGCCCACCTTGGCCGCTGGGGTGGTTTCAGCCTCTGGCACGCTGGGCATCCTGATCCCGCCGTCAATCATGCTGGTGATCATGGCAGACCAGATGGCTTTGTCTGTGGGCGATCTGTTCATGGCTGCGGTCTTCCCGGGCGTCATCATCGGTGGCCTGTACCTGACTTACATCTTCATCCTGGCATTGGTGAACCGCGATGCGGCTCCTGTGCCCGAGGGCGCAACGGCCCCAGACTGGGCCGCCGTGAAGGACGTTCTGATCGCAGTCATACCGACGCTATTGCTGATCCTCGCGGTTCTGGGTTCAATCTTTGCCGGTTTGACGACACCGACCGAAGCCTCGGGGATCGGTGCGCTGGGCGCGACGCTGTTGGCGCTGGGGTATCGCAAATTGACGTTCGCCAAGCTTTGGAACGTATTGGTATCGACTTTCAACACCACCGCCTACATCTTTGCGATCTTCCTGGGAGCGACCGTATTCTCTTATGTCCTGCGGGAACTCGGTGGGGATGAGTTGATTGAACATGTCGTGCAGTCCACCGGCTTTGGGGCCAATGGCACGATCCTTTTCATCCTGTTCATCGTCTTCCTGCTGGGCTTTGTGCTGGACTGGATCGAGATCACGCTGATCGTGCTGCCCCTGATGCGCCCCATCGTAAATGGGCTGGGCATCGACATCCCAGGTTTCGGTGTTCTGGATGAACCAGCCTTGGTGTGGTTCGTCATTCTGGTGGCGGTGACGCTGCAAACCAGCTTTCTGACGCCGCCTGTTGGTTTCGCGTTGTTCTATCTCAAGGGCGTCTGCCCGCCCGAGATAAAACTGACCCATATCTACAAGGGCATCATTCCGTTTGTCTTACTGCAATTGACCGGGCTGGCGCTTGTCTTCCTGTGGCCCACGCTTGCCACCTGGTTGCCATCTGTCGCCTATTAAGGAGGAAGAGACATGCGCCTGAAGGACTGCCATAACTTCCAGGACTTCCGCAGGCTGGCCAAGCGCCGCCTGCCGGGGCCGATCTTTAACTACATCGACGGCGGCGCGGACGATGAGGTGACGTATCGCGAAAACACCCGGACGTTTGAACGATGTGATCTGTTGCCCTCCGTTCTGCGCGGGGTGAAAGACGTGGACATGTCCGTCACGGTCATGGGCCAAAAGCTGGATATGCCGGTCTATTGCTCGCCGACTGCGCTGCAACGGTTGTTCCACCATCAGGGGGAGCGTGCAGTGGCCGCGGCGGCCGAGAGATTCGGGACCATGTTTGGTGTGTCGTCGCTGGGCACTGTTTCGCTAGAAGAATTGCGCCAGAAGCATAAGAACCCGCAGGTCTATCAATTCTACTTCCACAAGGATCGCGGCCTGAACTCTGCCATGATGCAGCGCGCCAAAGAGGCGGGCGTCGAGGTGATGATGCTGACCGTCGACAGCATTACCGGCGGCAATCGTGAACGTGACTTGCGAACGGGATTCTCGATCCCATTCCGCCTGACTCTGGGTGGGATGATCCAATTCGCGGTCAAACCGATGTGGGGCATCAATTATGTCACGCATGAAAAGTTCCGCCTGCCGCAACTGGATGAACATGTGGATATGGGTGGCGGTGCCAGCTCGATCGGCGGCTATTTCACCGATATGCTGGACCCGTCGATGGACTGGGATGATGTGGCCGAGATGGTGCGTGAGTGGGATGGCCAGTTCTGCCTTAAAGGTATCATGACAGTCGAGGACGCACGCCGCGCGGCTGAGATCGGGTGTACCGGAATCATCCTTTCAAACCATGGCGGTCGACAGTTGGACGGCTCGCGCACCCCGTTTGACCAGTTGGCCGAAATCGTCGATGCGGTCGGCGACCGTGTGGACGTGATGATGGACAGCGGTATTCAGCGCGGGACCCATGTGCTCAAGGCGTTGTCGCTGGGCGCCAAGGCGGTCGGGGTAGGGCGGCACTATCTGTATCCGTTGGCCGCCGCTGGCCAACCGGGTGTCGAACGGGCGTTGGGATTGATGCGGGCTGAGATCGAGCGCGATATGAAGCTGATGGGCGTTACGCGGATCGATCAACTGACGCGCGGTAACCTGCGCGTCCGTGAACCAGCGACGGATCTGGGCAAAGTGCAGCGGAACGCGGCATGACCAATAAAGCCCTCATACCCAAGTTCCGCGCCATCGTTGGCCCGCGCTATGTATCAACAGGCGCAGGCGCGACCGAACGGTTCTGCCGAGGATTCAGAACGGTTGAGGGTTAGGCGCTGAGCGTTGTTCTACCCGGTACCCTGCTGGAGCAGTGGAATGTACTGCGGGCCTGTGTCGCCACCGAACTTCGGTCGACAATTCGTCAGCCTCCAGGATGTTAGTTGTTTGTTTTGGGAAAGCTGGCTGATCCAGTGGGAAACATACCACAATCTGTAATGATACACGTGGGTTGGGGATTGCAACAATTATTGGTTGCTCGTTGGTTGATCTTATACCGGCTTGTACCTCCGTTCAGCTGTACCTGTCCGGCGATCTCAACCTAATGCTTTTGGTACAGCCGACCTTTTTGCCAGCGGCGATTGGTTCCGGAGGCCGTTGTGGCCATTTTCTGAAGATCATCTGGTGATATCAGCTAGGGCCCTTGTTCTCTAAGCGGCTGGAGAAAGGCCGATTTGCGTGGTCCGTAGTGAAGGATGGCAAGATCAGCGTGACGCTTGCGCACTAGTCGATGTTGTTGGAGGGCATCGACTGGCGGCTGCCGCAATAGACCTGACCGAGGCTCAGCATGGAATAGATCAATAAACATGGGTCTTTTGTCCCTTTCAGGATCCACCTGGCTTCGCCGATCTAACACAAGATCAGCGATGCCGAACGACCTAGACATTGGATCCGATGACCCTGCCGAACCAAAGTGCTGCTGGCGGCCGAGGTCAACTCTCAGGCGTTGGCGATAGAGAAGCTCCAGCAACAACTGACTGGCCACAACCGGCATCGCTACGGGTCAATTTGGAGAACCTGATTCAGCGCTAACTTTCGTTCGAAGAAGATAAACAGATTTCAACGTGAGCCAAGGTACAGGCTGATCTCACGCCTAATGTTGAAGAAAGCAAGCCCACCCGGCAACACAGCCGCAAACCGTTTCCTGAGCATCTAGATCGGCAGCAGTAGATCCTTTCGCTAGGGAAGGAATGCACGCATTGTGGCCGAATACTGAAGTCTCTGGGCGAAGATGTGACCGAAGAACTGGAATATGTTTCGGGCCGGTTTGTCGTGAACTGTAGCGTCTGGCCCGGCAAGGCTTGTCCGGATTGTGAGGCTTTTATTCAATCCGCACCTCACTCGCACCCGATAGAACGCTAGCGATCAGGGCTAGGCTTGTCGGCCCATATACTGGCCTCAAAGTATGCGGACTACCTTCCACTCTACCCAGAATTAATACCACGATGGTATCGATCTGGAACGCTCGATCCTGACCGACTGGGTGGGCCAGTCCATTGCCGTGCTGGAACCACTGGCAGATGCCATACGAGCCTATGGTGTCACAGGGTGAGGCTGTTTTTGCTGATGATATGGCGCTGAAGACGCGGGCGCTTGGTCAGAAAAAGACCAGAACCGCGTTAGTCTGGACCTAGGTTCGGGATGAACGACCGTGGTCGGGTCTGTGCGCCAAAGATGCACAATCTGACAATCTGTCCAGCTTTGCTGGACGGGCTCCACTACGTCCTTGGTATCAGTTTTCTGTCGACCGGAGGGGGGAGAATTCCATTAGTCATCTATCCGGATACAAGGGTTGGATTCACGCGGACGTCTATTCGGGCTGCAATGAGATGTTCGAAGAAAATAAAGCCCGCGAGGTGGCCTGGATGGTGCACGTCCGGCAAAAGTTCATCGGATTTATGCTGCACAGGGTTCGGCAATTGCCAAGAAAGCCATCCGCCGTATTGCGAAGCACTACGTCATGAAAAAAAGAGGCGCGGGTCGGATCGCTTAAGTAACCATTCGGTGTTTGTTTGTGCATCATTGCAGCCTGTTTTGTTTTCAACGCATACGCGTTGTCCTTGCGGCATGGATACATCCTATGCTCAAACCATGATGATCATAGAGATACCTGCATCCAGATCGGCCGCGTTGTGGACAACAATCGCAGTTTCGTTCCCAACGAAATCCATTTGGGCGGATCAGGCGAACAAGAGGTGAAATCCACAATGACAATGGTCGGTCCATACCATCTCCGTAAAACATCAATGTGAGCCAGATCGCTCGACGCTATTTCGATTGAGGCTGAGGGTGCTGAAATTAAGAAAACGCAACACGCATCTTGGACCAGGAGAACTTGGCCCTGCGTACTCTGACTGAACCCGGCTTGTGTTGGGAATACCATTTTTAGGGTGAAATTAACTTTGGTGTTACCACGGATGGCTTCAGCCCGGTTCCTCATCTCAATTCATTCTTTAGGATCATAAGCAGGACGACAGGCAAACCAACCTCCTCAAATTCGTCATGAGGTGGCTAGCGCCCAACCGAAAAACCAGGTGTTGCCGTAGTCCCGTGTGCCGCGTTCCTAAAATGTAATAGAACGGTTGGGCTCACAGGGCGGACACGTTTAGCCGGCGTCGGTGACCTATGTGCAGGTTAAGGTAAGCGGTTGATTTTAAGGTATTTCGTGGAAGAATTCCGCAGTGCAGCAATAAAACTCTTGCAATGCTGCGGTGCGGCATCCATATTGTCCTCAAGCTGATGAAAACCGGGGTGGGCCCGGTTCGGCAAAAGGATTTAGAACAATGGCAAAGACGCAAGATTTCACCGCGACCCTGAAAGACGTTATGGGCGCGTTCCCCGTTGACACCACCGCTCTGGAAGGTGCTTTCAAATCGACCGCGACGCTGAACGAAAAGCTGTCGGGTGTTGCACTGGAAGCGGCTGAAAAGTCGGCTGAGATCTCGAACAAATGGACCAAGGACACCCTGGCCAAGCTGACCGAGATGTCGAAAGCCAAGGCAGAGCCTGCAGATTACGCCAAAGCGGCCACCGACTTCGCCAGCGCATCGGCTGAAGTTGCAGCTGAAAACATGGCAGCCTTCGCAGAGATCGCGAAAAAAGTTCAGTCCGAAACCGTTGAGCTGCTGATGGCAGCTGGCAAAGACGTCGCCGAAGACACAACCGCGGCCGTCAAAAAAGCCACCAACGACGTGACAGCAGCTGCCAAGAAAGCCGCTGCTGCCAAGTAAGCAAACGCCGCGAGGCGCACCCACTCCTCCCAATCGGTGCAATCGCGCAGGGCAGGTCGAAAGACCTGCCCTTTCTTTTTGTGCTGGAGTGCCTTTTAGGTACGCGTCTTGACCACAGCGCCCTTGGTTGCGAAACGCCGTCCGGTACAGTAAGCCACCTATTCAGTGTACACCGAGACCCATCCATGACCGCACCGTCAAACCCTGTTTCGCAGCGCCAACCGGCTTCCAAAGGCCTTGTCACCAAGGCCGCGAGGCTGTCGGTTGCGCCGATGATGGATTGGACAGACCGGCATTGCCGATTTGTGCACCGACTGCTCAGTCAGCAGACACTTCTTTACACGGAAATGGTAACCGCCCCGGCGTTGGTGCGGGGTGGCGCATTGCATTTGTTGGACTTCAGTTCGCAGGAACACCCCGTCGCGCTGCAATTGGGCAGTTCAGACCCAGAGGAAGTGTCGCAGGCGGCCCGGTTGGGCGCGCAAGCGGGGTATGATGAGATCAACCTGAATTGTGGTTGCCCCTCGGATCGGGTGCAATCGGGCACTTTCGGGGCCGTGTTGATGAAGGACCCCGTCCGTGTTGCCGACTGCGTTGCCGCGATGCGCGATGCGGTTGATGTTGAAGTCACTGTCAAATGCCGTATTGGGGTTGATGATCAGGATCCGGAACAGGTCCTGCCTGAGTTTCTGCAGGCCATTCATGAGGCCGGATGCCAGCGTGTGACAATCCACGCGCGCAAGGCTTGGCTGCAAGGGCTTAGCCCTAAGGAAAATAGGGATATCCCGCCCTTGGACTATGATCTTGTGCACCGGATGAAGGGGGCGTTCCCGGACCTGCATATCTCAATCAATGGCGGTATCACGTCTTTGAATCAGGCGAAGGCGCAACTGGATGCCGGATTGGACGGGGTTATGATCGGCCGCGCGGCCTATCATCAACCCACGGATATTCTGGCCGAGGCGGATGCCTTGATTTTTGGCGGCGGTCAGGTGGCTGATCCGATTGATGTCGTTCACAAAATGGTGCCCTATGTCGAAAACCACCTTGCCGGGGGCGGGCGTCTGCACCAGATCACGCGTCACATGCTGGGCCTGTTTGCCGGACGTCCCGGCGCGCGCGCGTGGCGTCGAGCCCTTTCCGAGGGCGCGGTCCACGACGGGGCAGGCCCCGAAGTGATGCTGCAAGCTCTGGACAGCATTGCACCTTTGGCAGAGGTTTGACGAGAACGGAATACGGCCAAATGGCCGGTTTGGGGGGATGATGCCCGAGACGATGTTACTGGCCCAGATGTTGGGCCTTTTGCTTGTAATCGGGGCGCTGGCCGGTGTCTTGGCTGGCTTGCTGGGTGTCGGCGGCGGCATCGTTCTAGTGCCCGCGTTTTTCTATGCGTTCCAAACACTTGGATATGGCGGCCCACAGTTGATGCAGCTGTGTCTTGCGACCTCACTGGCAACCATCATCGTCACCTCATTGCGATCCGTCTTGGCGCACAACAAGAAAGGCGCGGTAGACTGGGATATTTTGCGCGGTTGGGGGCCGGGAATTGCAGTTGGTGCAATTGTCGGCGTGCTGGTCGCCTCGGCGCTACGAACCGAAGCCTTGCAAGCCTTGTTCGGAGTGTTGGGCATGGTCATCGGCGCTTATCTGGGCTTGGGCAAATCGGAATGGCGGCTTGGTGATGTGATGCCAAAAGGCGTGAAGCGGGCCGTTTTGTCACCTTCAGTCGGGTTCCTTTCAGTTCTGATGGGCATTGGCGGCGGTAGCTTTGGCGTGCCGCTGATGAGTCTGTTCAACACGCCCATCCACAGGGCGGTTGCAACGGCGGCCGGGTTTGGCGTGATCATCGCCGTGCCTTCAGTTCTGGGCTTTCTATTCTTGGACATAGCGCCTGAACACCGCCCGCCGTTCACAATTGGCGCTGTCAATTTGATAGCATTTGCAATTGTCGTGACCATGACCATGATCACCGCGCCGTGGGGTGTGAAACTGGCGCATGCGATGGACCCCAAACCATTGAAGCGCGTGTTCGCGGTGTTTCTGACGCTGGTCGCCTTGAACATGCTTCGCAAGGCGTTGGGGCTATGACCGATTTTTGGGACAAGGGCTGGATCAGGTTTCCACACGATCCGACACTTGCCCAATGGGTTGAACACGCTTTGCCGCAAGCCCGCGTCTCGGTCACAGATCCAACCTTTGCGGAATGGCTGGATTGCGAAGGCACGTGGTTCATCGGCGTGGATGCGCTGGATAACGATCCAGAGGGCAGGGTGGGGCAATCAGACCTTTTGTCAGGTCAGGCGATGGACTTTATCGCCGAACATTACGGGCGGTTGCCACTGCACAAGGGGCAGGTCTCGGTCGTTTATCCCGGTTATCCCCGCCCTCGTCGTGGCGAAAACGAAGCCGCCAGCAGATACCGGCGGAACCGTGACGCGGCGCATGTGGACGGTTTGCGTCCCATGGGGCCGGATCGCCGACGACGGGTGGATGAGCCACACGCATGGATCCTTGGTATTCCGCTGACCGAGGCCAGCGCGGATGCCGCACCGATGGTTCTGTGGGAAGGCAGCCACAAGATTCTGGGTGCAACCTTTCAGCGTGCCATGGAAGGCCAACCCACGGACAGTCTGCACCAGATTGACGTCACCGACATATATCAGACCGCCCGTCGTGAGGTGTTTGAAACCTGCCCCCGTATCGAACTGCCTGCAAAACCGGGTGAGGCCTATCTGCTGCATCGCCACTGCCTGCACGGCGTCGCGCCTTGGGCCGAGGGGGCGACCGCCGGGCCGGATGGACGGATGATCGCCTATTTTCGTCCGGAATGCGCGGGGGGAGTAGCCGAGTGGATCGAATCCCCGTAACCTGTTGCCATTATTCAGGTTTGGAGGTTTTCGATGATTACGGTTCATACGCATTCTGAAGGGGCCCAGATTGAGGTCGAGCTGTCCGGCG
This sequence comes from Ruegeria sp. CDSB013, assembly GCF_059611165.1. Taxonomy (NCBI): domain Bacteria; kingdom Pseudomonadati; phylum Pseudomonadota; class Alphaproteobacteria; order Rhodobacterales; family Roseobacteraceae; genus Ruegeria; species Ruegeria sp. CDSB013. Next base: position 354,473 of record NZ_JBXWPA010000002.1, on the reverse strand, counting down.
AAGTGACAAGCAAAGATTACAGCGAGACATTGGTCCCCGCGATCGAAGCGGCGTTAGAGGCTCATGATGCGGTGCGTTTGTTGGCGATCGTGCAGCCAGAGTTCAAAGGCTATGATCTTGGGGCCGCGTGGTCCGATACCAAGCTGGGTCTCAGCCACTGGCGCGGGTTTGACCGTATCGCAGTTGCGGCTGATCAGGGCTGGGTGCAGACCAGCATCCGTCTGGCCGCGCCGATTCTGCCATGCCCCGTTCAGGTGTTTGAACTTTCGGAACTTGAGGCCGCGCGCCGTTGGATGCGCGAGTCGCTGGGTGCCATTCATGTGACCGATCTGGGCGGACCCTGCGTGCAGATCAGCCTGATGGGCAAATTGGATCCCGAGGAGTACCAGCAGGCAGAGCGTGATCTGGATACCTTGCTAAGCTCAAAGAACGGGTTCCGTCTGTTGATCGACCTGCGCGAGTTTGACGGCTGGCAGGGGCTGACCGCACTGGCCGCGCATTTCCGCCTGGCCCGAGGGCATGTGGGAATGCTGGATCGCGCCGCCATCGTCGGGGACAAAGCGTGGCAGCATATGGCGCAGCGTGTCGCCAGTCACGTTCTGGGTGCCCGTACGCAGTTCTTTCCTTCTGAGGATTTCGAAAACGCAAAATCCTGGCTTGCAGCCGGGTAAGACGGCGGCCGGCAGAGCGAAAGATTTCGCCTGGCTTTACCATTACGTAAGGTTAAATTTTCGGCTGTTTATTTTTTCTTGATCAGTCGGTCAAAAAAAGATTAAACGTGTTTTAGTCTTCCGTATGACCACTTCGGAAGACCTTAAATGCTGAAGAGCGCCGCTGTGGGTTGCCACTCACTTACGCATGTCGTCGAACTTGATCCCCCCCTCGGAGTTCAGACCGACCCGCAGCGGCGCGAATTCAGCCAAAAAGCCAGAAGTAGATATCAGGATTTGTTCATACGCGCAGCTCGTCCACCGCGACGTTTGGCAAGGCGGGGTTTGCGTGCAGGCAGATCTTCCATGATTTCGGCACGCTCAACGCTGTCCATTTTCGACCAGCGCGTGATCTCATCAATGGTGCGATAACAACCGGTACAGATGCGCTCGGTCGGGTGCACGACGCATATCTGGATGCAAGGGCTCTCGACCTCGTTCCTTTTCCAGACCATGTTTGTCATCGGTACACCCCGTTGCCCTTAAAGAAAGCGCAGCCTGTCCAGCGCTCCTTGTAGAATATAGCCTGCCGCAACGTGATCGATAACCTGTCCGCGACGTTTTCGTGACGTATCCGCCTCAAGAAGTGCCTTTTCCGCCGCGACTGTGCTTAGCCGTTCGTCCCAGAAGCTGATTGAAACCTCGGTCAGACGTGACAGATTTCGGGCAAAAGCGCGGGTCGATTGGCACCGGGGGCCTTCGGTGCCGTCCATGTTTTTGGGCAGGCCGAGTACGACACCACCAATCTCGCGGTCCGCGATGATGTCCAGCAATCGGGCCGAATCCAGGGTGAATTTCTTGCGCCGCACGGTCTCAAGCGGGCTGGCCACGCCGCGCATCCGGTCGGACACGGCCACGCCGATGGTCTTTTCGCCCAGATCCAACCCCATCAGGGCAGTCATAGGGGACAATGCGGCGGCGAAGTCTTCGAACTCGTCGTAAATCATTGAGCAATACCTGCCTGAAGTGCGGCAGCGTCGATGATCTCCAGCGCGTCGGCGTTTCCGGCAAAGACCGCCATGGCTTCGTTCCTGATGTCGATGGCGCGCTGTCCTTCGCCCAGAACGCCCAGTGCCGCGATCAGACGGGCCCAATCCTCGGGCGCGCCTCCTTCGGTGGCCAACCGGTCGGAGAGCTGATTAACCATGCCTCGGATCATCTCTTGTCGTTCTTCCGGGGTCAGCGCAGCGGCAGCCTCGACGTCATCCTGGCTTGGGCCGGGTCCTGCGGGGGCCGAAACCTCGGGCGCGTTGAACACCCCTGCGCGAAAGGCCAGCTCATCCAGTTGGGCCAGAATTGCGTCGACCCATGGCGCGCCGGCCGGTGCGTTGCGCAATGCGTCGGTCCAGATGCGATACCCGATGTCGGGGCGCCCGACCTGCACCATCATCTGGCCAAGGTAATACAGCGCCGGGCCATGTCGCGGATCGCGTTTTAACGCTTCGCGCAATGCAGCTTCGGCTTCGGGGGATACATATCCCCTCGCCGACAAGATCATCATTTCGGCCAGATGCGAATAAGCGTCTGCAGGGACAGCGTCGCCAGACAATTCGATCACGCGCTGCTGGGCCTTGTAAGCGGCCGAAAAGTTGCCTGCGTTCGCCTCGTGTTGCGCCAAAAGAACATGGCCTTGCAGGTCATCGGGACGCGCTTCAACGGTTTCACGCAACTGCTCCAAAAGCGCTGCATAACTCTCTTCCAGCTGAGGCAAGGGCGCAGGTGTTGTAGTGGCCTCGAATTCAGCCTGGCTGGGGCGTTCCGCGCGCAAGGTTTCCGCTCGATCAATACGCAGCGACAGAGGTTGGTCCGGTAGCCCCGCCGCGCCCATCCGGTCGTACATCCAGGCCGCACCGCCGACCAGGATAAGACCCACGGCTGCGATAGTGGTGACCGAAGCCCAAAGTGGCGGTCCCGCTCGGGTCGACCGTGCCTGCATCTGGGCGTCTGCGGCCAGAATACGGCGCGAAATTTCGGTGCGAACACGCTCGGCATCGGCTTCGCCGATGACACCTCGGGCCAGATCCTTGTCGACGCTCGCCAGCTGTTCGCGATAAACGCGTAGGTCATAGGCCGCTGCGGGTTCGCGTGCGTCGCGCGTTCGCAGGATGGAATAGCCCAGGAACACTGCAGTCACGGCAGCTGTTAGGATGATCAGGACCCAGAACGACATGGTTTCTCCGATTTGGCTGCCCTGACTTAGACCTCTCTGCGGGCCGACAAAAGGGACAAATGGCCGCTGGCCGACTTCGTGTCGCAATAATGGGGCCTATGTCGCAATAGTGCGATATTACGGCGTTGAACGGCAGGGGCGCGCTGGCGTTACGCGGCATATCTTCGCGCAATCACCGAACCGGATGGATTCGCCTATGAAACACTATTCAGCCTTTGCTGTAGCGCGCGAAGCGCTGCGCTATCACACCGGATGGGAACGCGCCTGGCGTTCGCCCGAACCCAAGAAGAAATACGACGTGATCATCGTCGGTGCGGGCGGTCATGGTCTGGCCACGGCCTATTATCTGGGTAAGAACTACGGCATCCAGAATGTCGCCGTGATCGAAAAAGGCTGGCTGGGCGGTGGTAACACCGGTCGTAACACGACGATCATCCGCTCAAACTATCTGCAGGACCCTTCGGCAGCGATCTACGAAAAAGCGCGCAGCCTGTACGAGGATCTGAGCCAGGAACTGAACTATAACATCATGTTCAGCCCCCGTGGCGTCATGATGCTGGCCCAGACTCAGCACGAAATTCGCGGCTATCAGCGCACGGCTCATGCCAACGCGTTGCAAGGTGTTCAGACCGAGTGGATCACCCCTGAGCGCGTTAAGGAACTGGTACCGATCATCAATATCGACGGTCCGCGCTATCCGGTTCTGGGCGCATTGTGGCAGGAACGCGGAGGTACCGCGCGTCACGACGCCGTGGCGTGGGGCTATGCCCGCGCCTGTTCCGCGATGGGCATGGACATCATCCAGCAATGCGAGGTCAAAGGCGTTCGGTCCGAAAACGGCCGCGTTGTTGGCGTCGATACCACCAAAGGTTCGATCGACTGTGACAAGCTGGGCATGGTGGTTGCGGGCCATTCAGGACAGTTGGCCGAAATGGCGGGCTTCCGTCTGCCGCTGGAGGCGATCGCGCTGCAGGCATTGGTGTCCGAGCCGATTAAGCCCTGCATGGACGTGGTCGTAATGGCCAACACCGTGCATGGTTACATGTCTCAGTCCGACAAGGGTGAGATGGTGATCGGCGGCGGTACTGACGCCTTCAACAACTACACCCAGCGCGGCAGCTTCCATCATATCGAGGAAACCGTTCGCGCACTGGTCGAAACCTTCCCGATGATCTCGCGCCTGAAGATGCTGCGCCAGTGGGGCGGGATTGTGGACATGACCGGCGACCGGTCTCCGATCCTGTCAAAAACGCCCTTGGGCGGCTGCTTTATCAATTGTGGCTGGGGCACGGGTGGCTTCAAGTCGATCCCCGGATCTGGATGGGGCATGGCGCAGCTGATGGCCACAGGTCACTCACCGCTGACCGAAGCCTTTACGCTCGACCGCTTCAAAGAGGGCCGCTTCATCGACGAAAGCGTCGCGGCCGGGGTGGCACACTGATGTCAGTCGCCCCAATGTGCCCCATGAATGGTTTCGGAACTATTCGGGCCGTCAGATCTTGGTTTGATGGTTTTCTTTTCCTCGGATCGGAAAATGAAAAAGGCGATCAGGCCAAAGAAGACGAGCGTGCCGACTACGGTCAATACAATGGTCAAAATATCCATGCCTACGATCTGGGCGTGTGGTCCAAAGAATTCAAGCGAGGAGTAGCCTCATGCTGATCCTGAACTGCCCGTATTGCGGCGTCGACGCCGAAGAATCTGAACTGTCCGCCGGAGGTGAGGCGCATCTGAAACGCTTCGGTCCCGGCTCGTCGGATGGCGAATTCCACGACTACCTGTTCATGCGTGAAAACCCCAAAGGCGTTCATTTCGAACGCTGGCGCCACAGCAACGGCTGCGGCAAGTGGTTCCACGCCGCTCGCTGCACACAAACGCTCGAAGTGTTCGGAACCTATTCCGCCCAGACCACCGAGCCGCCGAAAGAACTCAAGGACGCAATCACTGCAAAGCGCCCTGGCTGGACGTGGAGAGAGTACGAATGATCCGCGCTGCCATCCCTAATTCCGCCTGCGAAAGGTCCGCAACATGAGCACCCGTCTCGCAAAACAAGGCCGGCTGATTGACCGGTCGAAACAGGTCACATTCACCTTCAACGGCACTTCGATGCAGGGGTACGAGGGGGACACGCTGGCCTCGGCCCTGCTGGCCAATGATCAGATGATGATGGGCCGGTCGTTCAAATACCACCGCCCGCGTGGCGTTGTCGCCAGCGGCGCGGAAGAGCCGAACGCGCTGGTCGGCCTGGGGCAGGGTAACCGGTTCGAGCCGAACCAGCGCGCCACCACGACCGAGCTGTTCAACGGCCTGACCTCAATTTCACAGAACCACTGGCCGAACCTGGAATTCGACATCGGTGCGGTGAACACTGCACTGGCGCGGTTCCTGCCAGCGGGCTTCTACTACAAGACGTTCATCCACCCCAAGCCATTCTGGAAACACGTCTATGAGCCGATCATCCGGCGGTCGGCCGGTCTGGGTAAAGCACCCGACAAAGACAACCGCGACGCAGACACCTACGAGCACTTCTACGCCTTCACCGACGTTCTGGTGATCGGTGGCGGTGTCGCCGGGTTGCAAGCGGCCAAGGCGGCGGCCGAGACCGGTGCGAAGGTTCTGCTGATCGAGCAAACCGCGCATTGGGGTGGGCGCGCTCCGGTTGATGGCGGGACCATCAATGATGAGCCTGTGGATAAGTTCGTGGAACAATTGGTTTCCAAATTGGAAACAATGGACAACGTTATCATGCGCAACCGCTGCATGGGCGCGGGCGTCTATGACCATGGTTATGTGCTGGGGTATGAGCGTCTGAACGACCATAAACCGGGCACACAAGGTCCCCGTCATCGCCTGTGGCGTATTCGGGCCAAGCAGGTCGTCACTGCGACAGGCGCCATCGAACGCCCGCTGTCCTTTGCGGGCAACGATGTTCCGGGCGTCATGCTGGCTTCGGCCATGCGCGACTATGTGGTGAACTGGGGCGTGACCCCGGGCGAGCGTGTGATCGTAGCGACCAACAATGACGACGCTTATCGCACAGCGATCATCCTCAAACAGGCAGGTGTCGATGTTCTGCGTGTGATCGATGCGCGCGCTGCGGCCGGACCACTGGCTGAAGAGGCGCGACAGCTTGGTATTCGGGTCGACCCCGGCAAGGCCATTGCCAAAGTCAAAGGCGGCAAGCGCGTCAAGAAGGTCGAGATCTGCAATCAGGAAGGCATCGGTGGCGCTCGCGAAGAAGTTGAGTGCGACGCGGTTGCCATGTCGGGCGGCTGGTCTCCGGTTGTTCACATGTGGTCGCATTGCGGTGGCAAGCTGATCTGGGACGAGGCGAACGCACATTTCCGCCCCGATCCCGCGCGTCCTCCGCTGGGCGCGAATGGGGAAGGGTTCGTTGTGGCCGCTGGCGCCTCAAATGGTCCGCTGGCGCTGGGTGATGTTCTGACTGACGCGCACGCCGCCGGCAAAGCGGCCGCCAAGGCGGCTGGCTTCAAGCCGAAAAACACTAAGGCTCCGGCTGGTGAGACCACGCAAGAGGCTGCTATGGAAGCGGTCTGGTTGATGCCCGCCAACGCCGACGTGCAGCTACGCATGAAATCGTGGCTGGACTTCCAGAATGACGTCAAGGTTTCGGACGTTCAACTGGCCGCGCGCGAAGGCTATGAAAGCGTCGAACATACCAAGCGGTACACCACGCTGGGCATGGCGACGGATCAGGGTAAGTTGAGCAATATCAACGGACTGGCGATCCTTGCTGATGCGTTGGAGTCGGAAATTCCGAAGGTTGGCACCACCACCTTCCGCCCGCCGTATACCCCTATCTCGATGGGTGCGATTGGCGGCGAAGCGCGGGGTGAGGTGTTCCAGCCGATCCGTCAGACACCGATGCATGACTGGCACGACGAGAACGGCGCCGATTGGGAACCGGTCGGTCACTGGCGCCGGACCTATGCCTATGTGCGACCCGGCGAATCCGTGCATGACGCCGTGAATCGCGAGGTGAAGAACACACGTGATAATCTCGGTCTGCTGGATGCCTCGACACTTGGCAAACTGATCGTCAAAGGTCCCGATGCCGGTAAATTCCTGGACATGATGTACACCAACATGATGTCCACGCTGAAGATCGGCAAATGTCGCTATGGCCTGATGTGCTCGGAAAACGGGTTCCTGATCGATGATGGCGTTGTCGCCCGCATCGACGAGGATACCTGGTTGTGCCACACAACCACCGGCGGAGCCGAACGCATCCATGCCCATATGGAAGAATGGCTGCAGACCGAGTGGTGGGACTGGAAAGTCTACGTCGCCAATGTGACCGAGCAGTACGCTCAGGTGGCAGTGGTCGGCCCCAATGCCCGCAAGCTGCTTGAAAAGCTGGGCGGCATGGATGTCAGCGCTGAGGCGCTGCCATTCATGGAGTGGCGGGATGGGCAGATCGGTGGTTTCGATTGCCGTGTCTACCGGATTTCATTCTCAGGTGAACTGAGCTGCGAAATCTCGGTCCCGGCCAGCCAGGGGCAAGCCTTCTGGACCGCTCTGATGGAGGCAGGCAAAGAGTTCGGAGTGATGCCGTACGGCACCGAGTGTCTGCACATCCTGCGGGCTGAAAAGGGCTTTATCATGATCGGGGACGAGACCGACGGCACCGTGATCCCGCAAGATCTGGGGCTGCACTGGGCGCTCTCGAAAAAGAAAGAGGACTACCTCGGTAAACGCGCCCATTCGCGCAGCCACATGGCCGATCCAGACCGCTGGAAACTGGTTGGTCTTGAGACTGTGGATGGTTCTGTCATCCCTGACGGAGCTTACGCAGTCGGTGAGGGCGTCAACGCCAACGGTCAGCGTAACATGATCGGTCGCGTTACCTCGACATATTACTCGGCCAACCTCGGAAAAGGCATCGCCATGGGTCTGATCAAGCACGGTCCAGACCGCATGGGCGAGATCGTCGAATTCCCGGGCACCGATGGCAAAACCTACAAAGCTAAGATCGTGGACCCGATCTTCTTCGACAAGGACGGGGAGAAGCAGAATGTCTGAACCCATCAGCGCACTGAACCACGCAAGCTATGATGGCATTGCCAAGGTCCAGGAATGTGGCCTGCAGGGCATGATTACCCTGCGCGGCGACCTGTCCGACAAGGTGTTGGCCAAGGCTGTCAAGGACGCAACGGGTCAAAAAATGCCCGGTCAGCGCGAAGCTCTGGTCGACGGTGAGTCCGGCGTTTGCTGGATGTCCACCGATGAATTACTGGTGCTTGTTCCCTACGCCGAGGTTGAGGCCAAACTGGCGACCATGACCAACGCGCTGAGCGGTGCACACGCGTTGGCCGTCAACGTCTCGGACGCCCGCGCGGTGTTCCGTATCTCGGGCAGCAATGCGCGTGAGGTGCTGGGCAAACTTGCCCCGGTGGAGCTGTCGGCTGAGGCATTTCAGCCAGGCCAGATCCGCCGTTCGCGTCTGGCGCAGGTGGCAGGGGCGTTCTGGATGGATGACGCCGATACCTTCCGTGTTGTCTGTTTCCGGTCGGCCGCAGACTACGTGTTCAAGCTGCTTAAAGTTGCGGCGCAGCCCGGCAGCGAAGTCGGGGTTTACTGAACCGAAGTGAAGTGAAAAGCCCCGGCCACACCGGGGCTTTCTTTACCCGGTGGTTACGCTGCATACTCCGGAACCATAAGGCTTGTTAGAAGCGCTTATGTGCGCAAAACTGGCGCGGACTTTGACCGTGTTTTTCGCTGAATTAAGATCTGCCTGATATTTCATACGCAGGCTTTGCCCTTCGCTTGACCGGAGGTCGACGTTCCAAAACATGCGGTATTCGCCACTGTTTTTCACTTTGAGTTTGGCGCTGGTCCAATCGTGATGGCCGCTGACAACTTGGGCTTCACGAGTGTTGGTGTCTACCTGAAAGTGATACTCGGGCGCGATCCAGCTATGGCCGTCCGTCTTCGTAATCTCACATTTGTTTTCGTCGGTACCAGCTAAAGCTGATTGCGCGGAAACAATCATCGCAGCAATCGCCGTAAGCGAAGCTTTCATTTTGGTTACCCATCAAACTATTCCGTGGGAGCTCTTCAACAAGCTCACACCTGGGTTGCAAGTGGGGAAACACCTACTTCGACAGGGCTCATGGCTGCCTTCTAGCCAGTAAACAAAACCGTACGGTACCGTGTCATTTCCGTTGGACTGAGGGCTTTCTGAACATCCAGCGGGCGCCCGGTTTCGTCAGTAATTTCAGAGTAAAAGGAGAGACTTTTCAGCAGGTCTGAGGTCCGCTGGTGTCTGTCCTCTTCAGCCAAAAGAGGCGAGTGGAGCGAGAGGTAGAGAGTAGGTCGCGTCCGTTTCAACCAGGGCAGGATCGTTGGCAGTACAAAAAACTCAGCCCCCTCAATATCCATCTTGACCAGCGAGACACCCGACAGGTCATTCGCGGCCTCGAACTGGTCCCATGCGATCGTCAAAGCGTCGTTGCCATGTGTTCCGTCATGCAAAAGTGAGCTGGTGGAATCGCCCGGCTCGCCGCGCACCGACGCAATGCGGGCCACTCCGAACTGATCCGACAACGCCACGCCAAAGGCCGAAACATTGCGGATGTCGTTCAGGTCGAGGTTCCAGGCCAAATGCCGAAAAGCCGTCGGATCCGGTTCGAAACACCAGACGTGCCGCGCTTGGCGGGCACCGTACAGAACCGTGGGGCCAATCCACGCACCGATGTCCAGATAATCCCGATCAGCCGACAGAAACCTGTCGAGCACCGCGAAGGTTTCAGGCTCCCACTTGCCATCTGACACCTTGCGCCAGAATTTCGAATGATATGGGTCCAGTCGAAACGGCTCGCCATTTAGCTGGCCCGCATAGTATCCGCGGGCGCGGTAAAACATCTTGCGCGCCTGTGTAAGCATCGCCTGCCTCCGGGTTTTCTTGTCTCGGCTCTTGACCTGCGGCGGCTGCCAAAGCATTTAACCTTGGGAACCGCAACTTACATTTTTAACAGGGGGCCGATATGGCTTTTGAACTTCCTGATCTTCCTTATGCACATGACGCGCTGGCAGCCAAGGGTATGTCCGCGGAAACACTGGAATATCACCACGACCTGCACCACAAGGCCTATGTCGACAACGGCAACAAGCTGATCGCTGGTACCGAGTGGGACGGCAAGTCGCTGGAAGAGATCATCGTTGGCACCTACGACGCAAACGCCGTCGCGCAAAACGGCATCTTCAACAACATCAGCCAGCTGTGGAACCACAACCAGTTCTGGGAAATGATGGGGCCCGGCGGCAACGCAATGCCCGGTGAGCTTGAAAAAGCACTGACTGAAAGCTTTGGCTCGGTTGACGAGTTCAAGTCGCAGTTCAGCGCTGCTGGTGCCGGTCAGTTCGGCTCGGGCTGGGCGTGGCTGGTCAAGAACGCAGACGGTTCGTTGGCTGTGACCAAGACTGAAAACGGCGTGAACCCGCTGTGCTTTGGTCAAACCGCGTTGCTGGGTTGCGACGTGTGGGAGCACTCCTACTACATCGATTTCCGCAACAAGCGTCCGGCTTACCTGTCGAACTTCCTCGACAATCTGGTGAACTGGGAAAACGTTGCATCGCGGATGTGATTGTTAACCCAATAAGGGTTTTTCAAGGGCCTGTTGGCGGTGACGCTGGCAGGTCCTTTCTTGTTTAGATAGCTGTTTTTGATGGTGATGCTGCGTTTTGCAATCCGCATCGATTGACTGCTTCGAGCCCGAAGCAACTGATGCTTCAGGTCGTACGATTGTCGGCAATTAGAAAACCGTTTTTTTCGTTTGTCAGCGCCTCAGTTCTGCACGAGTAGGTTTTGCCTGATCGCCTCCACCTCCTTATCACTGATGCCAAGAATATCGCGGCGATAAGTGTCAAAAGAGCCATGAGCATCCTTGACCGCCTGAAGAGAGGCTGTGATTTGTTCCGGATGCGCACCGAAGGCCGGGCGCAGCGAGTGGGGGCCCTTGCCAACCAGTTGCTCGAGCTCGTCGTAGGTGAAGGCATTGGTGGTCAGGTAATCGCGCACGACATCCTCTTCGGAATAGCCTAACGTCAACATGGTGACGGCCGCCATGTATCCTGTGCGGTCCTTTCCGCCTGCGCAGTGAAATAGCATCGGAAAGTTGTTCGCATCGGTGAGCAGATGCAGGAACCGGGACACCTGCGGATCAAACTTGGTCGCAAAGTCCCGGTAGCGGTCAATCCTGATCTGGCGCAGGTCGACATCGTGATCCGCAAGCATCTGGTCGATCTCATCGAACTTGCCGTCAAACCACATTGGGCGGATTTGAGACGCGATCTCGATGGGCATGATCTTGGCGATGTCGGCTGGATCCGAGCCAATGGGCAGATTGGCGTTGAAATCCACCGAAGGAATCTGCGCGTTTGGGTGCGTTTCCAGTTCTTCCGGGGTACGCAAATCAACGATGGTCTCGATAGCGAGGCCATTCAGCTCGGCAATGGCGGCATCGGAAAGGCCATCCAACTGATCCGAGCGAAAGAGCACACCGGGCCTGATCCCCGCATCAGGAGTTGTGAGTTCGCGAAAATTCTCAAGCCCATCGACCGGATGGGTAACTTTCACGTCTTCGCACTCCGATGGCAGATCAATGTCCAAAGCAGTATTGCAGGCTGTTGTTTGTGCGGTCGCTGCTCCGCCAGTGAATGTGCACGCAATTACCGCTGCCAAGCTCAATGGGGAGTGCGCTTTCATACCGTTTGTCCTCAATGCAAAAATCTCTTGATCAGATGCTCTTTAATCAGAGGAAGGATAGAAATAGAAAGTTAAAGTCCATATGATTTTTGGATGGAGGTACGAATGCCCGAAATCGAGCAGTTACGCGCTTTTGTCACTGCTGTTGAGTGTGGTTCGTTCTCGGCCGCTGCGCGAAAGCTGGGCAAAGCTCAATCTGCCATTAGCGCGACGATCTCCAATCTGGAAATCGATCTGGATCTGTCGCTATTCCACAGAGATGGCTATCGACCCGTGTTAACGGATGCCGGTGAGTCATTACTGAAGCACGCAAGGTCGGTATTGAGCAGCATGGACATGCTCCGAGGGCAAGCCGAAGCGTTGAGCGGATCTATTGAGCCCAGGTTTTCCTTCTTTGTCGAAGATGGGTTGTTGGTGGATCGTGTTCGAAGCCTGTTAACTGGCACAGCCGATAGGTTCCCAAGCTTAGAGCTCCGTGTGGAGCAGCTTTCGAGGGCTTCTGTTCTCAAGGCAGTTCAGTCAGGTGATGCGGACGCTGCTTTCGTATGTGAGGCGCCCAAGGAGGCGCAAAGCTACAGATGCCTGGGCGTCGGGTTTCAGAGGGTGGTGCCCGTGTGTCACGCTGACCACCCACTGGCTAAACTGGCGACCGTGGGGCGGAGAGACCTGTCCCAATACCGTCAAGCGGTGGAACCGAGTTCAGAAGCCTCAGTCGCTGGAGACCGCATATTCAGCCCGGACGTTTGGATCTCAAGCACTTCGATCACCAGAAAGGCGCTTGTGATAGCTGGCTTGGGTTGGGCAGAGTTGCCCGTCGTTTCGGTGGAGCGAGAAATCTTAGGCGGCGAGTTGAAGGTCCTGGAGTACGAATTCGCGCAGAACGCGATCCTGAGGACGTTGGATTTCCTCACAACAAACGCGACCAACCAAGGGCCTGTGATGAGGTGGCTGACGAGTGAAATCACAACTTGGGATCAGCGCGCCTGGATTGGCGATCATCAGGTTGGCAGGCGATAGCAATGCCGACATTCAAGCAAATTCAGCGAATTCACTGTTTGTCTGCAAAGCTGAATTGAATCGGCAGAAAACCTGCCATTTCAAACTTATGTACTGCCGCAAGTCCGGTCTGAGCCCAATTTGCACAATGTTGCACTAAACACCTATGACTGCTTTGTGCTGCAAATGAGCTTTGCAGGGGCTAGTGCTCTGAAAAGGCCAACTACAATGACTGCTATCGCATGTCGTCAAAGGTTCTCAGCATTCTGCAGCACATCAAGGCAAAACCTTAAGGAAGTGCTTTTCGGCAGCGAACAGTAGTCTTTTGACGGCAAGATGTCCGAAGGTGAGCTTCCGCCTCCGATCAGTATGAGGAGGAAATCTTCTAAAGGCGGCAAAAGCTCTTGCGAGTTTGCTGCTGTCTGTTCCAATGACAGTGATTGAAAGGCGCTAAAAAGCGGCATTTCGATAGTGCCGTCAGTGCCCTCGGGATATTCGTGCAGGTATTGTCGCGCTCCCCAGACAGGCTCAGTAAAAAAATCGCGATAGTAAGCCCGGTCCAACCGACTGAACTGAATCCCCAAACCTTCTTGTTCAATTTTCCCGCTGCGGACACTTTGGTAAATGTCCGTTATTCTCTCATAGACTTCGGGCCACTTCACGGCCTCAACTGTGGCGCTTAGCGAGATAATCGCCTTTTTCTTACCCATGACAACGAAGTCTGAGCGTGGATCGTAAGCCGCGCGCAATTCCTGGCGGATAATACGAAACATCTCGGATCCTTGATTGGCACCGATGTAATCCACCAAGACATTTGTCCCAACCTGGTCAATCTCATCTTCAAACTCTTCAGCTTTGACAAAAAGGATCAGCATCTCGGTAGAGTCAGGATCGGCAAAGTGAATGACACCCGTCGGAAGGCTGAAATCTTCCTCATTCGTGCCAATCAACGCTTCAGCCCATTTTGCGAAAGGCAAATTCCACTTTCCCTTCAGGCGCGGAAGCTTGCTGACCAATCGAAGAGTGCGGCGTTCTACTTCTTGGTCTCCGGATCTTAGGATTGCCTGAATGGGCTGACCAAAACGAAATTCGCCATCCCCAACCTCAGCATCTGCGTCGTCAGGTTCGTACTCCAAAAAATGCGCCACTTCCTTCAGAACATCTTCTGGCCTCCTGGTTCTGGTAGACTTGGTAGAGTTGGAATACTGCAGCTCTCTTGCATACCAGCCGTCCGAGTATTCCGCTTCAAGCAAGAGGTTTTCGAGGTGAACGATGGTCTCTGGAAAGACTTCGTTTGGCGCCGTCACCGTGAGCATCAGACTACGGCGATTTGTTTTGACGTAATGCTTGATCCCTTTCAACTGCTTGTACTCAGCAATTTTGTAGGAAGAACGGCTTGATGTTCCTCCTGAAACTACACTTGAGAGACCAGCACCCAATGCGGCCACCCGCTCTATCGTCGGTCGATCTATCGGCCAAACCAAGGTGAGCTCAGAAATGCCGTTTTCCAGAGGCTTCAGATAAGCAATATTCGCATCGCCTGTCGTTGCGATCAGCTCTGCACGGACCTGCTGCGCTGACAGCAGGCTGAGAAGCAATAAAAGAGAGGAAAAGAACCGGCTTTTGAATTTTTGCATGTTACTCTGCTTTTTCGGCCAACACGACCGAAGTGGCTGATGGCTTGATGACCTTTTCGGCAAAATCAATAACGTCCTGATCCGTCGTATCGTTCAAGATGTCGACAAATACAGTCGGTGTGAGAGGGGGGAAACCATCAGAAGCCACATTCGACAGGAATGATAGAAACTCTGTGGGCCGGCGCGCGGCATTTCTGGATCCAACGACCTGCATCCGGCACGCTTGATTGATTTCATCCCTTGTGATCGGTTCGTTCAACAAATTGGCCAGAGTTTCTGTCAGATGGCTATGCGCCGCGTCCAAGCTGAAGCCGGGCATTAGGTGCAAATCTATGGTAAGTTCCAGATCAGCATTTTTGGCAAAAAACCAGTCAGCGTCGACGCTGAAAACGCGCTCGTCTTGATAGTACAGGGCCTTGTAAAGCCTTTCGTTCAAAACATCGGTGGCGATAAAAAATGCGCCCTGCATTTCGATGCTGGTTGATCGATCTTCGAAGTCCACGAATTTCGCAAACTGGATTGTGTCATGCGCCAACTTGTCCGACCGAATGCGTTCAACAAACCGAACCTCAGGGTCTGGTTTGTCGTCTAACCAGCGTTTTTGAGGGGCCTCAGAAGGTTCTGTGTCCCCAAATATACGAGCAACGAGTTCTTCGGCTTTACTAGGTTCAATTTTTCCCGACACGATTAACGTCACATTGGACGGCGTATAGTGAGTTTTGTGAAACTGATAGGCCTTCTCAAGGTTCAATTTGGGAAGATCTTCAATGGTGTTGTCTGCACGGCCGCGCAAAGTGCCATAGAGGTTTTGAAGTGCAATTCTTCTGAGCCAACGAAGCGGAGACTGCCTTTCACGAAGAAATGTTTTACGCTGTACGATATCAATTTCGCTTTCCGCAAATCCTTCTGGCAGCGATGGCGTGTCAAGGACGGCCCGAGACAACTGCAGCAACATTTCTATGTCAGAAGGTACGCCGGAATTCGTGTACACCGTTGATACGTTATGCGTTGTCGCGTAGATATCGCGCTCTCGGGGCTTTCTGAGTATTGTGGCGTCCGCTGAAAACGCAGCCAGATGCTCAGCTAGATGAGCTGTACCGGATGGTTCCGGATCATCATACGCTCCCGATAGAACAATTAGCTGCACGTCCACACGGTCGAAGTCATCCCTCGGAACCAAATAGGCTGCGTATAATCCGCCTTTCTCAGAAAGAGGGGTGACGCCTTGAGCATGAGCAGTTCCAGCAAACACCAAGAGGACAAGCGAAAAAAACAATACGACTGTGCGCATCATAATCCTTTAAATTATGTCACTTAGTCCAAAAAAACGTCCGTCATCAGGCGTTTAACGAATGCGACAGTGATTTACTAAATGCTTGTGGGATACGAGCTGCTATTTCAAGCCGCCAATTGAAAACTTGCCGAAATGTGTTCGACACGAGACTAAATACGCGCGGAACTCGTACCTTAGCTCTCTATGGAGAGATCACCCAAAAGTAATACATCGTAGAGCAGCAGCGAGTGACAGTTATCCTCCAGAGATCAAGAGGGAAGTGTATGCTTTGCCCGGCGATCCAGCTCTCAGTAGGTTCTGTACAGCATCACGCGTGAACCTAGGAGCGGCAGAAGTGCACGCGCGAGATCTGGATCTGCCTCGATCAATGGTATGACCCGTTCGTCGAAAGACCCCTGATCAACATGCGACGGCAATTGCTGGCCGAAGACCCTGAACAAGCCGCGGACTTCGTCGGCCATCGATGCATTTCTTTGAACAGCCGGCGGCTTCTCAATAGTGTTCTTAACGTGTGTGCCATGCGGCTCTCGATGAAAGATTTACTGAACCACCTAGATCGCAATACCTGTGCAATCCCTCGCGCATGCGTTTTGTCGGTCTTGTTACGCATCGCCGAACGAGCCGCGTTCACTTGCCGTGTTTCCATCCAGACCACATCAAGACCAGCGGCCCGAAGCCCATGACACAGGTGCCGGCTCATCGAAGCAGAACCAAATTCAATCCGACACTGACTGGCAGACCCATCAATCTGGTTAGCCCAAATACCCATGCTTCGTCCCGCAAGCTGACATTAGCCAAAAAGCTATTCGACAGTGCCGGCGTGACCCTGCAACTCTGCCGCAGGAGAAAACCTGCCTATACGTCAACTTTCGAATTGAGACCTATTGTACGCCGCCCCGCAATACCTAGCTAAAGTATGCGGAGGGAGAGAGCCGCAAACCACTAAGAAAACCGTCAGGCACCGCGCTGAATGACTTTGGCGCGTCTCGGGTAAGCTGTGCCTGACGCATGAGGGATGACCAAAAATACGCCATTACAGGAGAACACAATGGTCGAACTTGCACAGGGAACATGGGTTGTAATCGCCGACGGGGAAAAGGCGCTGTTCATGGAGAATATCACCGACGCCGAAGATCCCAATCTGGTTGTCGTATCCGTAGAAGAAAGCGACGGACCAAGGACCAAGCCTTCGGACCGGGCCGGTCGTCGTTTTGACACGGCGCCACATCAGAAATCGTCCGTGGAAGAGAGCAAATGGAAAACCCATGCGAAATCCCTGTTCGTGCAGGATGTCGCCAACCTGTTAAACCGTAAGGGTTTAAAAGGGGCCTATAAACGATTGGTCCTGGTAGCCAGCCCGCATGTTCTGGGGTTGTTGCGTCGGCGGTTGCACAGCGAAGTGCTGGGTAAAGTGGTTGCCGAGGTCGATAAAACTCTGACCAATCATCCGATGCATAAGGTCGAACAGGTGCTGCGACAGCGCCTTGCTCCGGCGACTTGAATTTGACGATGGCAAACGGGCGGTTCTGGCCGCCCGTACATCTGTCAGCCTAAGTCAGAACTTTCCTGAGCGTTGACATTGCAGCCTCCGGGCCATCGACCCAAGTGATGAAATCCGACAGCGATGCGTCGGCAAAGCCTTGGCCGATGACCTGTTGCAACAGCTCGTGCAGCGTATCCCAATAGCCATCCACATTCATGACCAGAATGGGTTTGTCGTGCAGGCCCAGCTGCCGCCAGGTGAGCGCCTCGAACAACTCATCCAGCGACCCCGGGCCGCCGGGCAGGACAATAACCGCATCGGCGTTCATGATCATGACCTTCTTGCGCTCGTGCATCGTCTCGGTGACCACGAAACGGGTCAGGTCCGTCTTGCCGACTTCGCGTTGCAGAAGGTGCACGGGGATGACGCCGAACGTGTCACCACCAGCGGCTTGAGCGGCCCGTGCGACCTCGCCCATTAGCCCCACATCCCCGGCCCCGTAGACCAGCCGCCAGCCTTCTTTGGCCAAAAGGGTTCCAAAGTGTTGCGCCGCGTCGGAATAGGCCGGATTCGCGCCATTTCGTGACCCGCAATACACACAGACAGATTTCTGAGACATGGGTTGGCTTCTCCGGGCTTGTATATGGTGTTTTGACCCGTGATAGCGGGATTGATAGATTGGCTCAACCGTTAGGCAGAATGTGTTTTGCTCAAAGCACTTGCGCTGCGGAGCGAAAGGAAAAGAATGAACTCCAAGTCGGGAAGCGAAAGCTCCGGTACTTTCATCTGGGGGGTGATTGCCGGCATCGTTGCATTAGTCGGGGCGGGCGGGTTGTACCTGTCCGGCGTCTTCGGGACGGGCCCTCAGGAAGCTTCACCGCAGCAAGACACCTCTGTCCAAACCACGGAAGAGGCCAGTTCGGTTTCCACCCCGTCCGAGGATCAGAGCACGGCAATTGAGGAACCGGAAACCGCTGATCCGTCTGATTCCGAGACTGCACCGGCGACGGAAACGGCTGAGGCTGACCCGGGTGTCGCGCCGCCGACTCTGGACCAGATCTTTGTTGAGCCGGACGGCAATACCGTTCTTTCTGGCAATGCAGAGCCAGGCACGGATGTTCGTGTCCTGCTGGATGGTGAGCAAGTGCACAGCTTTACCGTCGACAACACCGGTCAGTTTGCCGAGTTCCTTTCGATTCCATTTTCAGACGATGCGCGCGGGCTTACGTTGGAAACTGCGGGCCAGGATCAACCCGTTCGTTCGGACGACTATTTGATTGCAGCCTTGCCTGAACCTGAACCTGAACCTGAACCGACGACCGAGCAGGTCGCCGCTGCCGAAACGGGTGACGCTGCGCCCTCCGGCGACGAAACAGCAGGAGCGCAAGACACACCCTCGTCAGAGCCAACAGATGAAGCGACGACCGGGGATGTCGAAACGGCGGATGCGCCCG
Source organism: Ruegeria sp. CDSB013 (assembly GCF_059611165.1). Taxonomy (NCBI): domain Bacteria; kingdom Pseudomonadati; phylum Pseudomonadota; class Alphaproteobacteria; order Rhodobacterales; family Roseobacteraceae; genus Ruegeria; species Ruegeria sp. CDSB013. Next base: position 336,001 of record NZ_JBXWPA010000002.1, on the reverse strand, counting down.
CAGAACCGTCTGCGGATCAACCCCAGGAGACGGCACAAGAAACCGCTGAAGAAGGCAATGAAAATCAACAAGTTGCCATTCTGCGTTCCGGCGAGGACGGGGTTGAGTTGGTTCAGTCTCCAACCGCCGAAACCGACGCCTCAGACGAGGTGGCTTTGGACACGATTGGCTATTCCGACGTTGGCGACGTAGAGCTTACCGGCCGGGTCCCGGACGGGTCTGCGGTACGCCTGTATCTGGATAACCAGCTTGTCGATGATCTGTCGCCGGTTGATGATGGTAAATGGCGCAGCGAACTCGAGGGAATTGATCCCGGTATATATACATTGCGCGTCGATGAAATCGCCTCGGATGGTACAGTGGTCAGCCGCCTGGAAACCCCGTTCAAGCGCGAACCGCTAGAGGTGCTGCGCGCGGCAGAGGCCAGGGATGAGCCCGAGGGCGAACCAGATACGCCCCCCATCCGCGCGGTCACCGTGCAGGAAGGCGACACGCTTTGGGCCATTTCGCGCGACCGGTTCGGTGATGGTATCCTGTACGTGAAACTGTTCGAGGCCAACCGCGGCGCGATCCGCGATCCTGACCTGATTTATCCCGGTCAGATATTCACCATCCCGGAATGAACTATTGCCGCTGGCCCTTGGTGGGCCGGCGGTCTATCTCTGACCGCAAATCAGGTACGTGATGAGACGAGCAGCGCCAATGACATCAGCCGATACGCCCACGTCCGACGAACGCAGCTCTGGCTGGCGCACGATCCGGAAAGTTGCGCCCTATATGTGGCCCGAGGACGAGCCTTGGGTAAAACGACGCGTCGTGCTGGCCATGGGCATGCTTGTTTTGGCCAAGCTGATCGCGGTCTATACTCCGATCCTTTACAAGGGCGCAGTTGATAGTTTGGCGGGTGAGGGCGTACCGCCGCTTGCGTTGGGTGCTATTGGTCTGACGGTGGCTTATGGCGTCGCGCGGATGATGACCGTCGGCTTCCAGCAGCTTCGCGATGCGGCCTTTGCTCCGGTGGGGCAACGGGCCTTGCGCGCGCTGGCGTTGGAGACGTTCCAGCATATCCACCAACTATCCATGCGTTACCACGTGACGCGTCGCACCGGAGGGCTTAGCCGGATTATCGAGCGTGGTGTGAAAGGCGTGGAATTCCTGTTGCGCTTTTTGCTGTTTTCGATTGGTCCGCTGATCCTGGAACTGCTGTTGGTCGCGATCATCCTGATGTGGCTGTTCGACGTCTGGTATCTGGTTGTCGTTGCTGTCACCATCGCGCTGTACATCTGGTTCACCTTTGCGGTGACGGAATGGCGCGTGAAGTTGCGCCGCGAAATGAACGATCAGGATACTGAGGCCAATCAACGTGCCATCGACAGCCTGCTGAACTTTGAAACCGTCAAGTATTTCAATGCTGAACCGCGCGAGGCGGCACGGTACGACGTGTCGATGAAAGCCTATGCCGGGGCAGCGCTTAAGACGGCGTATTCGTTGGCCTTCCTGAATTTTGGTCAGTCCCTTCTGATCACCTGCGGACTGATCGGCGTGATGGTTCTGGCGGCCATGGGGGTGCAACAGGGAACGCTGACCGTCGGCGATTTCGTCATGGTCAACGCCTATATGATCCAGATCACCGTGCCGCTGAACTTTCTGGGCACTGTCTACCGGGAAATCCGTCAATCGCTGGTGGACATGGGTCAAATGTTCGACTTGCTGGAACAACCGACCGAGGTGCAGGACAAGCCCGGCGCGCCAGGTCTGGTGGTCAGTGGTGGTGAGGTGACATTGGACAATGTGCGCTTTGGTTATGATGTGGACCGCGAGATCCTCAAAGGTGTGTCGCTGACGGTACCTGCTGGCCAGACTGTTGCAATTGTCGGTGCCACAGGTTCGGGTAAGTCGACGATAGGCCGCTTGCTGTTCCGGTTCTACGATGTCACCGGGGGCGCGTTGAAGATCGACGGGCAGGACGTGCGCGACGTGACCCTGAACAGCCTGCACGCAGCCATCGGCGTCGTGCCGCAGGACACTGTGCTGTTTAATGATACCATCCGCTACAACATCGCTTATGGCCGGGACGGGGCCACTCAGGAAGATGTCGAAGCTGCTGCCAAAGCTGCGCAGATCCACGACTTTATCGTGACCTTGCCAGAAGGCTATGACACCAAGGTTGGAGAGCGGGGCTTGAAGCTGTCGGGTGGCGAGAAACAACGGGTGGGCATTGCGCGCACCCTTCTGAAGAACCCGCCGATCCTGCTGTTGGATGAGGCGACCTCGGCGCTGGACACAGATACCGAACAGGACATCAAGGACGCATTGGCGCGGGCTGGTGAGGGACGGACCGTGCTGACGATCGCGCACCGCCTGAGCACCATTGCCGAAGCGGACCGCATTGTTGTTCTGGAACGCGGAGAAATCCTTGAACAAGGCACCCATGACCAGCTTTTGCAGCGCGCGGGCCGTTACGCGCAGCTCTGGAGTCGCCAGCAAGCGGACGCGGCCTGATCCGGTCACCTGTGTAATTCCAGAGACCAGGTAGAACAGCACTGCAAAAATGCGTTCATTCCCGCAGGTTTAATTTGACGTTCATTTTCCTTGGTGACAAATCACCTAAAATCACGGTGCCAGGTTCTTTGGCCGGACCTTAATCAAAGGAATATCTAATGAAAATGCGTGCAGCAGCAGCCTTGGCCGCAACTGTTCTTATGGCGACTTCGGCATTTGCCGAGGATCTTGAATTTCTGGTTGTGAATGACTCCAGCGCGGATCTGGTCGAGTTTAATGTCTCACCTGCATCTTCCGGCAGCTGGGAGGGGAACCTGCTGAGCGGTGGCTATGTCGCGCCCGACTACGAAATCGATGTTGTCATCGCGGATGGTCTGACCACATGTATCTACGATATTCGGGGGGCGTTCGACGATGGGTCGTCGGCGGAAGACTTCGGCCTGAATCTGTGTGATTTGGGTGAATATGTATTCACCGACTAAGTCTTAGAAAAGAAAAATGGCGAACCCTGGGGTTCGCCATTTATGTTACTCAGCCGCCTTGAGGGGCGATGTTGGTGGGTGATCCGGACGCTCTTCCTTGTCTGCATCCGGTGCAGGTGCGGCGGGTGTTTCATCACCCCAGACAACCTCGGTGGCCTGTACCTGACGGGCAGCGTGACCAACGGCCATATCCTGGGCGATTTGGCTGGAACGGCCTGCAGTGGCCCGAGCTATCGCCTTGGCCAGCCATACCGCATAGGTGGTGACCCACACCCGCAGGGCCAGGAACGATGGCGTCACGATCAGGGTCAGAACCGTTGCAATACCAAGCCCGAACACAACCGCCGTAGCCAGCTGTTTCCACCACAGCGCAGTTGGGCTGTCGATAGAATAGCCGCCATTAATGAAGTCCAGAGACAATCCGAACATCATCGGCGTCAGACCGGCCATCGTGGTCAAGGTGGTCAGTAGAACCGGCCGGATACGCGCCTCAGCCGTACGGATGATGGCTTCGATCCGGGGCATATAGCGGCTGTATTCCTGATAGGTGTCGATCAGAACAATGTTGTTGTTCACCACGATTCCCGCCAAGGCCACAATCCCTGTCCCGGTCATGATGATCGAGAACGGCTGCTGCATGACCATCATCCCGATCAGAACGCCGGTGGTCGAAAGCACAACAGCCAGCAGAACCAGCACCGAGTTGTAGAACGAGTTGAACTGGGCCAGCAGGATCACAAACATCAGGCCTAAAGCAGCCAAGAAAGCGCTGGACAGGAAAGCCTGGCTTTCTGCCTGATCTTCCTGATCGCCGGTCCATTCCCAACTGACGGTGCTGCCGAAGGGATTGGTTTCAAGCCACTCGGTCAGCACGGCAATGCGTTCGTTGGGGTTGATCAGGCTAATCCGGGCGTTTCCAGATTCCAGATCGGCGCGCACTGCATCGACATCTTCTGCACCCGTCAACATGACAAGCTCGAAATTGTTGCCGGTCGGTCCAGTGATGATCGCGCCTGTGGGTTCTGTACCTTCCACGACGCCGCGCACAACTGCCAGCCGCTGTTCCGTGCCATCCGCGTTATCTATCACAACTTTGCTCAGACCCGGCTCAACATCCGCTTTCACATCGTAATAGCGCTGCTGGTTGATCCGGTTGATCTCGGCCAGTTTGGCCACTGGCTTGCGGGTGACAAAGTTTGACAAAGGCACCAGCCCATCCGGCGTACGCACTTTGAGCGTATCCAGTGTCGACAAAACCCGGTCTTCATCGGGCAGGCGAACGCGGATTTCGATTTCCTCGTCCACGCTGTCGGGGCGCATTTCGCCCAGCAGCAGCCCGCGCGTGACCAGTTGCACCATCGCGCCAACGGTTGCGACGTCCGCGCCGAAACGACCCGCTTTGGCAACATCCACGTCGATTTGCCAGTCGATACCGGGCAAGGGCAGGGTGTCTTCGATCTTGATCAGGCCGGGTGTTTCATCGAACATCTTACGGGCCGCAGCAGTGGCTGAGTTCAGTTCTTCCCAGCCGTCCGCCTTGATGCGCAGATGAACGGGCTTGGCCGAGGCCGGGCCTTGTTCCAGGGGCAGGATTTCCACGATGAAGCCCGGAATCTTCGCAAGTTCGGCGTTCAACTGATCGAGCACGAAGTCACCGTCATATTCAGGGGCAACCGTTTCACGGTCGATCAACCCGCCGAAGATCGGTTCGGACACGTTGGGCCGGTCTTCCCACGGGATGATTTCGAACTGGACGCGACCGACAGTGTCTGCTGGTGCTTGCGCACCTCCATTGTTCTGGTTCAGCCCGCCTTCTCCGGCAAAGGAAAACACGTTCACGACTGCGGGGTGCGCGCTGATAATTTCTTCGGCCGCCAGTACCATCTGGTCCTTTTCGACCAGCGATATGTTGCCACGTGCACGAACATAGGCCGTGGCTTGCTCGGGTTCGCTTTCGACGAAGAACTCTACGCCCCGGTTATTGTTCCCAAATGCGGTCATGACTGACATCACAGCGAAGCCAATGACGACAATCGAAACAATCGGCATGATCGGGTTGCCGACCAGGAACTTGATGACATAGCCAAAGGGTGTGTGTTCGCGCGCCGTATGCACATGCTGATCGGGCGCGCGTTCGATTTTCGCGGCACTCAACGTAACAGAACCGGCAAATGCTCCGAAAATGAACAGAAAGGCACCAAGCAGAACTGCTCCGAATGCGCCTTCGGGCAACAGATAGGTCGGATTCAGCAGTTGCATCGCACCAAGGAAGATCAGGTACAGCGATGGCGGCACCATAACCGCACGAACCCACCAAGCAGTGCGCGCGCGCAGCCAGTCAGAGGTGCGGTCAAAAACCCGGCTCAGACGTCCCGAAACACCGCCCATGACAGGCAGATAGATCAGCGCAACGATCAACGAGGCGGACAGAACGAAGATCAGCGTGACGGGCAGCATCCCCATAAACTCACCCGGGACACCCGGCCAAAACAGCATCGGCAGGAAGGCACATAGGGTTGTGGCTGTGGATGACACGATAGGCCAGAACATACGCTGCGCAGCTTCGACATAGGCGTGCATCGGGCCGACGCCCTCTTTAATGCGCCGGTCGGCGTATTCCACGACAACAATGGCCCCGTCGACGAGCATACCCACTGCAAGGATCAGGCCGAACATCACGATGTTCGAGATGCTGATGCCCATGACTGCCAGGAACGCAAAACACAGCAGGAATGAGGTCGGGATCGCAAAACCTACCAGCAATGCCGCGCGTGTGCCCAAAGAGGCCAGAACAACGATCATTACCAGCGCGATGGCCGTCAGAACCGAGCCTTCCAACTGGCTGACCATCGAACCGACGATGCGGCTTTGGTCGTTCGAGGTGCCCAGCTGGATTGCGGCCTGCATCTCGGGTGGCCATTTGGCCTGCGCAGCGGCAATGGTTTGTTTCACACCCTCGACTGTGTCGATCAGGTTGTAGCCCTTGCGCTTGACCACCTGCAACGCGACGGTTTGTTCGCCGTTGAAACGGGCGGTGCCTTCGCGGTCCTCAAAGGTATAGTTAATCTGCGCCAATTCCCCCAGGGTGACGACCCGGTCGCCGTTCACTTTGACCGGCAGGCCATAAACATCCTGCGCAGTTTTGAAGGAAGAGGGGATCTTGACCGAGAATGTGCCCTGTGCGGTTTCGACCTCACCGGCAGCGATCAGCTGATTGTTGTTGCGCACAACATCTATAAGCTCGGCGGCGGTGACGTTGTACGCCTCAAGCCGAAGGGGATCGATGATGACCTCAAGCAATTCGTCGCGGTTGCCCGCGATACCGGCTTCGAGCACCGAATCCATCGCCTCAAGGTCGTCCTGTAAAGCCTTGGCGACCCGCGCCATAGTGCGCTCGGGGACTGCACCCGTCAGGTTGACGATAACGATTGGGAATTCTGAAAAATTGATCTCGGTCAGCGAGTATTGCTCGGCCCCGTCGGGGAAATCGGCTTGCGCGCTGTTCATCGCGTCACGCACATCAGCCATGATCGCGGTCTTGTCCCAGCCGAAATCGAACTCCAGCGCCACGCCCGCATACCCTTCGGCGGCGGTCGAGGTCATCTCTTTCAGCCCATCAAGGTCAGCAAGTTCGGTCTCCATTGGTTTGACCAACAGATTTTCCGAATCCTCGGCTGAGATGCCCGGAAACTGAACCGAGACAAACAGGGCAGGAATTTCAATGTCGGGCTCGCCTTCTTTCGGCAGGCTGACATAGGCAAAGCCACCAATCACCAATGAGATGGCGATGAAGGCCAGAACCATTCTGGCCCGGCCGGCGGCCCAACTGACGATTCCGGTCATTTCGAAGCTTCCCGATATGTGGGTTCAACTGTGACGCCGCGGGTCACGAACTCTTGCCCGATGACGATGATGTCCACAGTCTCCGGCAGGCCACCGACCCAAACGCCTTCGGCGGTATCACGCAGAAGAACGACCGGCTGGAAATCGACCACGTTGCTATGGCCAATCGTGCGGACACCGAGTTGACCGTTATTGCTCAGGGTCAGAGCCGATTGCGGCAGGAAATGCGCCTTGGCCCCGGCGGCCGAAATGCGGATGTCGGCGGTTTGGCCGTCCCGAATGGCCAGTTCCGGGTTCGGAACAGTGATTTCGACTTCGAACGTGCGGGTTGTTTCATCGGCCGAGCGGCTCAGGAATGTCACACGACCAGAAACCTTCAGGCCAGTGACCAACTGCGCGGTGGCTTCGGAACCGACAATGATGCGGTTAACCTCGGTTTCCGGCACAAATCCGACCAGCTTGATCGGATCCAGTTGGATAACGGTCGCGCATAGCGCACCGGGCTGCATCAGGCTGCCCAATTCGGCGGTATCGCTTTCCAACAACCCTTTGAAGGGCGCTTTGATGGTCTGGCGGTCGATTTCGCGTTCCGCGGCTTTGACCTCGGCGGTTGCGGCTTCGATCCCTGCGCGGGTGGCCTCAAGACCGGCTTCGGCGGTCTTGATACCCGCCTCAGCGGTTCTCATCGCCGCCTCGCTTGAGATTCTGCGTGTCTCTGATCCAAACCCGGAGTCAGACAGTTTATTCGCAGCCGTCAGGTTGATCTCTGCCTCGGCGACACGCGCATGTGCTTCTTCCAGGCGGGCTTCGGCTTCTGGAATGCGGCTTTGGGCTTCTAACTTGGCAGCCTTCGCTTCGGCCAAACTGGCGGGGCGGGTACCTGGGTCAAGCTCGCACAGAAGATCGCCGGCTTCGACGAACGTGCCTTTGCGCTTGGGCTCTGAGATGACGGTCGATGTGGTTTCGGCCAGTACTTCGACCTGACGATTGGCCTTTGTCTGGCCCCGCAACAACACGGCGCTGTCAATTTCACGTGCAGTTGACCTAACGGCAACGACGCCAATCGTCGCCTGATCCACGTCCACGACTTCGCCAGATTCGCTGGCAACCTCAGGGCTGGCCTCGGCTTCCGCGCGCCCGGCGAAAGAGAACAGGCTGTCCCGTTCGAAAACCAAAAAAAACAAAACAACAATAACCAAAGCGGCGTTTACTAATGAAATCAATCGCATGCAGGACTACTCCCAGAATTCTGCGCCACATTTTTTTGCGGTCATGCTAGAAAGTGGGGACGATTATGTATCGTTTCCACACTAAACTGAATAGTTCGGTTTATTTTTTTCTACAAGAGGGCAGGCCACCGGCGGGATTGTAAAAAATCGGGCTCTTGGCTTGGCGATTGCGCCGGGGTATGACATGGCGCCATACACCAAGGATGCAGCCCCGGAGGGCAGGGATGAGCGACGTCGACAGTTTTATTGATGAGGTGACCGAAGAGGTGCGCCGGGACCGCCTGTTCTTGCTATTGCGCAGATGGGGTTGGGTTGGTGTGCTTGTGGTTGTCCTGATCGTGGGCGGTGCTGCGTTCAATGAAGTCCGCAAGTCGCGCGCAACCAGTCAGGCGCAGGATTTGGGTGATTCAATCCTGGCGGCGCTGGCACAGAATCAGTCGGAAGACCGTGCAGCCAGTCTTGCCGCCGTCGAAACACAATCGCCGGGTGGGGATGCGGTTCTTAACATGCTGTTGTCGGCCTCTCAGTTTGAGGCCGGATCGGAACAGGATGCGGTTGCCAGCCTGAATGCCATTGCGTCCCAAGGGGATCTGCCGGAAATCTATCGCGCGATCGCGGCTTTCAAGGCGCTGCTGCTGCAGAGCGACACTCTGCCTGCAGCCGATCGCCGTCTTCAGTTCGAAGCGCTGGCTGCGCCGGGTGCTCCGCTGCGGTTGCTGGCCGAAGAACAGTTGGCCCTGATTGATGTGTCCGAGGGCAATGTTGACGCGGCCATCACGCGGCTTCAGACTTTGCGTCAGGACGCAGAAATTGGCGTGGATCTGCAACAGCGTGCGGCTCAGTTGATTGTAGCACTGGGCGGTGAACCAGAGCCGTTGATCGCCCAACAGGGCTGATCCGGTGGCGGCAGGAATAATAACAGGCGAGTTCGGAATATCATGGTAGCAAGTCTATTCTCCCGTATTGGATTGCCGATGGCAGCCCTTTCATTGACCTTGGTCGCCGCCTGCCGGGAACCCGAGGTTATCTTGCCGGGACCGCGGGAAGATATCCGACCTGCTGCCGATACCGAAACGGTGGAAACCCGCGGCTCAAAACCGATCAGCCTTCCGGCGCAAAGAGCCAACGCGAGTTGGCCGCAAAGCCCGGGTACGGCTGCGTTCCGGACCACCAATGCACAGTTGCGGGCAACGCCGCAGCGCATTTGGTCCGCTTCAATCGGACAGGGTGACTCGCGCAAGCAGCGGATCACGGCTGATCCCGTTGTTGCGGGCGGGTTGATCTACACGCTTGATGCCGGCGCAACGGTGTCTGCCGTGTCGCCGCAAGGGCAGGTCGTTTGGAACACCGATCTTATTCCGCCAAGTGATGGCGACTCGGATGCCACGGGTGGCGGCATGGCCTATGACAACGGTGTGCTTTATGTGTCTTCCGGTTACGGCCGCCTGACAGCGCTGGATGCCAAAACCGGTGCAGTTCGTTGGCAAAAAAGGTTGAACGCGACCGGTAGCGGCGCGCCTTTGGTCAGCAACGGTCTGCTGTATCTGGTGGCGGGTGACGAAACCGGTTGGGCGGTCAACACCAAGGACGGCCGCATTGCCTGGCAAATTCAGGGCACCCCAAGCGTTGGAAACGTTCTGGGTGCACCGGCGCCAGTCATTGCATCCGATTTTTCCGTGTTCGCCTTTGGCTCGGGTGATGTCGCAGCGACGTTCCGTCGGGGGGGTATTCGCCGCTGGAACGCGTCAGTAGCCGGGGGACGTCGCGGACGTGCGGCGGCGCAGATCGTCGATGTAACCGGTGGACCAATGGTTGCGGGAGATAAGATCTATATCGGCAACCATTCTGGGCGCACAGTTGCGTTTGACGCCAATTCCGGCGAACGGATATGGACCGCAGACGAAGGGGCCGTCGATACGGTCTGGGCCGCTGGCAACAGTATTTTCCTGATCAGTGATCGCAGCCAACTGGTCCGACTAGACGCCGCGACCGGAGCGATTGTTTGGGCGCAGGACCTGCCGGGTTTTGTCAAGGATAAGCCGGGACGCCGGGGGGCGGTCTACGCGCATTATGGTCCGATCATGGCGGGTGGGCGCATCGTCATCGCCTCGAACGATGGCTATGTTCGGTTCTTCAGCCCTGTTGACGGAGCACTGGTGAACCGTGTCGAAGTGCCAGGTGGCGCGACCACGGCACCGGTTGTGGCGGGCCAAACACTGTACGTCGTGTCGACCAAAGGTGATTTGCACGCTTTCCGTTGACCACAAGATGCGCTAAAGGGCGCGTCTGAGTCTTGAAAGTTGAGTATCATGTCGCTGACCCTCGCCATCGTGGGGCGCCCGAATGTGGGCAAATCCACCCTGTTCAATCGCCTTGTGGGCAAACGTCTGGCTTTGGTCGACGACCAGCCCGGCGTGACGCGCGACCTGCGCGAAGGCCAAGGGCGTCTGGGGGATCTGCGCTTTACCGTGATCGACACCGCGGGGCTTGAGGACGCGACCGACGACAGCCTTGAGGGCCGCATGCGCCGCCTGACCGAGCGTGCGGTGGACATGGCAGATGTCTGTCTGTTCATGATTGACGCGCGCGTTGGGGTCACGCCGACCGACGAATTGTTTGCCGAGATTCTGCGCAAACGTTCCAAACACGTGATCCTTGCGGCCAACAAGGCCGAAGGAAACGCAGCGGATGCGGGTGTGCTTGAAGCCTATAACCTTGGCCTGGGTGAGCCGGTGCGCCTGTCGGGCGAACATGGCGAGGGGATGACGGATCTTTATTCCCAGCTTATGCCATTGGCCGATGCCGCCGAGGAAAAGGCGGTCGAGGATGCACCGGAAACCGATATTGAACTGGATGAGGACGGCGAGGGCGACACGCCCCTGATCAGCGCTGAAAAACCGTTGCAGGTGGCAGTTGTTGGCCGCCCGAATGCCGGTAAATCCACATTGATCAACAAGATCATTGGCGAAGACCGCCTGCTGACCGGGCCAGAGGCTGGTATTACGCGCGATGCCATCAGTCTGCGGATCGATTGGGCCGACCCGGACGGAGACAGCACACCGATGCGTATCTTTGATACCGCCGGTATGCGCAAAAAAGCCAAGGTGCAGGAAAAGCTTGAAAAGCTTTCAGTCTCGGACGGCTTGCGCGCCGTAAAATTCGCCGAAGTGGTGGTGGTTCTGCTGGACGCTGCCATTCCCTTCGAACAGCAGGACCTGCGTATTGCCGATCTGGCCGAGCGCGAGGGTCGTGCCGTTGTTGTCGCCATCAACAAATGGGACATCGAAGAAGACAAACAGGAAAAGCTGCGGGATCTGAAAGAGTCGTTCGAGCGTTTGCTGCCGCAATTGCGTGGCGCACCGCTGGTGACGGTCTCGGCAAAGACGGGCCGGGGGCTAGAGCGCCTGCGCGCCGCGATTCTGCGGGCCCATGACATTTGGAACCGCCGTGTGCCGACGGCCGCGCTGAACCGCTGGCTGACGGCCATGTTGGAACAGCACCCGCCGCCAGCCCCGCAAGGTCGCCGGATCAAGCTGCGTTACATGACCCAAGCCAAAACCCGCCCGCCGGGCTTTGTTGTCATGTGTTCGCACCCAGACAAGATGCCAGCCAGTTACACCCGGTATCTGGTCAACGGTCTGCGCGAATCTTTTGACATGCCCGGTACTCCGATCCGCCTGACTTTGCGCGGACAGGGGGACAAGAATCCGTACAAGGGACGCCGCAAGAAAAACGCGGGCGCCTTGGCCAAACATCTCAAGGGCCGCGCGTAACTGCGCCAATTTTCAGCATTTTCGGCTGAGGGGCGTGACAGCCCCAATTCCCCGCGCTAGCATTCACTGGCGTGCATCTGTTTTGTGCGCGCGTAATTTCACGCGGAGCTTCCGCACCAGTTTTTGACAACCATTGGACCTGACCAACGTGAGGAGCGGCTGGATGGATCTGAGGGAATACACTCGGCAATACGCGGTTCAGGACAACAGATTGGCCGCGCTGAGCTATTTTGGAACTTTTGCGGTGTATTTCACATCGCTGGCATTGGCGATCATCTATGTAGATCGCTGGTTTGTCATGATTCCGGCCGGAATCGTTTTTGCCTTTTCGGCGGTGCGCCTGTACGTGCTTCAGCACGATTGCGGGCATCATTCGCTGTTTGAGACGCGCGCGCAGAACGAATGGGCCGGGCACGGGCTCTCGCCATTCACTTTCGCTCCGTTCGAAGTGATGAAGCAGAACCATAACCTGCACCACGCCGGTATTGGCAACCTCGAACACCGCGAGACAGGTGAAATCCACACAATGACCGTGCGGGAATGGAACAAGGCGGATTGGAAAGGGCGCTTGTTTTACAGGCTCTACCGAAATCCCTTCATCCTGGTTCCGGCTGGGGCGCTGTTCACGTATTTCATCCGCTACCGGTGGCCCAAGAACACGGTTCGGTTTGGCGTGAAGGGCGTATTGCTACACAACTTGTCGATCATCGTATTTCTTAGCCTTCTGTATTTGATCGCCGGCACCATGGGTATTCTGGTGTGGTTGGTATTCTCTTTGTTGGGCGGGATGCTGGGTGTTTTTCTGGTCTATCTACAGCACAATTTCGAGGACACGTATTGGGATCGCCGTCCGGATCTGGACCCGCAATTGGCCGCGCTGCAGGGATCATCGGCGCTGGATTTCGGGTGGTGGTTCGACAATGCGGTTGCCTGCATCACGCTGCACGACATCCACCATTTCAATGCGCGTATTCCGTCATATCGGCTGCGTGCATGCCACTATAACCTACCGCCCGAATTCACGCCGCGCCGGATCAAATTCCCCGAGGCAGTCGCGGCTTTGAACCTGAAACTGTGGGACGAAGACGCCAAGCGGCTTGTTCCGTTTCCCGGAAAGGATCAATCCGGTAACCTTGCACACAGTAGCTGACACAAATGACCTGCAACTCTGAGCACTGGCTTGTGAGAGCGTGTTTCTGGTATACATAAGATAATGCAGGGAAAATCGGAAAGGACAAAGAATGACCGCAGTGACCGCAATAAAAGGCGTTGGAGAGGGGCTAGGAAAGTCACTTACCGCCAACGGTTTCAAAACCGCTGAAGCCGTTGCCAAGGCAACCCCCGCTGCACTGGTCAAAGTTCCTCGTATCGGCAAAGCCCGCGCAGCCGTTTTGATCGCCGCCGCGAAAGAGGCGATTGCGGCGAAACCGGCAGCCGCCAAGCCCGCCGCGGCCAAGCCTGCCGCCAAGCAACCTGCTGCTAAAACAGGAACGCGCCGCGCACCTGCCAGAAAACCCGCAGTGCGCCGACCAGCGACCCGCAAGACCATTGCCGCCGCCGCTGCCGAGAAACGGGCGGAAGAGGCTGCGCGCAAAGCCGCTGAGGAAAAGGCCGCAGCCGAACTGGCAGAAGCCAAGGCAAAGAAGAAGGCCAAGGCCAAAGCCAAGGCTGAAAAGGCCGCTAAAAAGCTTCAGGAGATGGAAGCCGTCTTCTCGAAAGCCAAGGACAAGGTGAAGGCCAAGGCGAAGAAAGATAAAAAGAAAGACAAAAAGAAAAAGGCCGACAAGACGGACAAGAAGAAAGATAAGAAAAAAGACAAGAAGGAGGATAAGAAAAAGGCGAAGAAGTAACCCTTCTCCGCCCTTAACCCTCTTGAACCGGCGCCCTGTTGGCCGCCGGTTTTTTTATGCCAGCGTGCCGTCCAGTTGCAGCGTCAGCTTGCCGCCCAGATAGGGGGCCAGAACCTTGGGCAGGGTGACGGTACCGTCTGCGTTCTGGCCGTTTTCCAGCACTGCGATCAGGCATCGGCCAACGGCAAGGCCCGATCCGTTCAGCGTGTGAACATATTCCGGTTTGCCGCCACCTTCGGGCCGGAAGCGCGCATTCATCCGACGTGCCTGAAAGTCGCCACAGGTCGAGACCGAGCTGATCTCACGGTACGTATCCTGACCCGGGAGCCAGGCCTCGATGTCAAAGGTTCGGCGCGCACCAAAGCCCATATCGCCTGTGCACAAGATCACTGTGCGATAGGGGATGGCCAGCTGTTCCAGAATACCCTCGGCACAGCGCAGCATGCGTTTTTGCTCATCATCCGACTTGTCGGGATGGGTGACCGAGACCATTTCGACCTTTTCGAACTGGTGCTGGCGCAACATGCCGCGTGTGTCCCTGCCGGCCGATCCGGCCTCAGACCGGAAGCACAAGGAATGCGCGGTGTAGCGGCGGGGCAAATAGTTTTCTTCGATCATCGTGTCGTTGACGATATTGGTCAGCGACACCTCGGACGTCGGGATCAACCACCAGCCTTCACGGGTCTGATAGCTGTCTTCGCCAAACTTCGGCAATTGGCCTGTGCCCTGCATCATCTCGGACAGAACCAGAACCGGGCCGTTCACCTCGGTCAGTTCGTTTTCATTGATGTGCGTGTCCAGCATGAACTGCGCCAGCGCACGGTGAATGCGGGCAACGCCGCCGGACAACAGGACAAAGCGCGAGCCGGACAACTTTGCCGCCGTTTCAAAATCCATGCCGTTCTGAACGGCCTCGATTTCGAAGTGCTCCTTCGGTGCAAAACCCAACTCAGGCGGGGTGCCCCAGCGGTTGACCTCGACATTGTCGTTCTCGTCCGCACCTTCTGGTGCGTCCTCGGCTGGCAGGTTCGGGATGCGGATCAGCTGATCAGTCAGCAGCGCATCCAGATCCTTGGCCTCGGTCTGCATCCGGGCGATTTCGGCCTTTTTCTCGGCGACCAGTGCGCGCAGGCGTTGGAATTCATCCTCGTCGCCGCGTGCCTTGGCGGCACCGACCTCTTTGCTGGCCTTGTTCTGTTCGGCTTGTGCCGTTTCTGCGGCCTGAATCTTGGTTCGGCGGCTTTCGTCCAGCCTTAGCAAATCTGACGACACCGGCGCGTCCCCACGGCGCGCAAGTGCGGCGTCGAAGGCGGCGGGGTTTTCGCGAATGGCGCGGATGTCGTGCATGGTTCAGATCCTTAAATGCGTGAATCACTGAAACCGCTTATGCACCATCTGAAAGGCGGGGTGTAGCGCCGGTTACGACTTATCGGCATCCTCGTGTGTTTCATGCGCCAGATGGCCATCCCAATGCTCGGTTGGGATCTTAGGATCAGGTGGATCAGCCATGTAAGAGGGCGTCATGATCTGCACACTGTTTTCATTGAACACGGCGACGATATTGCGATGCAGGTCCGACCGGATTTTCGGAATGATGCTGCCACGGGTCGTATAGCCGTTGATCTGGTAGTTGATTGCGTAATCCGCCAATGCGGTCCACAAAACAAAGGGTTCAGGCTTGGCTTTGATGCCTTTGGTTCGGTTGGCGGCCTCAATTAACATGGCCTCGACCTTCTCGGGCGGCTCTTCATAGCCGATGCCAACCGTGGTGTGCAGCAGCAGCCCGCTGCCGTCGGTTTTTTTCGAGAAGTTCACCACATCCGAATTCATTAGTTGCGCATTTGGGATCGAGATCAACTCGTTCTTGATGGACTTCAGATGCGTCTCCATCAGTTTGATCTGAACCACATCGCCGATGTGGTCTCCGATCTGAATCCGGTCACCGATCGAGGTCGAGCGACGATAGATCACGAACAGACCAGCCAGCATGTTTGAGACGACAGAATTTGCTCCCAGCGACAGCATGGCGCCCACCAGGATCGTCAACCCCTGGAACGCGGCCGAGTCGGACCCGGGGATGTAGGGAACGGCAAAGACCAGGGCGATCATGATCACCACAACACGGGCAATGTTGAAGGTTGGGCTGACCCAGTGTTTTTCGAAATCGCCCATGTCGAAGGAACCCGCTTCGACCGCGTCAAAGAACACCCGCATCCCCTTGATGATGTACAGCGCCACCCAAGAAATCAGGCCCAACATGATCAAATTGGGGATGTAGCTGATAACGCCTTTGAAGATCAGCAATACTGGCTCTGTCAGATAGGTCAGCAACAGCTGCGCAAAATAGCGGGTTTCGGCGAAAGCCAGCAGAACAAACGAGAGGTAGTAATAAAAACCGAGAAAGAAGATGATAAGCAGAACGAAGTTCAGCCCATATCGTACC
This sequence comes from Ruegeria sp. CDSB013, assembly GCF_059611165.1. Classification (NCBI taxonomy): domain Bacteria; kingdom Pseudomonadati; phylum Pseudomonadota; class Alphaproteobacteria; order Rhodobacterales; family Roseobacteraceae; genus Ruegeria; species Ruegeria sp. CDSB013. Next base: position 319,879 of record NZ_JBXWPA010000002.1, on the reverse strand, counting down.
AGCGCGGCAATCGCCTCGGCCTGAACGCTTTTAGCTGTGGCCGTTTCCACGTCCCTGAGGTGACGCGAGACAAATTTCAATGTCTTCCGTCGAATCCGACGATGCACCCACAGGATTGCCACCACAAATGCAACAAACCCTACAGTCCATGCCACCGCCTCAATTGCACCGGACACGCGCGCCCGATCGGTGCGGTTGGCGCGATAGTCTTCGATGGATTGTTTGATCGCGTTCCCGTGCAAAACGCTTAGAACGCTCAGCTCCATCTGATCCAACTCGGCATCAGCTTCGGTGACGATTGAGACCCTCTCGCCATCGACCAGAGTCCAGATACCGAACTCGGTCTCTTCGTATGTCACCTCAACCGTTGGTGCGTCTGAGGCTTCGGCGATTTCGATGATCTTGTCCTGAACATCTTCCGCCCGCTCTGGCGCGGGTAGGGCACTCGAGCCCCGGACCTGGAACAAGACGTCCCCGTCCACGATGACCGGAGCCACGAAAGTGTCCGAATCCGCCCCGTCAGAAGCTGGGGACTCTGCCGGTGTTTCCTGTGCGAGTACGACATCTGAAAACCACAGGCTGGACGCCAGGGCTGTCAGAAAATAAACCAGCAAAAGGAAGGGCTTGAAATGCCTTGCCATGTGTCCCCCTTAACCCGAACTATACCCGGTTTCAACAAGGTGCCTAGGACATATCTGCAACGACTGGCTTGTTCTTTTTGCACTGTGGCCGGGTCAGGGCGGTGTACAGCGTTGCCATCGCTTGCAAAGGCGCAATTCAGAGCATAGGTTCTCGCCAAATTTGCGGAGCTTCTCCGCAGCATCAAAACAAAGGAATATCCCATGGAAGGTGGCGCAATCGCCCAGTTTCTCCCGCTGATCCTGATCTTCGCTATCATGTATTTTCTGCTCATCCGTCCGCAGCAGAAAAAGATGAAGCAGCATCAGGCCATGGTCGAGGCCGTGCGTCGCGGCGATCAGGTTGTCACCCAAGGTGGAATGATCGGCAAGGTGTCCAAAGTCAAGGAAGGCGACAACGAGATTGAAGTTGAAATCGCCGAGGGTGTGAAGGTTCGTGTTGTCAAATCGACCATCGCGCAGGTTCTGAGCAAGACCGAGCCTGCGAAGTAACTTCGCGCGATAATTCCTTGAAAAGGCAGGGTAATGCTGCAAATTGATACCTGGAAGCGGGTTCTGATCTGGTCGGTCTGCGTGATCGGCCTGCTGATGGCCCTGCCGAATGCGTTTTATACGCGCGTCGAGCAATCCAACGATGCCAAGGCCGCAATCGAGCTTGGCATCGACACCCCCGAAATGCAGGCCGAGGCGGCGCAATGGCCGAACTGGCTGCCGTCGTCGCTGGTCAATCTGGGCCTCGATCTGCGCGGTGGTGCGCATCTGTTGGCCGAAGTTCAGGTCGGCGATGTGTACGAGTCCCGGATGGAGGCCATGTGGCCCGAAATTCGCGATGCACTGCGGGATGAGCGCTCCACGGTTGGCACCATCCGCAAACAAGAGTCGGCCCCGGACGAGATTCGGGTGCGCATCAGCCAGCCCGAGGGCATGTCCCGCGCGCTTGAAGTTGTGCGCGGCCTGGCCCGTCAGGTGCAAACCCTGACCGGTGTAGGTGCAACCGATATCGAGGCGCGGGCTGAAGGCGACACAATCGTCGTTCAACTGTCAGAGGCGGAAAAACTTGCCACAGACGACCGCACTGTGCGCCAGTCGCTTGAGATTGTGCGCCGCCGTATTGATGAGGTCGGAACGCGTGAACCCACGATCCAACGCCAGGGTGCGGATCGTATCTTGATCCAAGTGCCGGGTATCGGCAGTGCTGGTGAACTGAAAGAGATCATCGGCACCACTGCTCAGCTGACGTTCAACCCCGTTGTGGGGCGGGGTACCAACCCGGACGCAGTGCCGGGGATTGGCGAAAAGGTCCTCCCCTCCATCGACGAAACCGGTTTGTTTTACACAGTCGAGTCGGCCCCAGTCGTTACCGGCGAAGAGCTGGTGGACGCGCAGCCAGCATTCGACCAGAACGGTCGCCCGGCGGTCAGCTTTAGGTTCAATACATCGGGGGCACGCAAGTTCGGCGACTATACGCTGGAAAACATCGGCCAGCCTTTCGCAATCATTCTTGATGATGAGGTCATCTCGGCCCCTGTCATTCAAAGCCACATTCCTGGCGGGTCGGGCATCATCACCGGCAACTTCACCGTTGAAGAAAGTACCAATCTGGCAGTTCTGTTGCGCGCAGGTGCTTTGCCAGCGGGGCTGGAATTCCTCGAGGAACGGACCATTGGTCCGGAATTGGGTCAGGACAGCATTGATGCCGGTAAGGTCGCGACGATCGTAGCCTTTGCCGCAGTGCTGGTTTTCATGGCGCTCAGCTACGGCCTGTTTGGTATCTTTGCCAACATCGCTCTGATCATCAACGTGGGCCTGCTGTTTGGTCTGTTGTCCCTGATCGGAGCCACCCTGACACTGCCCGGTATCGCCGGTATCGTGTTGACGGTTGGTATGGCGGTGGATGCCAACGTGCTGATCTTTGAACGTATCCGCGAAGAACTGAAATCCGCCAGAGGCCCGGCGCGCGCGATCGAACTGGGTTATGAAAAGGCGTTGTCGGCCATTCTGGACGCAAACGTGACCACATTCATCACCGCTGTAATCCTGTTTGCCATGGGCAGCGGTCCGGTGCGCGGTTTTGCCATCACGTTGGGTCTGGGCATTCTGACCTCGGTCTTCACCGCGATCTTCGTGACGCGTCTAATGATCGTCATCTGGTTTGAACGCCGCCGCCCGAAAATGATCGAGGTTTGACATGAGACTGAAACTCGTACCCCAGAATACCTCGTTCGATTTCTTCAGCCGCTGGAAAATCTGGCTGGGTATCTCGGCTTTGATGATGATCGTGGCGTTCACGTCCTTCATGCTTCAGGGGCTGAACTTCGGCATCGACTTCCGCGGTGGCACAACGATCCGGACGCAAAGCACCCAAGAGATTGATGTTGGAGTTTATCGTGACGCCCTTGCCCCGTTGGAATTGGGGGATGTGACAATCACAGAGATCTTCGATCCAAACTTTGGACCGGATGAGAATGTCGCGATGATCCGTATCCAGGCGCAAGAAGACGCCGAGGCAGTTACATCGGACGTGATCACTCAGGTCGGCGAGGTGCTTGCCGCTGCTGATCCAGGCCTCAAATTACCATTTGAAAGCGTTGAATCCGTCGGCCCCAAAGTCTCCGGTGAGCTGATCCAAACTGCCGTTATCGCGGTGGTGTTGGCGATCGGGGCGGTGCTTGTCTACATCTGGCTGCGCTTCGAATGGCAGTTCGCTTTGGGCGCTGTGGCCGCGCTGGTGCATGACGTGATCCTGACAATTGGGATTTTCTCGGAACTGCAAATCCGGTTCGACCTGGCTATCATCGCCGCGCTGTTGACCATCGTTGGCTATTCGCTGAACGACACTGTGGTCGTGTTCGACCGCGTCCGCGAGAACCTGCGGAAGTACAAGAAGAAGGACCTCAAAGAGGTTCTGAATATCTCGATCAACGAAACACTCAGTCGAACAGTAATGACCTCGGTTACCACCCTGTTGGCTCTGATCTCGCTCTATGTGCTGGGCGGTGACGTGATCCGCGGCTTTGTCTTCGCGATGATCTGGGGTGTGATCGTGGGGACGTATTCCTCGGTCTTTGTGGCCTCGACCATTCTGCTGTGGCTGGGCGTTAAGCGCGACTGGTCTAAGCCATCCAACAACGCGGGCAACCAGTTCGCAAATGTGGATGCCTGATCTTCTCGGCCAATCCCCCACGGGGCTGGCCGTTATCCTTTTTGCAGCGACATTGGGTGGCATCGTTCGCGGGTTTTCCGGCTTTGGCACCGCGCTGATTTTTTTACCTCTGGCCACACCGTTCCTCGGCCCGTTTGGGGCGCTGATCGGACTGACGATCATGGATATCTTCGGGCCACTCCCCAACCTGCGACGGGCGTGGCGCGTCGTGGACCGCGGCGACCTGGCACGGTTACTGCTGGGCTGCGCCCTGGTCCTGCCCGTTGGCCTGTGGGTCCTTACGCAGGTCGAACCTGAGGTTTTTCGATACGCGGTCAGTTTTCTGGCCTTATTCATGCTTGCAATCCTGATCCTCGGATTACGCTATCAAGGCCGCGTGCGGCGCGCGATGGTGACCGCAATCGGTGGCGCTGCGGGCTTTCTCGGTGGCGTCGCTGGGTTGCCTGGACCGGCGGTGATCTTGTTCTACATGTCTCGCCCACTTCCTGTAGAGGTTATCCGGGCCACAATCCTGCTGTTCCTTTTTGGATTCGATTTTCTCATCTTTGGCTTCCTGTCCGGCATGGGGCGTGTGACCCTCGACAGTGTCGTTTTGGGTTTGGCTCTGTCCGCCCCGAACCTTCTGGGCAATTGGCTGGGCGGATGGCTATTCAATCCGGAAAGGGCAAAGCTCTACCGTGCCGCGGCTTATGTGGTCATCGCCCTTGCTGCCTTGTCGGGCCTGCCGCTTTGGGGCATAGAAGATATCCATGCGGTTGAATGAGATCACATATAACAACGCAACACCGGTTGATGGCTACGGGCCCGGCTTTTTCCGTATTGGTGGCCAGGTTCACCAAGGGGCGGTTCTAACCGGTCCATCGGGCACCACTGGTTGGGGCGGATACGACGATCAATCCTCTTTGCTTGCATTGGCTGGGCATGTGGATGTCCTGTTGATCGGAACGGGCGCTGATCTGGCCCACATCCCCTCTGACCTTCGAGCGGCGCTCGAGCAGGCCGGCATGGGCGTTGAGATCATGAACTCACCCGCAGCCTGCCGGACTTATAATGTACTGCTCTCCGAAGGCCGTCGCATCGCGCTGGCTTTGCTTCCCACCTGACAGGAACCGCTTCATTTGGCCAAAAATACCCAGGAGAGAGCGAGGGGCTGGCCCCTCGCTACCGCGGTCATTTGAAAGCGGATCAGGTGTCACCCTGCGGCAAATCCCGCCTTTTGCCCCTATGCGCAATAAGATAAGCCGGACCGTATGACACTGACCGTATCCGATCTTGCCATCACCCGCGGGGGCATCCCCGTGCTCGAGGGGCTGAACTTCTCGCTTCGACCCGGTCAGGCATTGATCCTGCGTGGACCGAACGGGATCGGAAAAACGACCTTGCTGCGCACGCTGGCGGGGTTGCAGCCGGCGTTGAGCGGAACCATTGACGGGGCCGAAGATCAGATCGCCTACGCCTCTCACTCCGATGGGTTGAAGCCAACGTTGACGGTTGTGGAAAACCTGATCTTCTGGGCCTCGGTCTTTGGAACAAATGACATCCAACCGGCATTGGATGCCTTTGCTTTGAACGAGCTGTCGGACCGCCATGCGGGAAACTTGTCCGCCGGGCAGAAACGTCGCCTTGGACTGGCCCGGATGCTGGTCACCGGGCGGCCGATCTGGATGCTGGACGAACCGACGGTGTCACTGGACAAAAGCGCCGTCCAGATGTTCGCCGATACCGTTCGTGCCCATCTGGGGCAGGGCGGTTCGGCCCTGATCGCAACCCATATTGACCTGGGCCTGGACGGGGCGGTTTTGGATGTGGGTCCTAACAAAGCCAAGCCAAAACCTATCGACGACTTTGACGGAGGCTTCCTGTGATCGCACTGCTGCTGCGCGACCTGAAACTGGCCTTCCGCGCGGGTGGGGGCTTTGGTCTTGGCCTTGCATTCTTTTTGATTGTAACCGTTCTGGTGCCGTTCTCTGTCGGCCCGCAATCTTCGCTGCTGTCGACAATTGCGCCGGGTGTGCTTTGGCTGGGCGCGCTGTTGGCTTGCCTGTTGTCGCTTGATCGTCTGCTTGCGCTGGATTGGGAAGACGGATCGCTTGACCTGCTAGCAACGGCGCCCTTGCCGCTTGAGGCGGTTGTGACGATCAAGGCGCTGGCCCACTGGTTAACGACGGGTTTGCCCCTGGTTCTGGCCGCGCCGTTTCTGGGTGTGCTGTTGAACCTGCCGGTGCCGGGATTTTTCTGGCTGGTGATCTCACTTTTGGTCGGCACCCCGGCCATGAGTGTGATCGGGACCTTCGGCGCAGCTCTGACAGTCGGCCTAAAGCGTGGTGGTCTATTGCTGTCATTGCTTGTTCTGCCGCTTTATGTTCCCACACTGATCTTCGGGGCCGAGGTCGCGCGCCGTGGTGCCACGGGGATGGAAACGCAGACGCCGCTTTTGATGCTGGCGGGGATCACCGCCGCCACGATTGCGCTGTTGCCTTTTGCCAGCGCAGCAGTATTGCGGATCAACCTTCGGTGACGCTGTCGCAGTTTGACTGATGTCAATTGAGAACAAACACGAGTCGGACTAAATAGAGCCCATGTCTATCGCAGCCAAAGCCAATACCCTCTGGGAATACGCTAACCCGCGCAAATTCCTCGTGACCAGCGAGCGGATCCTGCCGTTCTTCTGGATGACTTCTTTTGTGTGTCTGTTCGTTGGGCTGGTTTGGGGCTTTTTCTTCACACCGGATGACTACAAACAGGGCTCGACGGTCAAGATCATCTATCTGCATGTGCCTGCGGCGCTGATGGCGATTAATTGTTGGCTGATGATGCTGGCGACCTCGCTGATCTGGCTTGTACGGCGTCACCATGTCAGCGCGCTGGCAGCCCGGGCCGCTGCGCCGGTCGGTATCGTGATGACCATGGTCGCCCTGGCAACCGGCGCGATTTGGGGGCAACCGATGTGGGGCACGTGGTGGGCCTGGGATCCGCGCTTGACCGCGTTCTTGATCCTGTTCCTGTTCTATTTGGGCTACGTGGCGCTATGGGAAGCGATCGAAGATGCCGACACAGCCGCCGATCTGACCTCGGTCCTGTGTCTGGTAGGTTCGGTTTTTGCGTTGCTCAGCCGCTATGCCGTGAACTTCTGGAACCAAGGTCTGCACCAAGGAGCCTCTGTGATGCGCGCTGCTGCCGTCACGGGTTCGGATACTGAAGAAAAGGTCAGCAACATCTATTTCTACCCGCTGCTGCTGTGCATCATCGGATTTGTGCTGCTGTTCATTGCGTTGGTTCTGTATCGCACAGGAACAGAAATCCGGGCGCGACGGATCAAGGCGCTGCTGGCGCGAGAAAGGCTAAACGGATGATCCCAGATCTTGGAAAATATGCCGACGCGGTCCTGTGGTCCTATGCTGCCTCGCTGGGGTTGCTGATTGCACTGGTCGTTCTCAGCGTAATGCGCGGGCGCAAAGTCCGGGCGGAAATGGAAAAGGTCGAACACAGGATGTCGCGCAATGGCTAAAATCTCACCCCTGATGATTGCGCCGCCGTTGATCTTCGGCGCTTTTGCCGTTTTGGCCGGCATTGGCATGTTCCGGGATGACCCCGATGCCTTGCCATCTGCACGCGAAGGGCAGCCCGCGCCACCTGTCGTTCTGACAGAGTTTCCGGGCAAAACGTTGTTCGACGATGACACCCTGCGTGATGGTGAGGTCAAGCTGGTCAACTATTGGGCCAGCTGGTGTGCGCCCTGCCGGGCTGAGCACCCCAACCTTGAGGCGCTGTCCGAAGAGGGCATCCCGGTCTATGGCGTCAACTACAAGGATCAGTTGGCCAATGCCGAAGGTTTTCTGACCGAACTGGGCGACCCTTACGAAGCCATCGGACGGGATGAGCAAGGACGCATGGCGCTGGACTGGGGTCTCTACGGTGTACCGGAAACTTATGTAATCGACGGAGAGGGCACGATCATTCTGCGCTTTGCCGGTCCGATCACGCAGCGCGTCATCGAAAGCAGGATCCGCCCGGCATTGGAAAAAGCCAGCCAGTGATCTGATCCGTTGCCATCCGGAGCGTGCCTGCTGCACGCGATCTGTTTCTTATTTCTGCTAGTTGCGCTGGCACCCAAGAAAAAGCCCCGGCGCATTGGCCGGGGCTTTGTTGCTTTAATCTTCCTTGGCAAGGTTCCGCAGCACATATTGCAGCACGCCGCCGTTTTCGATGTATTCGATCTCGGGCGCGGTATCGATCCGGCATTTCAGCGTGATCGTTTTCTCGGTTCCGTCGCCGAAGATGATGGTGCAGGGCACCTCTTGCAGCGGCTCGACCGAATCCAAGCCGTGGATTGATACGGTTTCATCGCCAGTCAGGCCCAGTGTCTTGCGGGTGTCGCCGCCGGTGAACTCGAACGGGATCACGCCCATGCCAACCAGGTTGGACCGGTGGATACGCTCAAAGCTTTCGGCGATCACGGCTTTGACGCCCAGCAGGGCCGTGCCTTTGGCAGCCCAGTCCCGGGATGAACCGGCACCGTATTGCTCACCACCAAAGACGACCAGCGGAAGGCCTAGTTCCTGGTAGGCCATCGAAGCGTCGTAGATCGAAGCCTGCTCGCCGTCAGGACCTTTGGTATAGCCACCTTCGACGCCGTCCAGCATTTCATTCTTAATGCGGATGTTGGCGAAGGTACCACGCATCATGACCTCATGGTTGCCGCGGCGGGAACCGTAGGAGTTGAACTCACGCGGTTGTACCTGACGTTCGATCAGGTACTGACCGGCAGGCGAGGTGCTTGCAAAAGACCCTGCGGGTGAGATGTGGTCGGTCGTGACCATGTCCCCAAGAACCGCCAATACCTTGGCCCCTTCGATATTTGTGATCGTGCCCGGCTCGGCACCCATTCCCTGAAAATAGGGAGGGTTCTGGATATAGGTCGAAGTCGGCGGCCAGTCATAGGTTTCCTGTTGCGGAACCTCAACGCTTTGCCATTTCTCATCGCCTTTGAAGACATCCGCATATTTCGACTGGAACGCTTCGCGGGTGACAGTTTCTTGCACCAGCTCGGCAATTTCGCTTTGAGTTGGCCAGATGTCCTTCATGAAGACGTCATTGCCGTCCTTGTCCTGGCCGATCGGCTCGGATGTCAGGTCGATATCCATGGTGCCAGCCAGTGCGTAGACTACGACCAGCGGCGGCGAGGCCAGATAGTTGGCCCTCACGTCCGGCGAAATCCGGCCTTCAAAGTTGCGGTTGCCTGAAAGAACCGAGGTCGCGACCAGATCACCTTCGGCAATCGCTTCACTGATCTCCCTCTGGATCGGGCCAGAGTTGCCGATGCATGTGGTGCAGCCATAACCAACCAGGTTGAACCCGATGGCATCCAGATGTTGCTGGAGGCCTGCTGCCTCAAGGTATTCAGACACAACCTGCGAACCGGGGGCCAGCGATGTTTTGACCCACGGCTGACGGTTCAAGCCTAGCTCATGCGCCTTTTTTGCGACTAGGCCGGCACCGATCATCACATAAGGGTTCGAAGTGTTGGTACACGAGGTGATCGAGGCGATCACAACCTTGCCCGATTCCATGCCGTAGTTTTCGCCCTTGACCACGACCTGCTTGCCCATCGGGCGCTTGAAGGTTTCGGCCATTTCCTTGGTAAAGGCAGCTTTGGCGTCGGTCAGCGCAACATAGTCCTGTGGACGTTTTGGCCCCGAGATTGCGGGAACAATTGTGCCCATGTCCAACGTCAGAGTGTCGGTGTAGATGGGCGCATAGTTTTCATCGCGCCACAGGCCGTTTTCCTTGGCATAGGCTTCGACTAGTGCCAGACGATCCTCATCACGGCCGGTGTTTCGCATGTAGCGCAGTGTTTCACCGTCGATTGGGAAGAAGCCACAGGTCGCGCCATATTCGGGCGCCATGTTGGCAATGGTCGCGCGGTCGGCCAGCGGCAAGCGGTCCAGACCGCTCCCATAGAACTCGACGAATTTGCCCACCACGCCCTTTTCGCGCAGCATCTCAACGACCTTCAGAACAAGGTCGGTGCCAGTTGTGCCTTCGACCATCGCGCCGGTCAGCTCAAAACCGACAACCTCGGGGATGAGCATCGAGATCGGCTGGCCCAGCATCGCGGCTTCGGCCTCGATCCCGCCGACGCCCCAGCCCAGAACGGCCATACCGTTGACCATTGTGGTGTGGCTGTCGGTACCAACCAGCGTATCGGGGTAGGCGACTTCGTCGCCGTTCTGGTCGGTGTCGGTCCAGACGGTCTGGGCCAGATATTCCAGGTTCACCTGATGGCAGATACCGGTTCCGGGGGGGACAACGCGGAAGTTGTTGAATGCCGACTGACCCCATTTCAGGAACTGGTAACGCTCCATGTTGCGTTCATATTCGCGATCCACGTTCATCTGGAACGCGCGGGGGTTGCCGAATTCATCAATCATGACCGAGTGATCGATGACCAGATCAACCGGGTTAAGCGGGTTGATCTTTTGTGCATCACCGCCCAGTCCTTTGATGCCATCGCGCATCGCGGCCAGATCAACAACAGCCGGAACGCCGGTAAAGTCCTGCATCAACACGCGGGCAGGGCGATACGCAATCTCGCGCGGGTTCTTGCCGCCATTGGTTGCCCATTCGCCAAAGGCTTTGATATCGTCGACCGCAACAGAAAAGCCATCGTCCTCGAACCGCAGCATGTTTTCCAGAACCACTTTCAGCGCGGCGGGAAGCTTGGAAAAATCACCCAGACCAGCCTCTTGCGCGGCAGGGATCGAGTAATATGAAATGGATTTGCCATTCACGCTAAGGTTGCGGCGTGTTTTGGCAGTATCTTGTCCGACTTTGATGGGCATCTGTGGCCTCCCTCTGAAATGACTTAGATCCCGGGATTCGCTAATAGTTATCTGCATCACCAAAGCCTTTGGTTCAAGGACCAAGGTGGTGAGCTTGTTGAGTTATGTATACCATTGCACACAAAATATAAGGGTAACGATGGTCGCATGTCTCAAGAAACGTTGATTGGAGGTTGAACGGGCTTGCGTTTAAACCGGGCAGTACACCCAGCCAAAGGCCCGAGACCCGTAATGTTCAGATCCATTCGCGCGACAGCGCTAGTTTCCTTGTTTCTCTCTACAGCAGCCCTGGCCGAGGGCGATCCGGTTGTGGTTGAGTTGTTCACATCTCAGGGCTGTTCGTCCTGTCCGCCTGCCGACCGGATCATGCATGATTTGGCCAAACGCGACGATGTGATCGGCCTGGCACTGCATGTGGATTACTGGGACTACATCGGCTGGAAGGACGAATATGCCGACCCGGATCACACTCTGCGCCAGCGCACTTATGCGCGAGAAGGTGGGCGGTCGATGATCTATACGCCTCAGATGGTGGTGAATGGGCAGCAGGATGTGGTCGGGGCGCAATCGCGGGAGCTGGATCGCCTGATCAATGCACATCTCAAGGCCACCCCGCAAGCATCCGTGACGGCCGTGCGCTCGGGTGATGATGTATCGGTGGATGTGACGCCGGTCGAACTGCCGGCCGGAGAAACCTATGACATCCGGGTCATTCAGTATTCACCGATGCGCCATGCCTCGATCCGACGTGGAGAGCTGGCTGGCCACGATCTGGACTATGCCAATGTTGTCGAGGCCTGGCATATGGCAGGTCAATGGGACGGCGTCGCGCCTCAGGCGTTTTCGGTAACCGTCGACACGGATTTTCCGGCAGTTGTGCTGGTGCAAAGGGCAGGGCACGGCCCGATTGTGGCAGCCGCGCGGGTCAAGTAATCAGGGCATATCCTCGGGCTGAACGCCCAAACCGTTCCAGGCTTTCCAGCGCCGGTGGATCCAGAACCACTGACCCATATGCTGTCTTACCATGGCCTCAAGGTCGTCATTGGTGAACTGGGTCATGGTTCTGGGGTCTGTATGCGGCACCGGATCGTGCAGCACGATTTCGAAATCCACGCCGTTTGGTTGCCGCACCGCATAACACGGGATCAGGACAGCGTTGTATTTCATTGCCAGTTCTGCATTCAGGACTGAGGTCACGGCGGGCTTACCAAAGAATGTCAGCTCTTCACCGCCATGGGCGTGCAGATCGGATACGATTGCGATGATCCCATTTTTCTTGAGCGACCGAACCATCTCGACCATTCCGCGACGGCCCTGTTCGAACATCGGCGAGCCGGTCTTATGGAACGCCTCGACATACATGTCGTTGAAATAAGGATTCGCCATGCGGCGATAGAGGCACCCAATCGGTTGACCGCTGCGTTCCTGCAGGGCGATGCGTGCTGCAAGATAGTGACCAAAATGCGCGGTGATCATCATGATCGGTCGCCCTTCGGCGACGGCAGTGTCAAATGCGGCAACACCCGAACCGCTTACCTTTGCCGTGCGCTGACGTTCGGTGAACCCTTCGGGCGAAAAGTGCTCCATAATCGCGCGACCGGCATTGTCCGGAACGGCACTGCAAATTCTGTTGACCTCGGCCTCTGACAGGTCAGGGCGGGTCAATTTCAAGTTGCTGCGCACGCGTTTGGTAAAGCCGATCAACGGTGAAAGTCCACGTGCGATTGCGCCCATGGTGGCCAGGCGAGCTTCATAGGGCAGCAACCGCAAGGTCCCGATGACGCCCTTCATGAACAATCCAGTGATGTAGTATTTTCTAAGCTCTGTGCGGCTTAGTTCCGACTTTTCGACGGGCATGAATAGGTCTCACCGGCTGTTGCGATTTGCCGGGCAAGACATACAAGGCGGAAACCGCAACCACAAGCGTTGCAAACCAAAGCCATGCTTTGACTTGCCGGATCGGACTTGCCGGTCACTCTTCGCTATCCTCTTCGATCAACGCTAGTGCGCCTTCATCCACCAGTGTTCGAATTGCAACAACGACTAGGGTCATCGCGTCTTCGGCTTCGGACAGTTTCACCTTGCCGCGTTCGGTGATTTCTTCGCGCAGGTTATCCGCCATACGCGTGGACATGTTGGACAGCAGAAACTCGACCGCTGATTTATCATCTTCGCCCTGGGCTCCGGCCAGGGCGGTAACAAGGTCTGCCTGTTCCACGCCACGCAGAATCGCAGGCACGTCCCGGGGCAGGATGCGGGCCGGGATATGGGCAAAGGTGAATATCGATTGGCGCACCAGAGCTGCAAAGTCGGTGTCTTCTTCGTCCAGGGCCGTCAAAAGCCCGTCGCGCGTCGCTGCGGCTGATTGGTTCAGAATCGCACCGACCCGCGCGCCGGGGCCATCCGAAAAGGCCGTGGCCGGGCGTCGATCAAGTTGCGCCGCCAACGACCAGCCAATCCGTTCAACCGCCTCGGGCGTGATGTTGGCTGTTTTGGACACGGCATAGGTGATGCGCCGCGCGACCGGGCCGGGCAGGTGACCCAGAAGTTGCGCGGCATTCGCAGTTTCAAGCTTGGACAACATGACCGCCGCAATTTCAGTGCTTTCGGCCAGAGCGATGGCGGCCAAATCTTCTGTCGGGATTTCGCGCAGCCGTTGCCACGGATCCCCGACCTGGCGCACCCCGGCTTCTTTCCGCAACCTGGCCGCTGTTGCAGGCGTTATCCGGTCGCTGACTGCGTCCAGAGCACCGGCCAACCCATGTGGAAAAGACAGGCCGACACTGTCCAGCGCTTCGGCAAATTCATGTGCGACGGATGCCAGCGTGATGCGATCCACAAGGCCCATCTGACCCAGCTGGTGCGTCAGCTTTTCCTGCAAATCGTCGGGAAGTTCTTCCAGGGGGATATCTGCGCCCTCATTCAACAAAAGACGCACCACGACGGCGGCTTTTTGTCGGTTGCTCAGCGCCTTGGGGACGACGCGGGGCGCGTCGTTCTGGGCGTCGGCTGCGGGTTTTGATGTCCCCGGTGCCAGTTGAACCAAAGAGTTTGTGTCCTGCATCTGCCTGTGGTGCCAAGTTTCTGTTCCACAGGCAGATTACGGAGAGTCGGGTAAAGAAAGGCTGAAGTTTAATAGTTGTAAGTCAGCCCGGTGCGGATCGCCTCGCGCAGGGATGCCTCGGCCCAGGTGCCTTCACCGCCGCGCGCCTTGATCTCGCGCCACTGTGCGATGGCAAGATCGGTTTTGCCCTCGGTGACAAAGCCCTGACCCATATAGCTGCGCGCCAGTATGTTGTCGGGATTTGCCTCAATGGCGTTCGAATAGAAGGCATTCGCCAGATCAAGCTCACCCATTTTGCGGTAGGTGAAACCCCAGTAGGTCAACACGCGATCATCATCCTGATCCATGATGCGCAGGATGTCCTGTGCATTTTCGAACTGTCCGTCATAGGCCAGTTCGCGCACAGCGTCGTAAAGTTCGTCTTCAGTAAAGTTGGTCTTGTCCGGCTTCACGCACCGTCCGGCGTCTTTGTCATAGACGCGACCGAAGAAACACTTCTTGGTCGTGTTGGTCGGCTTTGGCGGGCTGCTGTCACCGCCACCAGCGGCAATCGCGACCGGCGCGAATGCGAAGGCCTGAAGGGCGATGGCTGAAGCGAGTACTAGGCGCATATTCCTACTCCGTTGTATGGGCTACTTACAGAAAGCATAGTGCGTTCTTCTCAAAAGCTAACAACCGAAGGCTCGCGTTTATTCACGAATAGGAAGATTTTTTCTCAGCTATTCACAATTTTGGCGCAGGTATGGGCTTCTGCATCCCAATACGTGCCCGGCGCGCAGGACTGGGTTTGCTTGGAATGGCCACTGCAGGCCAAAGCAACGGAAGCTGAACAACTAAGAGCCAAAGCGCAAATCAAAGTGCGGATCATCGTGTTTCTCCTGTCCGGACATACGCGGGCATCATAGCCTGTTTTGGCCTGTCTGGCAAAAGAGCAGGGCCCGGATCACGTCACGCGAACCGGGCCCTGCGAAGCATTTGATCAATCGCGGTTTATTCGCCGAACACACGGGCGAAGATCGTATCAACGTGTTTGGTATGATAGCCGAGATCGAATTTCTCTTCGATTTCTTCAGGGCTCAGCGCGGCGGTGACGTCCGCGTCTGCCAGCAGTTCTTCTTTGAAATCGGTGCGGTGTTCCCAGACTTTCAGCGCGTTGCGCTGAACCATGGCATAGGCATCTTCGCGGCTGACACCTGCTTGGGTCAGCGCAAGCAGAACCCGCTGGCTCATAACCAAGCCGGGGAACTTGTTCATGTTCTCAAGCATGTTCTCGGGGAAGATCAGCATCTTGTCGATCACACCTGTCAGTCGCGACAGTGCAAAATCCAGTGTGATGGTGGCATCCGGCCCGATCATGCGTTCGACTGAGGAATGCGAGATATCGCGCTCGTGCCAGAGCGCCACGTTTTCCATCGCCGGGATCACTGCCGCGCGCACCATGCGGGCCAACCCGGTCAGGTTCTCGGTCAGCACCGGATTTTTCTTGTGTGGCATGGCTGAGGAGCCTTTCTGACCCATCGAGAAGAACTCTGCCCCCTCCAGCACCTCGGTGCGCTGCATGTGGCGGATTTCGATGGCAACGTTCTCGATGCTGCTGGCGATAACCCCCAGCGTGGCAAAGAACGCAGCATGACGGTCGCGCGGGATGACCTGAGTGCTAATCGGCTCGGGCACCAGACCCAACTGGTCGCAGACATGCTCTTCCACACGCGGGTCAACATTGGCGAAGGTGCCGACCGCGCCGCTGATCGCGCCAGTGGCGATTTCAGCGCGGGCGTCGCGCATGCGGGACAGGTTGCGGTCCATCTCGGCGTAGAAACGCGCGAAAGTCAGGCCCATGGTGGTTGGCTCTGCGTGGATACCGTGGCTGCGGCCGATGCGGACCGTGTCCTTGTGTTCGATTGCGCGGCGTTTCAGTGCAGCCAGCAGACCTTCGAGATCTGCGATCAGCAGGTCGGCGGCGCGGGTCAGTTGCACGTTGAAACAAGTGTCCAGAACGTCCGAGCTGGTCATGCCCTGATGGACAAAACGGGCCTCTTCACTGCCGACATGTTCGGACAAATGGGTCAGGAAGGCGATGACGTCGTGCTTGGTAACCGCTTCGATTTCGTCGATGCGCGCCACGTCGAATTCCACATCCTTGGCCTTCCAGACAGCCTCGGCATTCTCGCGCGGGATCACGCCCAGATCAGCCATGGCGTCGCAGGCATGGGCCTCGATCTCGTACCAGATGCGGAACTTGGATTCGGGCGACCAGATGGCGACCATATCGGGGCGGGAATAGCGTGGAATCATTGGCAGCGGCACCTTATTGTGATTTGGCAGGAGGCGTTGCGGCGGGGTTTAAACCCGCGCAGACAAAGGAACAAGGCGCGAGTGCGAATATGAGACGGTTTGCCCTGATTTTGGCCCTATGGCCCAGTTTTCTGGCGGCTGAGGAGTTCAGAACGCTGACGGGGGATGAAATTCTGTCTGCATTGACTGGACGGAAGCTCGATTACGGGGAAGGCATCTGGCAGACCTTCGATGATACGATGCTGACGCAGTATTTCTCGGGCGGGCCCAGCGCAGGGCGGTGGGCAGTGCGCGAGGATCGTTATTGCTCGGTCTGGCCGCCTTCGGATTTTTGGGCCTGCTATGATGTCGAGCAAAGTGGCAATGTGATCCGGTTCGTGGATGATAACGGTGCCACGACCGACGGGACAATTGCCGAATGAGCCTGCCGCGCAGACTGTCGGATTTCGAAGGCCATTGGAGCCTGACCCGGACCATTCTGGATACGCAGGCGGGGCAGGTGGTGCAGGCCGATGGTCACACGGTCCTGAGCCCGACCGAGGACGGCTTGACATACGACGAAGAGGTCACGCTGCGTGTGCCGGGGCAAGCCGAGATGAAAGGCACGCGCAGGTACCTGTGGCAAGCAGCGGGTGCGACGATTGCCATACATTTTGACGACGGCCGCTATTTTCACCGGCTGGCCTTGGGGCAGGCACATGCGTCTGACCACCACGATTGCCCGCCCGACAGCTACGATGCTGTCTACGATTTTTCGGCCTGGCCGGTCTGGTCAGTGCGCTGGATCGTCTCGGGACCTAGAAAATCTTATGAAATGAGCACCGAATATCGGTTAAGATAGCGTAATCATGTTGCAGTCAAAGCTCTGAGCGGGCATTTCTGCAGTTGAAAATAGGTGGAGACATAAGAATGAATGCGAATGTACTGGCCAATGCGATTGGCCCGCGCGAAGGCACCGCGCTGCGCGTCAAACAGGTTGTGCTGGTCGCTCTGGGTATTCTGGCGCTTGCAATTGCCGCAAAGATCAAGGTCCCGATGTGGCCCGTCCCGATCACGATGGGCACCTTTGCCGTGCTGACCATTGGCACCGCCTATGGCACACGTCTGGGTCTGGCCACCATGCTGGGCTACCTGCTGATCGGCGCGCTGGGCTTTGATGTGTTCGCAGGTTCCTCGGCTGAGAAATTCGGTCTGACTTACATGATGGGCGGTACCGGCGGTTATCTGGTCGGTTACCTTCTGGCAACCGTTCTGCTGGGCGCACTGGCCGCGCGAGGTTGGGACCGTTCGTTCGGCAAGATGGCGTTGGCTCTGGTTCTGGCAAATGTCGCGATCTACGTGCCCGGTCTGTTGTGGCTGGGTCAGCTGTACGGATGGGACCAGCCGATCCTGCAGTGGGGTCTGACACCCTTCTTGGTGGGCGACGCGATCAAGCTGGTGCTGGCTGCACTGCTGATCCCTGGCCTGTGGAAACTGGTGGGCGACGCTCGTTCGTAATTTCCAACCAATCCAAATCTGACGAAGCCGCGCCCGGAGATATCCCGGCGCGGTTTTTTGTGCCCGCACATTGGAATGCTGGACAAAAGGGGCCACTGCAGGTCAATCTGCATTCAATGAAATCATTAGGTTATTGAGATATGCGTATTCAATTAGCTTCGGCACTCGCGGTTTGTGCTTCGCTTATGCTGAGCGGTGGGACGGCATCCGCCGACACTCCGGTTACCTATACGGACAATGGACGCGCGCTATTCGGCTTTTCCGTGCCCGACTTCTGGGCGCTGCGCACCGGTGGCCCGCGCGAAATTGAAGATACCGAGCTGGGCGATGCACGTGCCGTGGCTCGGGTCATGGGGATGCGGCCAGTCACGGACGATAATGTCTGGATGGGCTTTGTGTCGCCTGCTGGCGTGGCCTCGATCGAGGGCGGTCTGCGGTATCTTGAAGACATAGACAGGTTTCTGGTCAAGGATCCGACCGTATCCGAAACCACCACGACGCGTATCGGCGGATTGCCCGCACGGGTTATTCGCGGGACCGGCAATCGCGAAGGACGTGGTGTTAACTTTACGGTTTCAGTGATCGACTTGCCGAGGGGGCGCGTAGCCATTGCCGTGGCGATCCTGCGCGACGGCGCCGATCCAGCTTATGTGAACGACCTGAACGCCGTGTTCGCGTCGTTCCGGTCCCTTCAGTAAGGAGGCGCACATGACACGCAAATTGATCAAACGTGCGACCCTTGCCCTTGGATTGGGTGCTGCCACACTGACGCTTTCGGCCTGTGATGGCGTCACCGTTGGCGTGGGATACGGGTATGACCCCTTCTACGACTCGATGTTATGGAACGACTACTATCACGACGTGGACGTAGATATAGACATCGACCGACCGGATCGACCCAGACCGCCGGATGGACGCCCACCTGCGCGTCCCGTTCCGCCAATCGCCAAGCCACCGAACAGACCGCCGGTGTCCCGACCACCGAACCGTCCAAGACCACCAGTCGCACGGCCTCCGGCGGCTCGGCCACCCATTCACCGCCCCGCAGGGCGGCGCTGAGCTAGCGGGTCAGTCCAGTAATTCCGTCGTGATCTGGGCTGACCCTTCCAAGGTTCTGTGGACCGGGCATTTGTCCGCGATTTCCAGCAGTCGCGCGCGTTGCTCGGCCGTCAGCGGACCTTCAAGGCGGATCTTGCGGCGGAACTGATCGACTTTTCCTTCGTTGGCCAGCCCGGCATCTTGTGCGTGGACCTTGTTGTGGCACACATCGACTGAAACGGTTTTCAGCGGCCACCGCTTGCGCCGCGCATACATGCGGATGGTCATCGATGTGCAAGCCCCAAGACCAGACGACACGAATCCATAGGGAGACATGCCTCGGTCGGTGCCGCCGTATGAGGCGGGCTCGTCCGCAACTGCGTGGTGCCGGGGACCTGACTGGATATCCTGCAGGAAGCCTTCCGGATCAGCTTCGGTCACTCGAACGACACCTTCGGGCGCCCCCGGTGGCGGGGCAGGCGGGCAGAGCTTGACGTATCGCGTCACCCACGCGGTGATCACGTCCGCCGCGTATTCTGCATCGGATGCGCGGGTAATCAGGTGATCGGCATCGTCGA
The DNA here is from genome assembly GCF_059611165.1 of Ruegeria sp. CDSB013. NCBI lineage: Bacteria > Pseudomonadati > Pseudomonadota > Alphaproteobacteria > Rhodobacterales > Roseobacteraceae > Ruegeria > Ruegeria sp. CDSB013. The sequence continues at coordinate 300,764 of NZ_JBXWPA010000002.1, read as the reverse complement.
GGGTCACAAAGCTCTTGGGGTGTTTGGCGGCCAGAAAGATTGTGCTGGCATTGTCGATGCTTACGGTCTCGTCCCGAGGGGCGTGCAAGATCAGCAAAGCGGCCTTCAGATCTGCGATAGCGGGCATCAGGGCTGCTTCGGAAATATCATCCACAAAAGCTTTGCCAATGCGGAAGGGACGCCCGCCCAACATCACGTCCGCCGATCCAGCCTGCTTGATCTCCGGCAGCGCATCTTCGAAGTGATGCGCTACATGGCCCGGATCTGCGGGTGCACCCAAAGTGACCACGGCCTTGACGCTGGGAATTCCGGCGCGGGCGCGCAACACAGCCGCACCACCCAGCGAATGGCCGATGAGCAATGCCGGAGCCATGTTGCGGCCCGCCAGATAATGTGAGGCGGCGATCAGGTCTTCGACATTGGAGGTAAAGGTTGTGTTGGCAAATTCCCCACCGGAATGACCCAGCCCGGTGAAATCAAATCGCAGCACGGCGATGCCCATTGCCGCCAGTCGGGCCGCGATCCTGCGCGCGGCAGGGATGTCTTTGGAACAGGTGAAACAATGCGCAAATAGCGCCGTGGCCAGAACCGGTCCGTCCGGCAAATCCAGGCGCGCGGCCAATTGGTTGCCGTCGTGACCGGCAAAGGTAATGCGTTCGGTGGGCATGGCAGTTCCTTGTTCGTCGGGATGACTAATAGTGTGTGCTTCCGTCTGGCCGCTCAACCCCATTGTAAGAAGCGTCACGGGAAGGTGAGTGAAGCGAACGGATTGCGCGCATTCCTTTGTCTTTGCTGTGAACCTAAAGCATCAAATTTCGTGAAGTATAATGCAAAAAGTATTTGTTTTACTAATTCATATCACACCCCCATCTTACGACCATCGCACACGTGCAGCCCAGGAGGTTCAAATGGCACATACTGCAATGGATCAAAGGGGCGTGGTTCTACGCCCGGATATACTGGCCGTGATTGCCCTGACCGGCGTGATCGGATTTGCGCTTGGTCAAACTCTGCCGCCGGTGACATCCACTGAGGCCCAGGTTTTTGATCCCGTGTCCGAAGACTGGCACGGAAATGTCAGACGGTCACATTGGTCGAACTGAAACGTCAGCTCAGCCCCATGAGCTGCCGATCAAAGGGATAGGTGGTCAGGTTCTCATAGCCGTCTTCGGTGATCAGAACCTGATCCTCCAGCTTGATCGAGAAATCTCCGCCAACCTCTCCAACGGCAGCCTCGACACAAAGGACCATGCCGGGTTCGAGCGCGTAGTCGTAAGAGCCTGCCACTGCCTTGTCCGGATAAGCAACCAGAGGCCACTCATCGCACAAGCCGACGCCGTGCATCAGGCAGCCGTATTTCTGCGCCAGAAACTTGTCGTCCAACTTGTGAGCATTGGCCGTCAGCTCCGGGATCATCACGCCGGGCTTCAGCATCTCCATATTGGTCATGATGTGTTCGTGCGCGTGCTGCATGGCATAGACCATGTCGGGCCGGGGTTTTTCGTCGCCGATCCACCATGTGCGCGAGATGTCGATGCAGATGCCGTAGGATCCGATCAGGTCGGTATCAAAGGCGATGATCTCATTCTGTTGGGTGATCCGGGGACCGCATTCCTGAAACCAAGGATTGGTGCGCTGACCCGAAGCCAGCAGGCGGGTTTCGATCCATTCGCCGCCGCGCCGGATGTTTTCGGCATGCAGCACCGCCCAAATGTCGTCTTCAGAGGTTTTGCCGTCTCCCACATTGGCGCGCGCGAATTTCTCCATTTCCGCCACAGCGGTTTCGCAGGCGTGGTTGGCACAGCGCATGGCCAGGATTTCGTCCGGGCCTTTGATGGCGCGGGTCTTTTCCGTAGCCTCTTCGCCTTCCATGATCTCGAAGCCCTGCGCCTCTAGTGCGCGCAGGCCGTGCAGCATGATCTTGTCCACGCCGAGGCGCTTGTTTCCGCCACCATGTTCGTCGATCAGAACGCGCACCTCGTTGGAAAACACGTCCGCGGCCACGTCGACTTTGTCGCCCCGGTCAAAGTAAAACAGATCAGCTCCGGATCGTTGCTCGCGCACCAGCGGGTTGAACGTGGAAAGGAACGGAGAGTTTTTATAGTCCCAAATCACCATGTAGCCGTCGGCGCACAGCAAGACGGCGCGGAATGGGTTATGCGTGTTCCACAACTGCATGTTGGTGCTGTCGGTGGCATAACGGATGTTCAGCGGGTCGAACATCAACAGCCCGCCATAGCCGCGATCGACAATGGCCTGCGTCAACCGTTTCCACCGGTGTTCGCGCATCCGGGCCAGATCGGGCAGGGCAAGGCCAGCCTTTTCCCATTCTGAAAACGCAAGCTGCGTCGGGCCGATCTCGATCCGGTCGTTTTCATTCGGGGTGCCATCACCAAGGGTCGCACCTTTGGTCGGGTCGATCTTGCGGCTGTCGCGGTAGTGTCGGTTCATGGTGGGTCTCCCTGCCTGTTCTTTGAGCGTGAAGAATCAATCTCTCGGCGTCTTGAAGGTTTGCGACCGTGCGTTCGTCGCTTTTTGACCGACAAGCGGAAATTCTGATGATACGTCAAATTCATGACGACCATTCTTCAGACTTCAATTCCGTATGACCCGTTGGACAAGCGCCCATTGCCAGGCATTCAGCCAGCAAGCATGGACAACTGGTTGCACCACGATGATGCGTTCGCCGCCCAGATGCAAAGACGCGAGGACCTTTTGGTTAGTCATCGTTCGGATGTTCTGGCGATGGATGCAGGTGCTAAACCCGCTGCGCAGGAGTTGTTGGATCTTGTCCTGAACCAAGTCTATCCCGAGTGCACAGATCACGTCACTCGCCCGGACGGGACAGGTGTTTCGATCGATCAGGTTCAGCCATTGGATACTCTGTGCCGATTGGTGCAGGAAGATTTCTGCATCCTGCAAAAGCAGGGGGATGGACATGTTCTGACCGGAGCCATCCTGTGTTTTCCTGCCAGTTGGCGTTTATCCGAGAAATTCATGCGGCCCCTGATCGACATCCATCTGCCTGTTGACAGCTACAACTCCGACATTGCCCGGCGAGTTCAGCGGTTGTTTGACGGGATACAGCCAGGGCGCCCTCTGTGGCGGTTCAACGCGCTGTGGTATGAGGACGCCGAGCTGCATCAACCTCGCAGTGCATACGACCGACGGGCCCCGCAGGAGCAAGGACACGCCAGGTTCCTGCGAAGTGAGCGGCAGACGCTGTTGCGACTGCCAGAGACGCAGGCCGTGGTTTTCTCGATCCATACATATGTTCTGGCGGCAGAGCAGGTGCCAAAAATGGAAAACCCCGCCTGATGGCGGGGCCTCCAAGGAGGGTCATTTCATACCAGGCTACATGCCCAGCGCGCTGGCAGCGCCCGCAAGTGCCCCGCTTGTGCTGAGAGCGGAGATCGCGACCGAATACACCAGCACCTGAGTGTTCAGGCGGAAGTCTTCGCCCCTTATCAGGTTCACAGCGGCCAAAGAGGCCGCAATCGGGACGGACACGCTTGCCACGGCACCCGTCAATCCCCAACTGGTCAGTCGGAGGATATCGCTGGGTTGCTCGTGGACGAGGGGGGGCGTGTCGTCCCGATCGGTAGGCTGCTCGATAGGTTCTGTCCGAAAAGCGATGCTGAGCAACTGCTCATCTGACAGCTGGATTGGCCGGGCTACTGGGGTCAGCGCCTTTTTTTCTGGCTCATCCAGGTCTTCTGCGTCAGTAACATTCAGTCCGGCAAACGGGCCTGTCACTGCCTCGAAAATCTGCTTTCTGTCACGCGGCCTGCTTGGGGCCAGCGTGTCAAATGCGCTCATGAATTGTTCGATAGTCAAAACGGTGTTGGGCGACAGCCATTCGACCCGCTGGGTCGCGCAGACGTCAACCATTCTGTAAAGGATTACGACCAGCATCAGCTCGGTAACTTCGCTGTCATCCAATAGGGGGGAAACTGGAGTCACTGTGATCGTCAGCCGGTTATTCGGCAGGGTGACAATAGGTCTCTGGATTGTCTTCAGACCTGCAGCGCGGTTGAGGCGATCGAACCGGTCTTCGGTTTCGGCGACCTTGGTATCCAGCGTCAGGCGCACCAAATACTGGCTGGACACAATGCTTGCTTCGGTGTCGTTCTGCAGAGACTTACGCTCGACCAGGTGACCATAGTCCGCAAGGGTCTTGGCAACGATGTCGCTGAACCGCTCGACCGCGTTTTCGGCCTTACCGTTGAATTGCAGACCACCGTGATAGCTGTGCTTCGGAGTCACTGCGCTGTCCTTTGTCGCATCCTGTGTTTGGAAACAATCTAGCAAGCGATCTGGGGCAGATTTGGGCAAAAATGGAAAAAAATGAGAAATCGCGGGGATTGATTACGCTATGGAAACCTAGGCATTTTAAGGGCTTTTTGACGTCTGTGGCGACAATGTGGCCGAAATCGGGTGTAACTGCCGGAATCCCGAGCCTGCTTCAACCGTCGATTCGGGCAGCCATTATTGCAATGGATTGTTGGTAAACCGAGGCGGCATTCCACTGTTGAATGACAGCAAAGTTTGGCTGACCCTGTTGATAGCCCCGACCAGGTTTCCAGCCCTTCTTACGCAGAAAATTGGCGGTTGAGGCCAATGCATCCGTCATATTGTAAAAGTCGACCTGACCGTCGCCGGTGGCATCAACCCCGTATTGCATGGCATTGCCCGGCAGGAACTGGGTGTGCCCAAGTTCGCCATGTTTTGCCCCTTTTGTCGCTGTCGTAATGCTGCCTTGATCGACCAGCTTCAGCGCTCCGATTGCGTGAGGAATGAAAAATTCGGACCTGCGGCAGTCATAGGCCAGTGTTGTGATTGCGGAAACAACCTGACTGTCCCCCATGAAGTTTCCGAACCCGGTTTCCATGCCGTGAATGGCGATCAGTACCCCGGCCGGTACGCCGTATTGGCGTTCGAGTGCTGCATAGAATTGCGGGTTGCGTGCTTTACGTTTGCGCCCCTGCGCCACGATGGTGTCTGCCCCGCGTACGCGCATGAACTTGTCCAAGGAATATTTAAAGCTTTTCTGATTGCGGTCCGCAGCGATCGTGCGCGTGGCGTACTGCGTTTGTGCCAGCGCCTGCAGCCCCTTCTTTTTGACGCCAGCACGCTTGGCCTGTTTCGCAAAGTCCTTTTTCCATGCTTCGAAGCCGTTACTGGTGTTTCCGCAAGGAGCGGCGGCTGCAACTGTGGGAAGGGACAGGGCAAGTATAAGGGCAAATCGCAGCATCAGTGAAATCCAGGCAAGTGAAATGTTATGGATAGGGTACGTGGCATTCCCCAATCCGAAAAGACGTTAGTACAGGTCCAACTCTCCAGTACCTTTCAGGCTTTCAAACCACTCTTCAGGCGTTTTGTCTATCTTGGCGTGTTTGACCATCATCGCGTTCATGTTCGGTAACTCAGACGAGTCCGGCCATTCCTCCGGCCGCCACAGGTTCGCGCGTATCACACATTTGGGGCAGTGTGCGAACACTGTTTCGACATGGATGACCAAGGCCAGTTTCGGCGAGCGGTTGTTTATTGCCATGCTATCCAGCAAGTCGCGATCTTTGCATAGACGGGCAGTGCCACGAAGGCGCAGAGTTTCCATCTTGCCCGGCACGAAGAATATCAGGCTGACGCGTGGGTCCAGCAAAATATTGTGGAACGTATCCACGCGCTTGTTGCCAGGTCGGTCAGGGATTGCGATCAGGGTGTCGGATAACACATTTACGAACCCTTCTGGATCACCTCGGGGCGAGATGTCCAGATGACCACCTGGATTGGCCGACGCAATCAGGCAGAATGTGGACTTGGCAATAAAGTCGCGGCACATCTGGTCCAGCCCGGACAGCTCTTTGGCGATGATCTGGGGCAGGGGCGCGCCGGTTATTCGCTCCAGTTCATCGCTCGAAGTCACGAAATCTGTGAATTGAGAAAAGGGGGCGTCTGATGACATGCGATCTCTCCTAACCGGGTGGGCCGAGTGTGAGAGATCGTACCAAACGAAACAAGGGCGCCCAAATGGACGCCCTTGAGTATTCTAACCCTGAACGGGATCAGCAGCTGTAGTACATGCCGTATTCAACCGGGTGCGGGGTGTGCTCGTAGGTTTCGACTTCTTCCATCTTCAGTGCGATGTAGCCGTCGATCTGGTCCTTGGTGAACACGTCACCCTGCAGCAGGAAGTCGTGATCCGACGCCAGCGCTTCCAGCGCCTCGCGCAGCGAACCGCAGACGGTTGGGATATCGGCCAGTTCCTCGGCGGGCAGGTCGTAGAGGTTCTTGTCCATGGCTTCGCCTGGATCGATCTTGTTCTTGATGCCGTCCAGACCAGCCATCAGCAGAGCGGCAAATGCCAGGTAAGGGTTCGCAGCTGGATCGGGGAAACGAGCCTCAACGCGCTTGGCTTTCGGGCTTTCAGTCCATGGAATACGGACACAACCCGAACGGTTACGTGCAGAGTATGCGCGCAGAACTGGGGCCTCAAAGCCCGGGATCAGACGCTTGTAGCTGTTGGTCGCCGGGTTGGTGAAGGCGTTCAGCGTTTTGGCGTGCTTCAGGATGCCGCCGATGAAGTAGAGTGCCTCATCCGACAGATCGGCGTATTTGTCGCCTGCGAACAGTGGCTTGCCGTCTTTCCAGATCGACATGTTCACGTGCATACCAGTGCCGTTGTCACCTGCGATCGGTTTCGGCATGAACGTGGCCGATTTGCCGTATGCGTGTGCAACGTTGTGGATGATGTATTTGTACTTCTGCAGCTCGTCGGCCTGTTTGGTCAGGCTGTCGAAGATTAGGCCCAGCTCGTGCTGGCACGAAGCAACCTCGTGGTGGTGCTTATCGACCTTCATACCCAGACGCTTCATAGTCGACAGCATTTCCGAGCGCAGGTCCTGCGCTTCGTCGATGGGGTTGACCGGGAAGTAGCCGCCCTTGACGCCCGGACGATGGCCCATGTTGCCCATCTCGTACTCGGTGTCGGTGTTCCACGACGCGTCAGTTGCATCAACTTCGTATGATACTTTGTTGATACTGTTCGAGAAACGGACGTCATCGAACAGGAAGAATTCGGCCTCGGGCCCCATGTAAGCAACGTCGCCGATACCGGACGCTTTCAGGTACGCTTCGGCTTTCTGGGCTGTGCCGCGCGGGTCACGTTCATAAGCTTCACCGGTGTCGGGTTCGACAACCGAGCAGTGCACGCAGATGGTTTTTTCCGCGTAGAACGGATCAACATAGGCGCTGTCGGTATCGACCATCAGCTTCATGTCGGATGCTTCAATCGACTTCCAACCTGCGATGGAAGAACCGTCGAACATGAAGCCTTCTTCCAGGAAGTCCTCGTCAACCTGGTCGGCCATCAGCGTCACGTGCTGAAGCTTGCCGCGGGGATCAGTGAAGCGAACGTCGACGTACTCGGCGTCCTCGTCTTTGATCAGCTGAAGAACTGCGTCCTTGCTCATAACTTAATATTCCTCTGCTTTGAGTTTGTTACAGTGCTTCCGGGCCGGTTTCCCCGGTCCGAATGCGAATGGCTTGTTCAACAGGCGAGACAAAGATTTTGCCGTCGCCGATCTTGTCGGTCTTTGCGGCCGCGACGATGGCGTCGATGGCTGCGTCGACCTGATCGTCGTCCAGCACAACCTCGACCTTCACCTTGGGCAGGAAATCGACGACGTACTCCGCGCCGCGATACAGTTCGGTGTGGCCCTTTTGACGGCCAAAGCCCTTAACCTCGATCACGCTGAGACCCTGGACGCCGACGTCCTGCAGCGCCTCTTTAACCTCATCGAGTTTGAACGGCTTGATGATCGCTTCGATCTTCTTCATCCCGGGCTCCTATTAACTCTTGTCAGTCAGGCACTGACCACGTCTAAAATCGGGCGGCAATGTGATTGCGATATCGGCCCATACAAGGTGTTGAGAAACTAGGCGATGGGTCAAATTTTGATCGACTTGCACAAAAAATAAGCGAATTTGAATCGCCAAGGGATTTGAGATGACGGAATTGCTGACAGCGGCGCAGATGCGAGCAATTGAAACAGCGGCGATTGAGTCAGGTCAGGTGACCGGGCTGGAAATGATGGAGCGAGCCGGTCGCGGGGTCGTCGAGGCGATTTTCGAGGAGTGGCCTGAACTGTCAAGAACGTCTGGCACTGCCGTGGTTTTGTGCGGTCCCGGCAACAATGGCGGTGATGGGTTCGTCGTTGCGCGGCTGTTGAAAGAGTGGGGTTGGGAGATCGAGGTTTTTCTGTTTGGCGATCCGGAAAAGTTGCCGCCGGATGCGAAGGCGAACTGTGAACGGTGGAGCAAAATTGGAGATATCGAAGGCAGTAATCCAGTAGCGGGCGAATTGCTGAAAGCCGACTTTGACCTTGTTATTGACGCCGTGTTCGGAACAGGGTTGTCGCGACCGCTTTCTGGAGACGCCAAGGCGTTTTGCCGTGAGATGTTCAAGGTTGGCATTGATGTGGCTATCGATGTTCCCTCTGGATATTGTTCCGATAGCGGGAAGTTTCTGGACGAGGAAACACAGTTCTACGATGGACCCGAGGTCGTCGGTCTCATTGTAACGTTCGAACGCAAGCGGCTTGGCCATAAAATTGGCCTTTTGGCGGATCAGGCGGAAACGTTGAAGGTCAAGGAAATTGGAATTGCCGATTTTGTTCCGTCTTTTCGACGGAACTCTTCCATTCAATACGAGACCGGGAATTCCCGCTGGCAAGTGTCAGAAAAGTACCCTTCCAATCTCCGAACGAACAAAGCGATGCACAAGTACTCTCATGGTCACGCCCTGATTATTTCTGGTGACCCCGGAAAGACTGGCGCGGCGCGATTGGCGGCGCGCGGTGCTTTGCGGATTGGGGCCGGGTTGGTAACGTTGGGTGTCCCGCCGGCCGCGCAGATGGAAGTTGCGGCGCAGGTCACGGCCATCATGTTGCAACGGGTTGAGGGTGGTGAGGGGTTGTCCGATGTTCTCAACGACGAGCGGTTGAATACGCTTTGTCTTGGCCCCGGTCTGGGATTGGAGCGTGCGCAGGCGTTGGTTCCGGTTGCTCTGGCTGCAAATCGGGCGACAGTTTTGGATGCGGACGCTTTGACCGCGTTTGCGGACGACCCTGCGGTTCTGTTTGACCAATTGCACGATAATTGCGTTCTCACACCGCATGGTGGAGAGTTCGCCCGGCTTTTCCCGGATATTGCTGAGAAGTTGACTGCGGTTCCCACCAGAGGCCCGGCCTACTCCAAGGTCGACGCAACGCGTGAGGCGGCCACGCGGGCAGGGTGTGTGGTTCTGTTCAAGGGGCCGGACACGGTGATTGCCGCACCGGATGGGCGCTGTGCGATCAATTCGGCCCATTATGAGCGTTCGGCACCGTGGTTGGCGACGGCTGGCTCTGGCGATGTGCTCGCCGGGTTTATCACCGGGTTGCTGGCGCGAGGGTTCGCCCCAATGCAGGCAGCGGAAACGGCAGCCTGGCTGCATGTTGAATGCGCGCGCCAATTTGGCCCCGGGCTGATTGCCGAGGACTTACCCGAGCAACTTCCTGCAGTCTTTCAGAAATTTGTTAAATGACGTATCGGCGGAAATTGGCCGTTTTTTTTAGCGTTCGGCAAGAAATAGCCGCACGTATACGCATCAGTGCATGTCATTCCTTTTGAAAGACTTCGGACAGAGTGGCAGACTTGTACCCAGATTTTCCTACCAACGAAATCTTGGTGGCCAAATCTTTGATATGATTAAAATTTACTTTCTGCCGATTTGAGCCGTAAGGCAGAAACTCTAAACGCGACTAACTCGGTTCCTTGCGGAGTGGCCCGTCATATCGGTTTTTCTTTTGGCGGTTCCCACAAACGAAACGTTCAAGGTGAATAAAATGACAGTGAATTTGAAACTCCCCTCGGTTGCCGCTGTTCTGGCGATGACCACGGCGATCCCTGCTGCTGCTGAACTAAAGTACGAAAACAACAGCGGCGGTTATGTGGTGCTGTACGGTCAGCTTGATCCGGTGATCGTATCGGTCGATGACGGCCAGGAGACCGAGACCCGGTTGCTGGATAATGACCTGTCCAACAGCCGCGTGGGTTTGCGAGTCATGCAGCCCTATGGCAGCAATGAGTTTATGTTCCGGTTCGAAACGGGCCTGGGTCTGCCAAGTACGGGGTCAGCAAACCAGAATGGCACCAACACAAGCGGTTGGACCCGCGAAGACATCCGCCATGTCGATTTCTCGCTTAAAGGTGGATACGGCAAGTTTTCTGCCGGTCAGGGCAGCATGGCCTCGGACGGGGCCGCCGAAACGGATTTGTCCTACGTCGGGACAGCTTTGTATTCTTTCACAAACGATGAAAACGGCGCGTTTTTCTACCGAGGAGCAGACGGTGTCCTGAGTGGGATCACCGTTGGCGACTCGGCCAGCAACTTTGATGGCGCGCGTCGGGGCAGGGTCCGGTATGACACGCCCGATTTCAACGGCTTCTCCGCGGCGATTGCTTATGGTCAGAACATTCTGTCCAGCAGCGACGATGACGATTATTACGATCTCGCGGTCAAGTACCGGAACACCTTCACCAACGGTGTCGAGTTCGCAGCGAGCATTGCCTACGCCGTAAGGGACTTCGATGGCCAACCCGGCGAGCGCAAGGATACCATCGGGTCCGCGTCGGTCCTGTTGCCCAGCGGGTTCAGCTTTACTGCAGCCCTCGGCACGCGGGACGATACCTCTACCGGCGCCAGCGACCCGGACTATTGGTACACTAAACTTGCTTATGAAGGGGATTGGGTGTCCTGGGGTAAAACCGGCGTTGGCATCGACTATTTCGACGGTTCTGATTTTGAAAATCAGGGGTCCAGCACCAAGTCCTGGGGTATTGCCGTTGTCCAGCGGATCGACGCGATCAACACAGACGCCTACCTGAAATACCGTAACCACGATTTCGACGACACGGTCGACTTTGACAAGAACGAAGCCTGGGTGCTGGGTGCGCTCTGGAAGTTCTGACGACGTTTCCCCGTAAACTAACGGCGCCCCGGTCTGACTGGGGCGTTTTTTTGTTCAAATCGGCGGCAAAACAAGGCTGATCTGGCCATTGCCTCTTGCACGTAAGCGGCTGGGCAAATAGAAGGCGTCAAATTTGCCCGGCGCGCCGTTTTGCGCGCCCCGAATCCTATGGGGACTACCATAATGCAGGTTACTGAGACGCTGAACGAAGGTCTGAAACGCGGCTACAATATCATCGTATCCGCAGCCGAGCTGGACGACAAAGTTAACGAGAAACTGGTCGAAGCGCAGCCGGAAGTCGAAATGAAGGGTTTCCGCAAAGGCAAAGTGCCGATGGCATTGCTGAAAAAGCAGTTCGGTCAGCGCCTGTTGGGCGAAGCGATGCAGGAAAGCATCGATGGTGCGATGAACCAGCATTTTGAAGACAGCGGCGAGCGCCCTGCGCTTCAGCCCGAGGTCAAAATGACCAACGAAGACTGGAAAGAAGGCGACGACGTCGAGGTCGCAATGTCTTATGAGGCACTGCCTGCGATCCCCGAAGTTGACCTGAAATCGGTCGAGCTGGAAAAGCTGGTTGTCAAAGCAGACGACGCAGCCATCGAAGAAGCGCTGAACAGCCTGGCCGAAACCGCGCAGGACTTCAAAGCGCGCCGCAAGGGTTCGAAAGCCAAGGACGGCGATCAGGTTGTGATCGACTTTGTTGGCAAAGTTGACGGCGAAGAGTTCGAAGGTGGTTCGGCTGAAGACTATCCGCTGGTACTGGGTTCCAACAGCTTCATCCCCGGCTTTGAAGAGCAGCTGGTTGGTGTCAAGGCCGAAGAAGTCAAAGACGTCAACGTTTCCTTCCCCGAGGAATACGGCGCAGAGCATCTGGCCGGCAAAGACGCCGTATTCACCTGCACCATCAAAGAGGTGAAGGAACCTGTTGCTGCAGAGGTAAACGACGAGTTGGCGACCAAGTTCGGCGCAGAAGATCTGGCCGCGCTGAAAGGTCAAATCGCCGAGCGTTTGGAAGCGGAATATTCCGGTGCATCGCGCGCTGTTATGAAGCGTGGCCTGCTGGACGCGCTGGACGAGAAGGTCTCGTTCGACCTGCCTCCGTCGCTGGTTGAAGCCGAAGCCAAGCAGATCGCACATCAGCTATGGCACGAGGAAAACCCGGAAGTGGAAGGTCACGACCACGCCGAGATCGAGCCCACAGACGAGCACAACAAGCTAGCCGAACGCCGCGTGCGTCTGGGCCTGCTGTTGGCTGAACTGGGTCAGAAGGCCGAGGTTGAGGTCACCGACTCTGAGATGACCCAGGCGATCATGAACCAGGCACGTCAGTACCCTGGTCAGGAACGTCAGTTCTTTGAGTTTGTGCAGCAGAACGCTCAGATGCAGCAACAGCTGCGCGCGCCGATCTTCGAAGACAAAGTCATCGATTATGTCTTTGAACTGGCTCAGGTCGCGGACAAAGAAGTCAGCAAAGACGATCTGCAGAAAGCCGTTGAGGCACTGGACGAGGAGTAATCCTCGTTCGCCCATCCCCGTGGGCGCAAAAAAATACGGAGCCGTCTGAAATTAGACGGCTCCGCTTGGGTGGCTTTAACTTATGAGGTGAGGGGGTCAGGCCTCATGAGCAAAAGCACGGGGGGTTCTTAGCAGAGCGGTCTTCTGCTCTGGCGTGAAGCGGTCCGAAAGCGCTTCGATCAGTTTCAGCACTGATTCAACTTCGGCTTTCGATGTTGCCGAACTCATCTGTTCGACAAAGTATTTTTCCAACTGCGTCAGAGGCTGGTGGTCATAATTCGCGGCACTTGGCTTGGCCTTTGCCCGTTCAACCAGTTCCAAGGCCTGTTCGTCGGTCAGGAAGACATCGTGTTCAATGTCGGCGTAATCCCGAATTCCAGCGATCCGTTCATCCGAACAGTCCATAAGGGCGGCCATGGCCACAACCTTGCCCATCGGCTTGGCAGTTCCAAGATAATCGTAAGGCGCATTGCCGGACCGTTGCAGGACGCGGTTCATCACCGGGTCTATCACGGCGATAGAGTCCAGAACACCGGCCATCTTGGCATATTCGAACGAGCCGATCATTACCTCGCTGGTGACGTAAGAAACGGAGTTTTCTCCGCGTCCTCGCCCAAGCTTTTTGGTATCGACGCAAAACCGGGTTGCTTCCCAGACCTGAGCGCTGCGGATCGGCGGTTCGCCGTCCAGAATTGAATGAAAAACGTCGGACAGCATGTGTGGCCCGGTCGTTTGCAGTAGTCGCATGCACCCAACGACGTCCCCCTCGTCATTGATGCTGACTACATGTGCTGGATGAAGGTCGTCAAAATGGTCGCGTTCGCGCCCATCGACAATGTTTACATCCCAACCAAGGCGGTCGCCGAAAACGCGCGCGCGCAGTTTGTACATCTCGTCCAAGACATGCTTAAACTTATTTTGGTTGATACCATCAATTACGATGATCATTTCCATCCCCCTACAGTCTGGTTACCGTAAGGATGACGTTAACTTAGATTTGAGCTAAGACTATTGGGGGTTTCCCGTATTTTTTAATCTTTTTTGATTATCCTGGGGCAATTAGGCCCAATCCAATAGCTCTTCCAATGGCTTGCGGTGTTGTCAACGCGCCCATTTTTTCGCGGCCAGACCGCATGTGAACTTCGACGGTTCGGTGTGAAATTGACAGGATATCACCGATGTCCTGCTGTGATTTTCCATCCGCAACCCACTGCAGGATCTCTTTCTCTCGCGTCGAAAGAGCTGGTAAATAGAGCGCTTTGGCCAACAGGCCAGACTGCATCACGGTATCATGCGCTGTAACTGCGGCCATCTGCAGGTCCCCCATCACATGTTTCTTCAGCTTTGCCCACTCGGAATCCGAGCAATTTCGGGTCACATTCAGCAGGCCACATTCCCCGTACGGGCCACGTACCGGAACGGTTAAGCCACGGGAAGTAATGCCAAAATCATGCGCATCCCGAAAAACCGAATGGAACTTTTCGTCGTGATTAAATCTGCCCCAGTCCACCGGAGCGATGCTGAGCGCAGATTGATACAAGGTCGGATCGAAATGGTGGAAACCTTGGCTGCCATAGTGAATCTTCCATTCGTCCGGGTAGTTGGCATATCCCTGAACATCACCCTTTACAGGGTTAAAAGTGGCGTAAGATGCGTAATCGAATCCCAATTCATCGCAGACAGCATTAATTATGTCGGCTGCCGACTTTTCCTCGTGGTCGATCGCGGCCAAGTCTATAAGTTTCACCTGTCCAACCTTTGCGGCGGCAAATCTTTCCCCAAAGAAATGCCAAGTCTGTCCATTTCACCGAATACGTTGCGTCAACTGTGGTGCCTGACGCAAGCTAATTATACATATCGCTTAAGCATAATGCGTGGTTATGGCAACAGAATACCTTAGCGATTGCATAAGCCATTATTGCAACCTTTACGCTAATGACAAGTTATATCCTTACCCAACGTCACTCTGACCTTAGGCCAGTTTCAACCAGCATCCCGGCGGCCTTCGCCTCGGGGTAGTAACCTTTGGCATAAAGGAAGATAGCCCGCTTCTGGTCGCCATCTGACAAGAGCCACGCCCCACGCAGGTATTTTCCGGCGAACTCCAGATTGGTGTCTGCATCCAACAAACCCTGTGCGTTGCCTTTGTACCCCATGGATCGCGCTGTCGCGGGTAGGATCTGCAGCAACCCGTAATAGGGGCTGTTGACCGCCCATGGCCGGTGCGTGCTTTCCCTTATGGCGAGCTTGTGCAACAGCTCGCGTGGCAATTCATAATGGTCAGCCCACTTGTTGATTGAGGCGCGCAATTCAGGGGTTTCGTTGGGGTATAGCGGCGGATCAAAAGGGGCATTGCGAGAGCTCTGCTTGCCATCCAGGCCACCACAGGCAGCCAGGGCAGGTGCGCCGAGTAATGCAACAAGTAGAGCGCGTCGCGTGTAGTGGGGCATGTGTAGTCTCCGGATGGGGTTTGGGGCATGATAGTCCTGCCGAACGCAACCGCAAGCAGACAGCCAGCCCGCGTGCTGATTTATGCCGGGTCTCGCTGCGTCACAATCCGGTGCCAGAGTGTTCCTTATTGGTCAGCTCGGAAAGGCGGGTTGTCACATATCGACCTGGAACCACAAAATGATATCCGCAAACCAGGTCTTGTTCTCTGTCGCGCGAAACTGAACGGTGTTATTGATCCCCGGGTTCAGAACAGTTCCGGGGAAGGTCTCCCATAATCCACGAATGTCGCCGCCCGACATGGATGGGCCGTAGATAAAGGTATCGTTTATCTCGATCTGAAAGGCCCCTCCGGACGGCGTTGCCCAGGCTTTGAAGGCGAGGATCGGTTTCGCGCGGTTGGTTCCGATGATCAGGTTGGAAGGGATTGGGTCGCTGAAGGTTTGGCTTTCTCCGGGGTTTAAAGAGAATGAGCCGTCGTTCACAACGATGTAGTCGCACAAGGATGCCATGGTGATTTCTCCTGCCGGATCGCGGTCCGCCCAGATGCGCGATCACGCAATTTGCTAATAAAATGAACTTCAAAAAAATACGGCTGGGGCGGCAGGGGCCGCGTGACCATAGGATAGCACAATTTCCATCCAGATTCATGGTCGGGCCGGACGTCGCTCGTTGTCACGGCCTGAGGGTCGAACACAAAAAAAGGCCGCGCCTTTCAGCGCGGCCAATCAATCTTTCAAAAGTAGCCAGATCAGGCTTTGGCTTCGTCTTCCTCAGCCGGGGCCTCTTCGGCAACCAGATCGTCATCGTCAGAAGCTGCGGATCCGATATCGTCAAACAGTTCGGCGATTTCGAATTCTGCGGCGGCCTCTTCTTCGGCAGCCAGTTCCTGGATCGACTTGCCCGAAGCCTGCAGTTCGGCTTCTTCTTGCGAGCGGGCAACGTTCATCTGGATCTTGACTTCGACTTCGGGGTGCAGCTTGACCGCCAGCGAGTGCAGGCCCAGCTCTTTGATCGGTGCGATCAGAGCGATCTGCTTTTTGTCGACGGTGAAACCAGCTTCGGTTGCGGCATCTGCGGCGTCACGCGGGGTGACCGAACCGTACAGAGCACCAGCATCCGATGCCGAGCGGATCACGATGAACTGCTGACCGTCCAGCTTTTCAGCCAGAGATTCAGCTTCTTTCTTGGTTTCCAGGTTGCGCGCCTCAAGCTGCGCTTTTTGGGATTCGAACGACGCAATGTTGGCGTTCGAAGCGCTCAGCGCTTTGCCTTGGGGCAGCAGAAAGTTGCGGGCGTAGCCAGGCTTGACGTCAACGACGTCGCCCATCTGACCCAGTTTCGCAACGCGTTCCAGCAGGATAACTTGCATATCAGTCTCTCCTTACTTCACAGCGTAGGGCAGCAGGGCGAGGAAGCGGGCGCGCTTGATAGCACGGGCCAGTTCACGCTGCTTTTTCGCCGAAACGGCGGTGATGCGCGAGGGAACGATCTTGCCACGCTCAGAGATGTAGCGCTGCAGCAGACGGGTGTCTTTGTAATCGATCTTCGGCGCGTTGTCGCCCGAGAACGGGCAGACCTTGCGGCGGCGGAAAAATGGTTTTGCGGCCATGGTATATGTCCTTTCGTCAGGCGTTGATCAGCGGCGCTCGCGGCGGCCTTCGCGCTCGTCGCGCTTCTGCATCTGGACCGAAGGGCCCTCGTTGTGCTCGTCGACCTTGATGGTCAGAACGCGCATAACATCGTCATGCAGGCGCATCAGGCGCTCCATTTCCTGAACGGCGCCAGCGGGGGCGTCGGTCTTCAGGAAGGAATAGTGACCCTTGCGGTTCTTGTTGATCTTGTAGGCCATCGTCTTGACGCCCCAGTACTCGCTTTCGACGACGTTGCCGCCGTTGTCAGCCAGAACGGTGCCGAAATGTTCGACGAGGCTTTCTGCCTGCGCGTTGGACAGGTCCTGACGCGCGATCATTACATGCTCATACAGTGGCATGTGCACTCCTGTTTATATCAAGGCGCATTTCAAAGGCGGGGCCGGTTCGTCCTTCGCGACCCTGCCACGAGAGGCTGCGCGATTCTTAACTCTTGCGAAGGATGGCCCCATATACACCATTCGCGTCGGGGGGCAAGGGCCGTCACACATGCCTTGGTGAAGTCGCGCTATTTCCATTGCGCTGCCCAATTCCTGACTCTTTTCGGCTCAAAGTTGTTTTACATACCGGGAACTAACCGGACAGACCGAACCAAAGACGGCAACGTGAACTAGGGTACAGAGAAATGACCGCGATGAACACGAATACCATCGAGAAGTCTGCGAACAGCACGACTTATGATCAATCGGTTCCAATTCTTATCGCATTTGCGCCGAATTGGAGGGCACGCACTATTCTGGCACGCGTCGCCGGCGCGTTTTTGATCATTGTGGCGTTTTCCATGTGGCTGATGTCGGGTGCGGTGATGGCAACCGAGGTTTGGCCGATCAAGCTGGCTGCGTCGCTGACGTTCCTACTGATCGGTGTCAGCCTGCTGACCATTCAGGTGCTCGATGCGCGCCCCGATGCCTATTTTGATCCGATCCGCCGCGAAGTACGCGTGCTGCAAAAGAATGAAAACGGCCGTCCTCAGACAGTACTGCGCCGCAGCTATGACACCCTGGGTGGTGCCCGGTTCGATGATGATCAGGTCGAACTCTATGACGTGGACGGTAGCCTGCTGATGAAATTGCCGCTGCAATCGGCGGATGTTGGCCGAGCGCTGAAGGGCCAATTGAGCGGAAGTGTAACGATCTTCGCCTGATTTTCACTTCTGTTCATTTAGGAACAGAAATTGTTAGAGAATAAGTCTTGTGTGCCGCCCTTGGGCGGCACATTTTCTTTATCGAGCATTCCGATTGGTTTGCATTCACAACATTTTTGGAGATTTTCATGAAATCCACCCTTCTTGCTGCTGCACTGGCCGTATCGGCGACCTCGGCATTTGCCAGCGCCGAGAAATACGTTCTGGACCCCAGCCACAGCCAGGTAGTTTTCAACTACAACCACCTTGGTTTTTCCACCACGACTGGCATGTTCTCGGGTTTTGAGGGCGAAATCATGTTCGATCAGGAAAACCCGGCAGATTCCAGCGTGAGCGTGTCGATGCCAGTGGTCGAAATGATCACCGGCTGGAAGCCGCGCGAAGATCACTTCATGACCGAAGACTTCTTTGGCGTTGCCGAGGGTGACCTGATTTCGTTCACCTCGACCGGTATCGAAGTCACCGGTGAAAACACCGCGAACATCACCGGCGACCTGACCATGAACGGCGTGACCAAGTCGGTCGTTCTGGACGCCAAGCTGAACCAAGTTGGCGAGCATCCGATGGCGGGCAAGCCCTGGGCCGGATTTGATGCCACCACGACACTGGTCCGAAGCGAGTTCGACCTGGGCCAGTTCGCACCGTTTGTAAGCGATGAGGTTGAGGTTCGTATTTCGGTAGAGGCGCAAAAGGCCGAGTAAGCCTGCCGTATATGCAAAAAGAAACCGCCGGGACCCGTCAGGTCTCGGCGGTTTTTTCTTTACTCGGCTTGGGTGGCTGTCAGTTCAACGGCTACTTTGACGGCAAAGGCCAGCGAATCTTCGGTTGGCTGCGACGTGCCAACGTCATAGTCCAAACGGTTCAATTCCAATTCACCCTGCATTTTTGCCGTACCGTCCTGCAGGTCCAGCTCGAACGGCAAGACGACGTCCATGGTTTTGTCCCGGATGGTTAAGGTGCCGCGTGCCTCATAGGCCAGATCGGTCTTGAACAGTTCGGCGTTGAAATTTGCGGTCGGGAACTGAGCGCTGTCAAAGAAGTCCGATCCCATAGCCTGCTGTGTCACGGTGCCAATGGTCAATGAGCCGATGGCGATTGTCACATCAACAGCCCCGGCCGGTCCGGATTCCGCAGGGTCGTCGAATGTGATTGCCGCAGTCCAATCAGAGAACGCTCCGCTGACGGGGCTGCCCAACTGGGTGATCGTGATCGACAAAGTGCCTTCCTGCACCTGCCAGTCGGATTGCACCGCCTCCAGTTCGGCAGATGCATTATCACCGGTCGGATGTGCCGAGTAGGCTCCGTCGAACCACCCGATGCTAAGAGCAACAGCCCAGATCACGACTGCTGCGACGACGGGGGCAGGTGAGTGCCATTGCGTTGGCGGTTCCGGCAAATCCACCCGTCCTGGCATCATACGGCGCAATGTGCTGTCTTTGTCGATCACGTGATGCTTGAGCGCGCCAACGATATGCAAAACCAGAGCACCGACCAGCACCAGCATCAGGACGAAGTGTAACCCGGCGCTTGTTTCGGCCAACGCGGGGGATTTGGGCACAAAGGGCAAGTTCTGACCGAACGGCCAGAGGATCGGCGCAAACCCCTCGGTGGCCGCATGGTGAATCCAGCCTGTCAGGGGAACCAGAACCAGCGAGCCATACAACAGCCAGTGGACGGTTTCAGCCGCAAATGCCTCGGGCTTGTTTTCAGCATTGAGCAATCCCGGCTTGGGTTGGCTGATCGCCCACAAGATACGGGCAAGCGCCACGAAAAAGACCGTTACACCGACAGTTTTGTGCAGCGAAAACAGCTGCGCCGCCTGTTGCAGGTCTTCCGGTGTCGTTGGAATGGTCGGGTCTTCGATTGCGTGTGCCAGTTGGTTTGCAAACCACCCAATCGGCAGCGCCGTCAGAATGAGCAAGGCTGTCAGCCAGTGGAAGGTTTTCGAAACGCCTCCATAGCTTTGTGTGGTGTTGGCAAGGGGCATTGGTTTGCGACTCCGATCTGTTTGCTGTGGCCACCCTAAATGCAGCCGGGGCCGACACAATAGCCTCTGACGCACAGAATGCGTGTCAGGATGCAGAGCTTGTGCCGCTCGTTCACTCGGTTTACACCCCATCGCAACCTAACGTCATCCAAGAGGTTGCAATGACACGCGCGTTCGTTTTTCCGGGGCAGGGCGCCCAGACCATCGGTATGGGCAAGGCACTGGCTGAGGCCTACCCGGCTGCACAGGCTGTTTTCGACGAGGTCGATGAAGCGCTGGGTGAAAAGCTGAGTGACCTGATCTGGAATGGTGACATTGCAGACCTGACCCTGACGCAGAACGCACAGCCCGCATTGATGGCAACCTCGATGGCCGCGATGTGTGCGTTGGAAGCCGAAGGTGTAGCCGTCACAGATGCTGCGTTCGTGGCGGGGCACTCGTTGGGGGAATACTCGGCGTTGGCCGCTGTTGACGCGCTATCGGTTGCTGATACGGCGCGTCTGCTGCGCACCCGTGGTCAAGCGATGCAAAGCGCTGTGCCAGTTGGCGAAGGCGCGATGGCCGCCATTCTGGGGCTGGACCTTGAGGCCGTGCGCGCAGTCGCAGAAGAGGCAGCGCAAGGTGAGGTCTGTCAGGCCGCGAACGACAACGATCCTACTCAGGTCGTTGTTTCAGGCGCAAAAGCAGCCGTGGAACGCGCCGCCGAGATTGCCAAGGAAAAAGGCGCAAAGCGCGCTGTAATGCTCCCTGTTAGTGCTCCGTTCCATTGTGCGCTGATGCAGCCTGCTGCCGATGTGATGGCAGAGGCACTGGCCGCGGTGGAAATCAAGGCTCCGGCGGTTCCGCTGATCGCCAATGTGCGGGCTGAGGCTGTCAGCGACCCGGACCTGATCCGTCAGTTGCTGGTCGAGCAGGTCACCGGGTCAGTGCGCTGGCGCGAGAGCGTGCAGTACATGGCGACGCAGGGCGTCACCGAGACTTGGGAGATCGGCGCAGGCAAGGCGCTTTCGGGGATGATCCGCAAGATCGACCGCGCGATTGCTGGCAAGGCTGTCGGCACGCCGGATGACGTGCAGAATGTGGTTAAGAGCGAATCATAAGAGCAATGTGCGACGCAAGTTGCGCTGCAAAAGGAAGATCGAATGTTTGATTTGACAAGTAAGAATGCGTTGATCACCGGTGCATCCGGCGGGATTGGCGGCGAGATTGCGCGCGTGCTGCACGGTGCGGGGGCCACGGTTGCGTTGTCGGGCACTCGTGTCGAACCGCTCGAGGCACTGGCCGCCGAGCTGGGTGAGCGGGCGCATGTCCTGCCGTGCAACCTGAGCGACGGTGAGGCCGTTGCGGCGCTGCCAAAGCAGGCGGCCGAGGCGATGGGCTCAGTTGATATTCTGGTCAACAACGCCGGGATCACGCGTGACAACCTGTTCATGCGCATGTCGGATGACGAATGGCAGAGCGTGATCGACGTGAACATGACCTCGACCGCCAAGCTGTGCAAAGGCGTCCTGCGGGGCATGATGAAAGCCCGTTGGGGTCGGATCATCAACATCTCGTCCGTGGTTGGCGCCACCGGCAACCCCGGTCAAGCAAACTATGCCGCATCCAAGGCGGGTATGGTCGGTATGACGAAGTCGTTGGCCTATGAAGTTGCCAGTCGTGGGATCACGGCTAACGCGGTTGCGCCCGGCTTCATCACCACAGCCATGACCGACAAGCTGACCGACGATCAGAAATCGGGCATTTTGGGGCAGGTTCCCGCCGGTCGCATGGGCGATGCGTCGGAAATTGCGGCGGCTGTTCTGTATCTTGCCAGCCCCGAAGCCGGATATGTTACCGGAACCACCTTGCATGTTAACGGCGGTATGGCCATGTTGTGAGCGCGGACAGGGGCAGGTGCGAAAGCGTTTGCCTCGCGCGTTGTCTATGCTATAGGCGGCGCATAAATGCTGGGGTCGACCAAATGGTCGGCCTTCTACTTTCCCGGTCATCCGGGACCCAACCGCCCGCACCGGGCAAATCAAAGCCAGCCTGAGCGGGCAAGGGCAGAACCGGGCACTAGGCCCTGAAAACGGAATGAGGAATAGACATGAGCGACGTCGCAGATCGCGTTAAAAAGATCGTTGTTGAGCACCTGGGTGTTGAAGAAGACAAAGTGACCGAAAACGCGTCCTTCATCGACGATCTGGGCGCAGACAGCCTGGACACTGTTGAGCTGGTTATGGCCTTCGAAGAAGAGTTCGGCATCGAAATCCCCGATGACGCAGCCGAGACCATCCAGACATTTGGCGACGCCGTCAAATTCATCTCGGAAGCTTCCTAAAGCTTCAAAATAATTAAAAAGCGGCGCTTCCGGGCAACGGAGGCGCCGTTTTTTTGTGCCTTGCCCAATTCCGCCTTGCAAGGTGCCGTATTCGTTCGCAACCTTTTACCCGAGGCACATAATTCAGAGCGGGAAGGGCATGATAAGATCCACCCCGATGATCAATACGGCCCGTTTGACGCTGAGCGGCATGCGGCCAGAGGATTTCAACCGGTTCGCCGAGATTTGGCGCAACCCATGCATCGTGCGACATATCGGCGGCAAGCCGCGGTCGCGCGGAGAGGCGTGGGATTCATTCCTTCGAAATGCCGGGCACTGGCAAATGGCCGGTTTCGGGCAATGGGCCGTGGTTCAGCAGTCGAATCGGCAGATGATCGGGCAGGCGGGGTTCTTCTACGGTAACCGCTCGATCGGCGAAGATTTTGACAGTTTCCCCGAGGCAGGCTGGATTTTGGTCCCCGAGTCACAAGGGCAGGGCTTGGGGTTAGAGGCCGCGCAGGCCGCGCATGATTGGTTTGACCGGATCATGCCTGGGCCATTGGTTGCAATGGTGAATTCGGAGAATTCTGCCTCGCAAAAGCTGGCGAACAAGCTGGGGTATGCCCCGATGCGTGAATGCGCGTACAATGGCAGCGACGTTACGCTACTGCGCCGCAATGGTCCGCCGCCGCGCCACTGACAATTTGAGACTTCCTGAATGCCGCAAACCGAACTTGGTTTGCCGATCCTGGTAAAAACGGGCTGATGTTCCGCGTGTATGGTACTCTGGATTTGCAGAGCGATTGAGCGGAGGAGCAAGCTCATGAGGATTTACCCCACGATGGAATTGCAGAACGGCCGGTGTGTCACACTGGACAAGGGCCGTCTGGACGACGCGATGATCTGGCATGTGAATCCGGCGGACACGGCACGCAGCTGGTCTGCGGCTGGTGCCACTTGGATGCACCTAACGGATTTCGATGCAATCGAAGGCCGCGACACCAACGCCGAATTGGTAGAGGAAATCATCCGCACGTCTGAGATGTCAGTGCAACTGGCCGGCGGTATGCGGACGCGAGAACAGGTCGAGTATTGGATCGACAAAGGCGCGGGACGGATCGTGATTGGCACACTGGCGGCCTGGGACCCGAATCTGGTCAAGGAGCTGGCCAAGCTTTACCCGGACCAAATCGTTCTGGCTGTGGATGTCTGGCAAGGACAGGTCATGACCGAAGGCTGGCGCAGCCAGAGTGCGTTTACGCCGGAAGCATTTATTGAGGCGTTCGAAGGTACGCCCTTTGCGGCAATTCTGGTGACCGATATCGACAGCGACATCGAAGACGTCGACGCGCAGCTGGGTCTGATCTCGGGTCTGGCGCAACTTTCGCGCACACCGGTAATCGCCAGCGGTGTCGTTCGGACATCAGATGACATCTCGCGCCTGGCCTATGTGCACAACATCTCGGGCGCGTTGGTTGGACGGGCATTGTTCCGCAAGACGGTTGACTTAGCGAATGCGCTTGATGTGGCCGAACAGGCTCACGAGCCGGTCGCTGAGTTCCAGTAAGTTTACCCCACAAGATATTGCCCCGGCTCTTTCAAATCTGCGAAAGGGTCGGGGCAAATTGTTTCGGCACAACCCGCACGGACGGACGGCCCGGCGAAATGGCGCCGGGATGGAATGTGCCGTTGCTCTTGCCCCCGGACCCCGGGCCGGGGTATGAGCGGTTCTCAAATAGGAAGCAGGCAAGAGGCATTTCATGCGCAGAGTCGTTGTAACCGGTCTGGGATTGGTCACTCCTTTGGCCAGCGGGGTCGAGGAATCTTGGTCACGGCTGTTGGATGGGGAATCCGGCGCAGGCCCGATCACCCAGTTTGATGCCGTAGAGAGCGGTGTCACCACGACCTATGCCTGCGAAGTTCCGCGCGGCGATGGAACCGACGGGACGTTTAACCCCGACGATTGGTTGCCGCCAAAAGAGCAACGCAAGATCGAAGACTTCATTCTGTATTCGATCGCGGCCGCCGACATGGCCTGCCAAGATGCCAATTGGCTGCCAGAGGATGAAGAAGACCGCCTGCGTACAGGCGTTCTGATCGGTTCCGGTATCGGCGGTTTGGGCTCTATTGCTGAAACGGCAAACCTGATCCGCGACAAAGGTCCGCGCCGTGTGTCGCCGTTCTTTATTCCCGGTGCGCTGATCAACCTGGCATCCGGTCAGGTGTCTATCCGCCACGGGTTCAAGGGGCCCAACCATTCGGTCGTGACAGCTTGTTCGACCGGTGCGCATGCCATTGGCGATGCCAGCCGCATCATTCGTTCAGGCGACGCGGAAGTCATGGTTGCTGGTGGCGGCGAAGGCTGCATCTGCGAGATTGGTATCGCTGGCTTTAACGCGTGCAAGGCGCTGTCGACGAAGTATGCCGACGATCCGAAGAAAGCCAGCCGCCCATATGACGTGGACCGTGATGGGTTTGTCATGGGCGAGGGCGCAGGCATCGTAGTTCTGGAAGAATACGAACACGCCAAGGCGCGCGGTGCAAAGATCTATGCCGAAGTGCTGGGCTATGGCATGTCCGGCGACGCTTATCACATCACCGCACCGTCCGAGGATGGTGATGGCGCTGAGCGTTCCATGAAAGCCGCATTGCGCAGCGCGGGCCTTGAGCCTTCGGACCTGGACTACATCAACGCGCATGGCACATCGACCATGGCGGATACGATCGAACTGGGCGCGGTAGAGCGCCTGTTGGGGGATCACGCCAGCAAGGCCACCATGACCTCAACCAAATCGGCCACTGGTCACCTTTTGGGTGCGGCTGGCGCGATTGAGGCGATCTTTTCGATCCTGGCGATCCGGGATCAAGTGGCTCCGCCGACGATCAATCTGGATAACCCCGCCGTTGAAACTCCGATCGATCTGGCGCCCAACGCCAAGCGTGAGCGTGAGATCAATGTGGCGTTGTCGAATTCGTTCGGCTTTGGCGGCACCAATGCCAGCGTGATCTTCGGAAAGGTCAGCTAAATGTTCCGGGCTCTTGCTTCGAATGCGCTGACCTTGCTGATCGTTGCCTTGTTCCTGATGGGCGGGCTGGTTGTGTGGGGGCAGTCGCAATACAAGGCCGAGGGTCCGCTAGAAACTGCCATGTGCCTGCAGGTCAGAAGCGGGTCGAATATGACCCGTGTCAGCCAAGAGCTTGAAGATGACGGAGCCATCAGCAGCGCCATGATCTTTCGCATGGCGGCGGACTACACGGATAAATCGCAGCAGCTGAAAGCCGGTAGCTTTCTGGTGCGCGAAGGCGCGTCAATGGAGCAGATCATCGACGAGATCACAAGCAGCGGTGCCAGCACCTGCGGGTCTGAGATTGAATACCGTATCGGTGTCACGCGCATCCAGACCCGGGTTCGCGAGTTGGACCCGGCAACGCTGGAGTTTGTCGAAATCGCTTCGTTTGATGTGACCGACGAAGAAATCCCTGCCGAATACGGTCAAAAGCGTGAAGAGGCCGATACCCGTTACCGGGTGTCTGTAGCCGAAGGCGTGACCTCATGGCAGGTGGCGCAAGGTTTGCAGGCGATTGAACCGCTGACAGGTGAGATTGCCGAGATCCCGGCCGAAGGGATGTTGGCGCCTGACAGCTATGATTTGGCACCGGGCGATGACCGGACGGCTGTTCTGCAGGCGATGCAAGACAAGCAACAATTGCGCATCAACGCAGTGTGGGAGAATCGCCAAGGCGACCTTCCTATCAGCAGCCCAGAGGAAATGCTGATCCTCGCGTCGATCATCGAAAAGGAAACCGGTGTTCCCAATGAGCGCGGGCAGGTTGCGAGCGTCTTTGTGAACCGGCTTGAGCAGGGCATGAAGCTGCAGACAGACCCGACGGTCATCTATGGTGTCACCAAGGGTCAAGGCACGCTGGGGCGCGGGCTGCGTCGCAGTGAACTGCGCCGTGCAACACCTTGGAATACTTATGTGATAGACGGTTTGCCGCCAACACCGATTGCCAACCCGGGTTTGGCCAGCCTTGAGGCTGCTGTCGCACCGGAAGAGACCAACTTTGTCTTCTTTGTTGCGGATGGCACCGGGGGGCACGCGTTTGCGGAAACCTTGCAGGAGCACAATCGGAACGTCGCCAAGTGGCGAGAGATTGAGGCTGAAAGAAACAGTTCAAGCAACTAAGAAAAAAAGGCCGCGTCGAAAACGCGGCCTTTTCTTTTTTATGCAGCGGGACGTCCGCGTGGGCGACGACGTTTCGAAGACGCGGGCTTCGATGTCGAATTTGCCCCCTGCGGTCTACGCCCCCGGAAGCCTCCGCGATTGCGGGTTTTCTTGGGCTCGGAAAATTCTGGCATGGTGCCGCTGGCGACCGGAATTTCGATCTTCATCAGCTTCTGAATCTGGCGCAGCTGATCCACCTCGTCCGGTGAGCAGAAGGCGATAGCCTCACCTTCGCGACCAGCACGGGCTGTGCGCCCGATGCGGTGGACATAGTTGTCGGGCACTTCGGGCAGGTCATAGTTGATCACATAGGCAACACCGGGAATGTCGATGCCACGCGCGGCCACGTCGGTCGCGACTAATACGTTGATCTCTCCGGCCCGGAACGCCTTGATCGCGCGGTCGCGCTGTCCCTGGCTTTTGTTACCGTGAATCGAGGCCGCGTTGAATCCATCGGCCACAAGGCCTCTCATCAGTTTCTCGGCACCGTGTTTGGTACGGGAAAATACCAAGGTCAGAGCGTCCATGTCAGCGGACAGAATTTCGCGCAATTTCCGCGGTTTGCCGGCCCTGTCGACGAAATGCACAGACTGCGTGATCTTGTCCGCCGCTTTACCTGGAGGCGAGACCTGCACTCGCTGCGGGTTGGTCAGATAGGATTGGCTAAGCTCTTCCATCTGTTTTGGCATAGTGGCCGAGAACAGCATGGTTTGGCGCGGCGTGCCCAGCTTGGGTGCGATTTTGCGTAGGGCGTGGATAAAGCCCATGTCCAGCATCTGGTCGGCCTCGTCCAGTACAAGATGTCGCA
Source organism: Ruegeria sp. CDSB013 (assembly GCF_059611165.1). NCBI lineage: Bacteria > Pseudomonadati > Pseudomonadota > Alphaproteobacteria > Rhodobacterales > Roseobacteraceae > Ruegeria > Ruegeria sp. CDSB013. The sequence goes on along the minus strand of NZ_JBXWPA010000002.1, from coordinate 273,670 downwards.
CCGAGCCAAGGTCAACAGCACCGCGTTCCATCAGGTCGATCAAACGCCCGGGTGTGGCGACCAGAATGTCGGTGCCGCGCGACAGGAACGAAATCTGTCTGCCGATCGACTGGCCTCCGACCACGGTGGCCACGCGCAGTTTGGTCTTGTCGGTCAGGTTGCGCAGGCTATCCGCGATCTGGTTGACCAGCTCGCGGGTTGGGGCAAGGATCAGCGCTTTGGCGGTTTTGGGCGCGGGTTTGCCGGGCTGCGCCAGCAAGTGGTCGATCAGTGGCAGACCGAAGGCCAGCGTCTTACCGGTGCCGGTCTGCGCCAGGCCCAGGATGTCGTGACCGTTCAGCGCCAGCGGGATGGCCTGGTTCTGAATAGGGGTCGGTTGTGAGAAATTGGCACGTTTCAGTGCATCGTTGAGGGCTGGTGCAAGGCCCAGCATGTCGAAGTCGAACAAATAACTATCCTTTGTAACCCGCAAGGCAATAGCCGTGCGGACAAGACGTGTCTGGCCACGCAGCGCGTGACCGGCAGGGTTTCCGCTAAACCTCGGGACGTGCAGGCGAACCCTGCGCCATCTGGCGTCGCGTCAAGAACCCTGCGTGAATGGGAACTAGGAGAAGTAGTGATGCGCTGTGGGGTCTGCTGCGACCGTCAATGCTCACGCGTCAGCGCTGTCTTAAGGTGGCACATGCTAGTTTTTTCAGCAATTGTCAAGGCATGAATTGCGAAGTGGGAACATGTACTTGCCGCGGCCGCCAGGGAACGGATCGTTCAAATAGAAGAACCTTGTCCGGCTGGGCTTTGAAAATCCCGAAGTGCTTCTTGGCTTTCATAACATCGGAAAATACCCGATCCTTAGGGGAGATGACTTTTTGTGTATGACCAAAAAAGGAATCCAGAAATGTGCGCTAAAATACTTGTAGCTACCACTCTGACCGTGGTTCTAGCCGCGTCTTCAGCAATCGCATGCTCTCGGATCGTCTATGAAACGGCAGACGGATCCTTTCTCACCGGGAGGACGCTTGACTGGTTCGAAGATACTTCAACAGATATTTGGGCCTTCCCGCGGGGCATGGACCGTGATGGTGGTGCCGGAGAGAATTCGGTCGACTGGACGTCCAAATACGGCTCTGTCGTGGCAACGATCTATGACGGAGCAACTGTTGACGGCATGAATGATGGCGGGCTGGTCGGAAATGCTCTCTATCTTGCCGAGGCGGATTACGGGACGGAAAATGCCGGAGACAAACCTCTCCTTTCTGTCGGAGGGTGGTTGCAGTATTTTCTGGACAACTTTGCAACAGTTGAAGAAGCCGTTGCAGCGATGGAGCAAGAGCCATTCGTGATCGTAGCGCCGATGTTGCCTAGCGGACATGAGGCAGGAGGGCATATCGCGCTATCTGATGCGTCTGGTGACAGTGCAATATTCGAGTATCTAGATGGCGAGTTGGTTATCCACCATGGCCGCGAGTTTACTGTCATGACGAACTCTCCTACTTTTGACGAACAACTCGCTATCACCACTTATTGGGGTGAAGTTAATGGTCTTTCATTTTTGCCCGGAACCCATCGGTCTTCCGATCGGTTTACGCGGTTGAGCTGGAATCTGAATGCCGTTCCCTCGTTCGAAGACAAAAACGATGCGACGGCGGCGGTGTTCTCTCTCGTGCGATCAATTTCCGTACCATTCGGTGTGACGGATCCGGAGCGCCCAAACATCGCATCAACAACCTGGCGTACGGTCGCTGATCATGAGCTGGGTCGGTACTACTATGAGAGCGTGTTCAGCCCTACATTGTTTTGGGTGGATATCGAGAACCTTGATCTCTCCGATGGGGCTTCTACCCTGAAATTGGAACTTGGCGAAAAGCCCATCCTTGCGGGCGAGGTTTCGGCCAGCTTTGAACCTTCCGAGCCATTTCTTTTTCTCGGCGATACGTAACGTTGTAGTCACGGGGCTCAACCACTGACGACCGTCTGCCACATAGTCCTATCAGTAAAGGTCTCTTAACTATCAGCGCACGCTACCCGTTGCGCCGTTGTTGCGCAACGCATTGACTTTGCGGACTTTCTTGCGTATAAGTTGTGTCATGCTAGAAGAGGTGGGCGACGGCCCCGGGGCGACCCGGCGGCCGTTTTTCGTTTCTCTCGTGCGGAGATCACTCACGCATGAGGTCACAGGCACACATGACTTTGATTACCCCGGAAGAGCGGATGTCCCAGACGGCTGATTTGTTGCAGTCGCTTGAGAGATCCATTCGCGATCTGCGCCAAGCAGCGGAAGAACTGCGCAAACAGATCGGTGCCGGGGAGGATGCAGATCTTGCTGGTTCAGCCAAGCAACTCGGGCAGTTAGAGGGGCTGATCCGAAGTTGTCAGAAAGTGGAGACAAGCTTTGTCGAACAACATCACAGACAAGCCGGAATTGCCCAAGGGGGGTATGCGCTCGACCTTGAGCGCGCTCGATTTGAGATTGGGTGCAGGCTGGCTCGCCTCCGCGCCTGCTGCGGTACGGGACAGATTTCTTAGTGAGATCGGGGAGGGGGGGCTGTGCGCCCTCCCTTTCCTGTTCGAGTTCTGGGCGCTGCCGCATCAGTTGCCGCCCGAAGGCGACTGGCGGTCTTGGGTCATCATGGGGGGGCGTGGGGCTGGTAAGACGCGGGCCGGGGCCGAATGGGTGCGACAGGTGGTCGAGGGGTCTTTGCCCTTGGATCGCGGCGAGGCGCGTCGTGTGGCGTTGGTGGGTGAGACCTTTGATCAGGTGCGCGATGTGATGATCTTTGGCGATAGCGGGATTTTACAGTGTTCGCCGCCGGATCGGCGACCTGTCTGGAAGGCGTCCGAACGGAAACTGGTCTGGCCCAACGGGGCCGAGGCGCAGGCGTTTTCGGCGCATGATCCCGAAGGGCTGAGGGGGCCTCAGTTCGATGCGGCCTGGGTGGATGAGTTGGCCAAGTGGAAGAAGGCTGGCCAGACCTGGGATATGCTGCAATTTGCGCTGCGCTTGGGGGAGCGACCTCGGGTCTGTGTGACGACCACACCGCGCAATGTGAAGGTTTTGAGGGAATTGCTGGCGTCTCCGTCCACCGTGCAGACCCATGCGCCGACCGAGGCGAACAGGGCCAATCTGGCGGCATCGTTTCTGGCCGAGGTGCGGGCGCGCTATGCGGGCACACGGCTGGGGCGGCAAGAGTTGGACGGCGTGCTGCTGTCGGATGCCGAGGGGGCGTTGTGGACCGGGTCCATGCTGGATGCAGCGCGAGTTGAGAATGTACCAGAGTTGGACCGTATAGTGGTGGCGCTGGACCCGGCGGTGACGGCGGGTTCGAATGCGGATGCTTGTGGGATCGTGGTGGTCGGCGCACAAGTGCAAGGGCCGCCCGAGGAGTGGCGCGCCTATGTGCTGGCCGACCGGACAGTGCAGGGTGTTGGCCCGGCGGGCTGGGCACAGGCAGCGATTGATGCGATGGATGAGTTCGGGGGTGAACGGCTGGTCGCTGAGGTCAATCAGGGCGGGCAACTGGTGGAAGAGGTCGTGCGGCAGGTGGACCCTCTGGTCCCTTTTCGCGCCGTGCGGGCGTCTCGCGGCAAGGTGGCGCGAGCTGAACCTGTGGCAGCGTTGTACGAGCAGGGGCGGGTCAGCCATGTGATGGGGCTGGACGCGCTGGAGGAGCAGATGTGCCAGATGACCGCACGGGGGTTCGAGGGGCAGGGCTCGCCCGACCGCGTCGACGCGCTGGTCTGGGCGTTGCATGAGTTGGTTGTGGGGCCTGCGGGGGTGTTTAGAAGGCCGAGGGTAAGGGCTTTGTGAAAGATGTTCATTAGTGATCAAAAAGATAGCTGCAAGTGCAGTAACTCCGCACTCTAAGTAAGAAAAATCGCAGATAAGATACCGTAAAAGTTGCAGAAACTCAACAGGATCAATTGTGGTGCATTTGAGAGTTTGTTACCGGCCCAAAGCTAAGTTAACGAGCACAGATAACTAATATTTTTGAAGAGGTAAGCAAGTGACCGAGTCACCCGTTCAGAAAAAACCATCAATTGCAAAGTATATTTGCGTCTGGGTCTTGGCGGCTTTCACGGCAGGGATCGCCATCAGGGTCGTGGACCTTTTTCTAGTCTACACTTTGTTTGATGTTTCGAACCCAACCAAAGATGCTTATTGGACACTCGCTCCCATACTGGAATATGCAGCCTGGGCCTGTGTGATCATCGGAATTTACTCTTATTTTGATAGTCTCCTCGTGGGAAAAGTAATCCCTTGGATAATGGTCTTGGGTGGCCTTGGGGTCATATTGGCAATCACCAAAACGTATGCAGCATTCTCAAATTCTGGATTGTCCTTGTCTCCGTTATTTGCTGTTTCCAGTCTGATTTCATTCGGCTTTGCCGTGTTCGCCATCAATCATTACTTCAAGGTAAGACAGCCTCATCGCTACTAAGCACCTGACTGCAAGATGTTGGGGTGGGCAACCGGCTTATGACCGAATGCTTCGGTGTGCTGTTTGATTCTCTTTGATGCGCAACCCAGTTTCATAGCTGGTAGACGAGTTTCATATTTCGGATGTGCGCGGCCCTCGAAATTTACAAGCTAAGAAATTGCTGTTGCCCACCCTCCGTACGCCCCATTCCCAAGCCCTAAACTTCTTTCCGTCATAACTCCTTTCAACAAGCCGGGCAGAGTGGCGGCAGAAAGGAGCACAGATGGTATTCGATTTCTTGCGTCGTGGATCGGCTGAGGCAGCGCCAGAGGCGAAAGCGAGCGCGGCGGGGCCTGTGGTGGCGTGGCAGACGGGCGGGCGCGTGGCGTGGAGCCCCAGGGACGCGGTGTCGCTGACGAGGACTGGGTTTTCGGGGAACCCGGTGGGGTTCCGCTCGGTCAAGTTGATCGCCGAGGCGGCGGCGGCACTGCCTCTGGTGCTGCAGGATCAGGCGCAGCGCTATGACGTGCATCCGATCATATCCCTGATGCGCCGTCCGAATGCGGCGCAGGGGCGGGCGGAGTTGATGGAGGCCTTGTTTGGGCAGTTGTTGCTGTCGGGGAACGCCTATGTCGAGGCGGCACAGGCCGAGGATGGATTGCCGGTTGAACTGCACATCCTGCGCTCGGACCGGATGAGCGTGGTGCCGGGGGCGGATGGATGGCCCAAGGCGTATGACTATACGGCGGGCGGCAAGACGCATCGTTTCCCGGCTGATGCGATCTGTCATATCAAGTCATTCCACCCCCAAGACGATCACTATGGGTTCTCGCCGATGCAAGCTGCGGCGATGGCGATTGATGTGCATAACAGCGCGTCGCGGTGGTCGAAATCTCTGCTGGACAATGCTGCGCGGCCTTCGGGGGCGCTGGTGTGGAAGGGCGGCGATGGCCATGGGGTGATGGCTGAGGATCAGTTCCGCCGCCTGTCCGATGAGATTGAACAAAACTATCGCGGGGCGCGCAATGCCGGGCGTCCGATGGTTCTGGAAGGGGGGCTGGATTGGAAGCCGATGGGTTTCTCACCCTCTGACATGGAGTTTCAAAAGACCAAGGAAGCCGCCGCCCGCGAGATCGCGCTAGCCTTTGGGGTCCCGCCGATGTTGCTGGGAATTCAAGGCGACGCGACCTATTCGAACTATCAGGAGGCCAACCGGGCGTTTTACCGCCTGACCGTTCTGCCCCTGGTGACGCGGGTGGCGGCGGCGGTGTCGGAATGGCTGGTGGGCTTTACTGGCGAAGAACTGGTGTTGAAACCCGACCTGGATCAGGTGCCGGCGCTGTCGGCGGAGCGGGATGCGCAATGGGCGCGGGTCAACGGCGCCGAGTTCCTGACTGATGCCGAGAAACGCGTGATGCTGGGGCTGCCGGAGCGCGCAGATGGCTGAGGGGTATCCGCCGTTTGACTGTGCGCCGGGCCTGCGTCTGGCTGCGCATGAACGGGTGGCCGAGATCCAGCACGCGCATCTATGCAGGCGGCTGGATCAGATCGAAGAGATGATGGAGCGGCTGGAGAAACGGCTGTGGCTGACGGTCTATGGAGTCGTTGCGGTGATCCTGGCGCAAGCGTTTCAGTCAATTCTGGTGGTGTCGCCATGAATTCAGAGGCTTATGAGGAGGTGTTCATGGATTTAGAACACAAGTTTGCGCGGTTTAGCGATGGATTGTCGGTGACCGAGGACGCGGTGATCGAGGGCTATGCCAGCCTGTTTGGGCAGGTCGATCAAGGGAGCGATGTAGTGCAGAAAGGCGCATATCGCAGGTCGTTGGCTGGGCTAACGGCGGCAGGTCAGCGGGTCAAAATGCTGTGGCAGCACGACCCGGCGCAACCCATCGGTGTCTGGGACGACGTGCGCGAAGATGAACGCGGGCTTTGGGTCAAGGGACGTATGTTGGAAACCACGCAGAAAGGCCGTGAAGCTGCGGAATTGATCCGGGCCGGGGCCATTGACGGGCTGTCGATCGGCTATCGCACCAAGCGGGCCGTGAAAAATGAAAAGGGCCATCGGGTCCTGACCGAACTGGAGCTGTGGGAGGTGTCGCTTGTGACTTTTCCGATGCTGCCCAGTGCGCGGGTGGCGGCAAAGGGGACGACCCCGGACGCCGAGGACACCCTGCGCAGTATTGCCGAGGTGATTGATCACGCCCGGCAGGAGCTGGCGCGAACCTAGCGCGCCTCAATCCCACCCAAACAAGGAAGTTCTGATGAGCAAGACCGAGACCCCGGCCTTGACCGGAGAGGGTGTGCCCCTGGTTCAGGAGGTGAAGCAGGCGATGACTGGCTTCGTGAGCGAATTCAAGGGCCTGAAGGCTGAAGTTAAAACCAAACTGCAACAGACAGAAGAGCGACTGACCATGCTGGATCGTAAATCAATCACCGCGGCGCGCCCGCATCTTGCGGCTTCAATCGAGGAGGGTGCGCCGCATCAGAAGGCTTTCGACGCCTATGTGCGATGCGGTGACGATGACGGCTTGCGCGGTCTTGATATCGAAGCCAAATCGCTGTCCAGCGCCGTAAACAGCGATGGCGGATATCTGGTCGATCCGCAAACCGCCGAGATGATCAAGTCGGTGCTGAAATCCACGGCCTCGATCCGTTCGATCGCTTCGGTGTTGAATGTCGAGGCGAACTCGTTCGACGTGTTGATCGACCACACTGACGTGGGCGCTGGCTGGGCGGATGAAAGCTCAGCGGCCACCGAGACAGCGACCCCGTCGATTGATCGAATCTCGATTGCCCTGCACGAGCTGAGCGCGCTGCCCAAGGCGTCGCAACGTTTGCTGGATGACAGCGCGTTTGATGTCGAGGGCTGGCTGGCCGGTCGAATTGCCGACAAGTTTGCCCGTGCCGAAGCGGCGGCGTTCATCTCGGGCGATGGTGCGGACAAGCCAAATGGCATTCTGAACCATGCCAAGGTCGACAATGATGTTTGGACCTGGGGCAATCTGGGCTATGTCCCGACCGGCATTGACGGTGGTGTCGATGCGGACGCGATTGTCGATGTGGTTTATGCGCTGGGCGCGCAATACCGCGTCAATGGCACCTTCGTAATGAATTCGAAAACTGCTGGTGTGATCCGTAAGCTAAAGGACAGCGATGGCCGCTTCCTGTGGTCGGACGGTCTGGCTGCGGGTGAGCCTGCGCGCCTGATGGGCTATCCGGTTCTGATTGCCGAGGACATGCCGGATGCGGGCACCGACAGTTTCTCGATTGCCTTTGGTGACTTCCAGGCCGGCTACACTATTGCCGAGCGCCCTGATCTGCGCGTCTTGCGTGATCCGTTCAGCGCCAAGCCGCACGTTCTGTTCTATGCGACCAAGCGTGTCGGCGGCGACGTGAGCGACTTTGCCGCGATCAAGCTGGTGAAATTCGGCACCGCCTAAGCGGTGACGGATCCGGGGGGTCATTGGCCCCTCGGGCGCGGGCGCGGGCCGGGGTGAGATCCCCTGCGTTGTCTAGCTGCTCCCCTCCGTCCGAGCAACGTGGGGCGGTGCGTGCCCGTCATTTTCTTGAGTGAGGCCCCCGGAGGGGTCCGAGATTGCGGAGTGAATGGATGATGTTGATCGAAGAAACCGCCATCGCGGATGCGGCGCTGCCGGTGGATCAGTTTAAGGCGCATCTGCGGCTGGGCACAGGCTTTGCCGAAAACAGCGTTCAGGACGATGTGCTGAAAGGCTTTCTGCGCGCAGCCGTTGCGGCAATCGAAGCGCGTACTGGCAAGGTTCTGATTGAGCGCGATTTTTCCTGGAGCCTGACCGTCTGGCGAGACCAGTCGGGTGAAGTGTTGCCGGTGGCCCCGGTCACCGAGGTCAAGAGTGTAACGCTGGCAGATGCAGAAGGTGCAGAGACCGTCGTCACCCCGGATAGATACCGGTTGGAAAAAGACGCTCAGCGTCCCCGGCTACGCCCCGTTGGGGCACTGATGCCGAAGATGACAAAGGGTGGTTCTGTCAGGATCGTCTTTGGCGCTGGGATAGCAATGGATTGGGGTGGGTTGCCCGCCGATCTGGGGCAGGCCGTGCTGCTGCTGGCCGCGCATTACTACGAATACCGCGATGAGACAGCGCTGGGTGCCGGGTGCATGCCATTTGGCGTTACCAGTCTGATCCAACGCTATCGAACAGTTCGGTTTGGCGCTGGGGTGATGCAATGAAAGCGCCGCGGTTGAACAGAAAGCTGGAGTTGGAAGCGCCGGTGCGCGTGGCCAATGGGTCAGGCGGATACACCGAAACCTGGGTGCCGCTGGGCACGGTATGGGCCGAAGTGACCGCGCGCAGCGGGTCAGAGCGGCAGGTGGCTGGCGTCCCGATATCGCGGGTCGGCTATCGCATCGTGGTCCGGGGCGCGCCCACAGGCTCCACCATGCGGCCATCGCCGGATCAGCGCTTTGCAGAGGGCGCACGTCGTTTTGTCATCCGCGCTGTCGCCGAGCGTGATCCGCGTGGCCAGTACCTGACCTGTTTTGCGGATGAGGAGGTGGCAGCATGAGCTATGGCGTTTCAGCAGCCCTGCAGGCGGCGGTTTTCCAGCAGCTGTCCGGTGACAGCCGAGTAAACGATCTGTCAGGAGGCGCGATTTATGACGCGGTGCCGGCCGGAGCAGTACCACAGACTTATGTGACGCTGGGACCGGAAGAGGTTCGTGATGTCTCTGACCGATCGGGTGGAGGTGCGGTGCACCGGTTCACGGTTTCGGTCGTGTCCGAAGCCGCAGGGTTCGGGGCCGCCAAGACCCTGGCCGGTGCCGTGTGTGATGCGCTGGACGGTGCCATGCCCAGCCTTGATCGCGGGCGTCTGGTGGGCCTGTGGTTCGAGCGCGCCTCGGCCCGGCGCACCGGGACCGGTGGAGCGATCCGCCAGATCGACCTGAGATTTCGTGCGCGCGTGGAAGATGACTAACCAATCAACGGAGAAAGCATATGGGTGCCCAGAACGGCAAGGACCTGTTGGTCAAAGTGGATATGAACGGCAGCGGTCTGTTCGAAACTATCGCGGGATTGCGCGCCACGCGCGTCAGCTTCAACGCGGAAAGCGTGGATGTCACCAGCCTGGAAAGTCAGGGAGGTTGGCGCGAACTTCTATCGGGTGCCGGGGTCAAATCGGCTTCGATATCCGGTTCAGGCGTGTTCAAGGATGCCGGGACCGATGAACGAGCGCGGCAATTGTTCTTTGACGGCGAAACACCGGATTTTCAGGTCATCATCCCGGATTTCGGCATTGTTGCCGGGCCGTTTCAGGTCACAGGTGTCGAATATGCGGGCTCGCACAACGGCGAGGCGACCTATGAGATGAGTTTGGCCAGCGCCGGCGCGCTGAGTTTTACGGCGCTGTAAGCCGATGGCCAATCCGTGGACAGGCGAGGTGGCTTTGACCATCGATGGAGAGCGGCGGGTGCTCAAGCTGACGCTGGGTGCTTTAGCGGAATTGGAGCAAGAGCTGGGTGCCGGTTCGCTGGTGGAACTCGTGCAACGGTTCGAAGGCGGAGCCTATTCCAGTGGTGACGTATTGGCACTGATCGTGGCCGGGTTGCGCGGCGGTGGCGGCGACGTCAACCGCACCGATCTGCTGAGCGCCGAAATTGAGGGTGGCCCGATGGCAGCTGCGCGTGCGGCAGCGGAGTTGTTGGCGCGGGCCTTCATGGTGCCGGATCAGGCATGAGCGGGTTCAACTGGCCCGCCTTGATGCGGGCCGCGCTTGTCGGTCTGCGTCTGACGCCGGATCAGTTCTGGCGACTGACCCCGGCCGAATTGCAACTGATGCTGGGGCAGGGCGCAGGGATCCCGGCGATGAACCGGTCTGGCTTGGATGCGTTGCTGAAGGCCTACCCGGACAAATTACAAGGAGAGCGTGATGACGGATCGTGACGGGTTTGACGACTTGCAGGAACGCGGCGATGCGCTGGGAGACTCGCTGGGTGACGCGGCATCTATGGCGGCTGCTTTTGACGGCCAGATGAAACGGATCAGCGCGGCGTTTGAGGAAACCGGAAAGGATGTCGCGACGCTGGAACGCGGCATGTCCAGCGGGTTGCGCAAAGCCTTCGACGGCGTAGTGCTGGATGGGATGAACCTGTCCGATGCGCTGGACGTTTTGAAGAACTCAATGATCCGCACGGCGTATTCGGCAGCGATCAAGCCGGTGACGGATCACTTTGGCGGGATGCTGGCCGGAACCGTTGGCGGTCTGGTGCAGGGGCTTTTGCCATTTGCCGACGGTGGCAGTTTTTCGCAAGGCCGGGTGATGCCTTTCGCCAATGGCGGCGTTGTCAGCGGCCCAACCACATTTCCCATGCGTGGCGGAACCGGGTTGATGGGGGAAGCCGGACCCGAAGCGATCATGCCTTTGGCGCGCGGGTCGGACGGTAAGCTTGGGGTACGCACCTCGGGAGGTGGGCGTGCCGTCAATGTCGTGATGAACATCACCACCCCGGACGTGCAGGGGTTCCGTCGCAGTCAAAGCCAGATTGCGGCGCAGATGAGCCGCGCACTTGGGCGCGGCAATCGCAACAGGTAACTTGAGGGAGCAGGCCATGAATTTCCATGAGGTTAGATTTCCCGCCAGCCTGAGCTTTGGTTCGGTTGGCGGCCCCGAGCGGCGCACAGATGTCGTGACACTGGCCAACGGGTTTGAAGAACGCAACACGCCCTGGGCCCATTCGAGGCGACGCTATGATGCCGGGCTCGGGATGCGCTCGCTTGACGATATCGAAGCGATGATTTCGTTCTTCGAGGCGCGGCAGGGGCAGATGTTCGGATTTCGGTGGAAGGATTGGTCTGACTTCAAGTCGGGCGCAGCAACGGCTGAGGTAGACAATGCCGATCAGGTTATTGCACGCGGCGACGGAAAGACGACCGAGTTCCAGTTGTTGAAAACCTACAACTCTGGCGGGTTCAAATACGTCCGTCCGATCCTCAAACCAGTTCTAGGGACCGTCAAACTTGGCCTTGAGCAGGACGAAATGCGCGAAGGCGTGGATTTCGAGGTAGATCTGGCGCGGGGCCGGGTCACGTTTACGAACGCGCCACCGCAAGACGTCGAGATTACGGCGGGGTTCGAGTTTGACGTGCCCGTTCGTTTTGACACCGACAAGATCCAGACCAGCGTGGCCAGCTTTCAGGCAGGCGACGTGCCCAACGTTCCGGTGGTCGAGGTGCGGGTCTGATGGGCGGTAATGCACAGGGGTTGCAGGAGCATCTGCAAAGCGGGATGACCACCACCTGTCGATGCTGGGCCATCACGCGCACGGATGGGCAGGTCTATGGGTTTACCGATCATGATATGGAGCTGCGCTTTGACGGGCTGGTCTTCAAGGCAAGCAGTGGCCTGACCGCGGCAGCGATCGAACAGGCGACAGGCCTTTCGATTGACAACTCCGAGGCGATGGGCGCGCTGTCTGATGCGGCAATCAGGGAAGAAGACATCGAAGCCGGGCGGTTTGACGGTGCTCAGGTTCAGGCTTGGCTCGTGAACTGGGCAGACCCCGAACAAAGGGTGTTGCAGTTTCGTGGCTCGATTGGGGAAATGCGTCGCGGCGGTGGTGCATTTCATGCTGAGCTGAGAGGGCTGACAGATCTTTTGAACCGGCCGTTGGGACGGATTTATCAAAAGCCCTGCACCGCAGTGCTGGGCGATGGTGCCTGTCGGTTCAATGTGGCTGCAGCCGGTTTCCAGGCAGAAGCGGAGATCGTCAGTCTGTCGTCGGGCAGTGTGCTTCAACTGAAAGGTGCGAACGCGCCGGATATGGGATGGTTCGGACGTGGCCGGCTGGATGTGATTTCCGGCACGGCCTCGGGTCTTTGGGCGTCGGTGAAACAGGATGAGCGTATCACGGGCGGGCGCAATGTCACCTTATGGACGGGGATCAGTGGCGGACTGACAGTCGGTGATCGAGTCCGGCTGACCGCCGGGTGCGATAAACGCATGGAGACCTGCCGAAGAAAATTCAACAACCTCATCAATTTTCAAGGTTTTCCGGACTTGCCGGGCGAGGATTGGGTGATGGCTGTTCCTAAGAAAGACAAACCGAATAAAGGGGGCAGCAGACGATGACAGTAGACCGGCAGGACATAGTTGCAGAAGCGCGCCGATGGCTAGGCACGCCGTATGTGCATCAGGCGTCCGTCAGGGGCGCGGGGGCGGATTGTTTGGGATTGCTACGCGGCATCTGGCGCGCGCTGTACGGAGCTGAGCCGGAGTCCGTGCCGAGCTACAGCATGGACTGGTCAGAGCCACAGGGGGATGAACGCATGTGGGATGCGGCCCGCCGAAATTTGACATCAAAGCGGCCCTCGGAACTGGCAGCAGGCGACGTATTGCTGTTCCGCATGCGCGATGGCGGCGTCGCCAAACATGTGGGTGTTGTCAGCGAAACCGGCGCGGTCCCGCGGTTCATTCACGCATATTCAGGGCACGGCGTTGTGGAAAACGCCCTAAGCGACCCTTGGCGTCGCCGGGTTGTCGCCTGTTTCGCATTCCCGCTGGAGGTCAAATAAATGGCTACGATTGTACTTTCCGCAGCAGGCGCTGCTCTTGGTGGCTCGATCGGAGGCACTGTCGCGGGTCTTTCCACAGCGATCATAGGCCGGGCTGTCGGCGCAACGTTGGGGCGGGTCATCGACCAGCGGTTGATGAGCCAATCCGTGATGGGTGGCGGCAGCGAAGTTGTCGAAACCGGGCGCCTGGATCGTTTCCGCCTGACCGAAACCGGAGAGGGGGCTTCGGTCACTACCGTGTTCGGCCGTATGCGTGTTGGCGGGCAGATCATCTGGGCATCGGACTTTCTGGAAACCCGCAGCACCAGCACGACAACCCAATCCACGCGAGGTGGAAAAGGGTCTCGTCGGCCAAGCTCGGCCACAACAACCACGACCACGCATACCTACAGCTATTCGATCTCGCTGGCGATTGCCGTGGGCGCTGGGCAGATCTCTGACATCTCACGTATCTGGGCCGATGGTGAAGAGCTTGAGCGCGCCGGGCTGAATATGCGCCTGTACAAGGGCACCGACAATCAATTGCCTGACCCGTTGATCGAGGCGGTCGAGGGCACCGGGCAGGTCCCTGCGTACCGGGGCACGGCCTATGTGGTGATCGAGGACTTTCAACTTGCCGCGTTCGGCAACCGCGTCCCGCAGTTTTCCTTTGAGGTTGTCCGACAAGAACAGCCGGGGCTGCCAGACACGCCCGGTGCCGTATCCCGGATCGTGCGCGGCGTTGCGATGATCCCGGGTACGGGTGAATACTCACTGGCCAGCAGGCAGGTGAATTATTCCAAAGGGCAGGGGCAAAGCTGGGCTGCGAACGTGCATTCGGCTTCGGGCGTTTCGGATCTGGTCACCTCGACCCATGCGTTGAATGCTGAATTGCCCGCCTGCGATGCGGTGTCGCTGGTCGTGTCGTGGTTTGGCGACGATCTGCGGTGCGGTCAGTGCAAGGTGCAGCCAAAAGTCCTGCACAAAGAGTTTGATGGCGAGAACATGCCGTGGAGCGTATCAGGCGTATCCCGGGCGGCTGCCCAGATTGTTCAGATCGAAAATGATCGACCTGTCTATGGGGCGACACCTGCGGATGCGTCCGTGGTCGAGGCGATCCGGCATCTCAACGCATCGGGCAAACGGGTGATGTTCTACCCGTTCATCCTGATGGATCAGTTGCGCGGCAATGGCCTGCCGGATCCGTGGTCTGATGCCACCGATCAGCCGCACCTGCCATGGCGAGGGCGGATCACGCTGAGCGAGGCACCAGGCCGCAACGGGTCCCCGGATAAGACAGCCGGGGCCGATGCGCAGGTTGCGCAGTTCTTTGGCCAGGCCCGCGCAAGTAACTTTGTCGTTGGCGATGGCATCGTCACCTATTCCGGCCCGCAGGAATGGGGTCTGTTCCGGTTTATTTTGCACTATGCGGCGCTCTGCAAGGCAGCCGGTGGAGTGGCGTCGTTCTGCATCGCATCCGAGATGCGCGGCCTGACGCAGATCAGGGGCGCGACCGGGTTTCCTGCGGTGGCGCAGATGCAAATCCTCGCGGCGGAAGTGCGCAAAATCCTCGGGCCGGACACCAAAATCGGCTACGCGGCCGATTGGAGCGAGTATTTCGGTTACAAACCCGTCGATGCTGGCAGCGACCGGTATTTTCATCTGGATCCGCTTTGGGCCGATGACAATATCGACTTCGTTGGTATCGACAATTACATGCCGCTGTCCGATTGGCGGGACGGAGAGGATCACGTCGACGCCAAAGCGGGCGTAGATGCGATCTATGATCTAGACTACCTGCGTGGCAATGTTGAAGGTGGGGAAGGGTACGACTGGTACTACCCTTCGACCGAGGAATCCAAAGCGCAGATTCGGTCTGCGATCGAAGATCAGGCGCATGATGAGGCCTGGATCTGGCGATACAAGGATGTACGCAACTGGTGGTCGCAACCGCATCACGAACGGATCGGAGGCGTGCGCCAAGCCAATCGGACCGCATGGGTGCCTAGGTCCAAGCCGATCTGGTTCACGGAACTGGGTTGTGCGGCCATCGACAAAGGCACCAATCAGCCAAACAAGTTTCTGGACCCGAAATCCTCGGAATCCAAGCTGCCGCGCTATTCCAACGGTCTGCGGGATGATTTCATTCAGGTGCAGTACCTCAAGGCGATTTTGGGCTATTGGTCCGAGGCAAAAAACAACCCGGTTTCCAATACTTACGGCGGCCGCATGATTGATCTGTCCAATGCCTATGTCTGGGCTTGGGATGCGCGACCATATCCAACCTTCCCGAACCTGCAAAGCCAGTGGAGTGATAGCGAGAATTACGCGCGAGGGCATTGGTTGAACGGGCGGTCGGGGTCGCGCACGCTGGCATCGGTAGTGACCGAGATTTGTCACGGGGCTGGTGTGACCGACATCGACACGTCGCGCCTTTATGGTATGGTGCGGGGCTATGCTATCGAACAGGTCTCGGACGCGCGATCAGCTTTGCAGCCGCTGATGCTGCGCTATGGTTTCGATGCAATCGAGCGGGACGGCGTATTGCGGTTTCAGATGCGCAATGGGCAACGCGCCATCGCGCTGGATCAGGAGCATCTGGCGCTCAGCTCTGATATTGAGGCCGGTATTGAACATCGCCGCGAAGCCGAGGCTGAAATGACGGGTCGGGTGCGCTTGCGCTTTGTCCAATCGGATGGGGATCATGACATCGTCGCGGAAGAGGCCGTTCTGCCCGACACGCGGACCCATTCGGTGTCTGTCAACGAAATGCCCCTGTCCATGACACGTGCCGAAGGTCGCCAGACCGCGGAACGGTGGCTAAGCGAGGCGCGGGTGTCGCGCGAAACCGTGCGCTTTGCGCTGCCGCCTTCGTTGAGGCACATCGGCGCGGGGGATGTCGTCAGCCTGGATGAGGGCGGACAGGGTGCGCGTTTCAGGATTGATCGACTGGAGCAAGCCGAGATGCAATTGGCGGATGCCGTTCGGATCGAACCGGGAATATACGCGCCGTCTGACCTGCCTGATGACCTAGTCTCGACCAAGCCCTTTGTCGCCCCGGTTCCGGTTCTGCCGGTGTTCATGGATCTACCGCTGATAACCGGCTCAGAGGTGCCGCATGCGCCTTACCTGGCTGTGTCTGCCGACCCCTGGCCCGGCAGCGCTGCGGTGTACTCGGCCGTGAATGATGAGGATTATACCTTGCAAGAGGTGATCTCGGCGCAGGCCGTCATCGGGTTTACCCAAACACCCCTGCGGCGGGCCGGCGTCGGAGTTTGGGACGATGGTGCGCCGCTGCGCGTCAGGCTGGTCGATGGTTTGCTGGAATCGCGCCCGCGCGACGCTTTGTTGAATGGTGCCAATCTGGCCGCAATTGGGGACGGAATGCCCGGCAACTGGGAACTGTTCCAGTTCGCCAGCGCCGAACTTGTGGGTCAGGGGACCTACGCCCTTTCAGGGCGCCTGCGCGGGCAATTGGGGACGGACAGTGTCATGCCCGACATCTGGCCTGAAGGTTCAACTTTTGTCTTGTTGGATGAAAGAGTTTTCCAAACCGGGCTGTTGCGGTCTGAAAGGCGGGTGGCGAAACATTATCGCATTGGGCCGGGAACACGGGCCTACGACGATCCTTCTTTCCTCCACCAGGTTCACGCCTTCGACGGCAACGGACTTCGGCCATATGCTCCGGTGCATGTCAAATTGGCGAAAATCGGAGCAGGTGACGAAATTTCATGGATCCGTAGAGCCCGACTGGACGGCGATGACTGGGATGGATTTGACGTGCCGCTGGGGGAAGAGACTGAGGCCTATCTGGTGAAAATCAGCATCAACGGATCAGTAATACGCGAACAGGTTACATCAGAGCCGCGCTGGACATACCCATCGGCAATGAAAACTACCGATGGCGCGACCGGCGCTTACGAGGTTGATGTGGCGCAGATCTCTGCCAGTTACGGGCCGGGTCCCGCCGCACGTCTTCTGGTTGGGTAAGACACGTATGCGTCCTGTTTTGCACGGCGATGTAAGTGCCGCGGCGCGGGTATTGCTGAACGCGCCGCCTGCCGACCGGGAACGCCTGTGCACCAGAATGATTAGCGAAGCTGAACTGGCCGACATTTATGTCGGCCATACAGGCCGGCTACACCCACTGTTTGGAAATGGCTCATTGATGACAGTGGCTAGAACCCGACCATTGGCCGACGAGCCAAGCTTTGACGATTTGCAATATTGCCAGTGTTTTGAGATGGTTCTGCGATGCCTGATTCAATTCCGCGTTACCCGGATGCGCAGCTGACGCACTTGCTGGCCGCTGGGTCAAGGTTCAGGCGACCCACCGGAATCTCTTCACCGCAATCCTCGCAATAGCCGAATTCTCCATCTTTGATCCGGGTCAGGGCCACTGACAATCGATGTGTTTCGATATCCCGATTTGCTTGTTGAGCCTTGGCCATGGCCTGATTTTGCAGGGCGTCCATCCGGCTGAGCCGCCCGACAGCTTGCTGGTCCAGTTCAACCACTGCCTGGGCCTCGGTTCCAAGGGCAGAATGCTGAGCCAACTCGTCCAATCGTGCACGGATACGGTCTTTGAAATTCGCCACCTGCGTCTCATTCATTTTCGTTGCCCTGTCGATCACGGGTTTGCGTTTGGCGTTTTTGCCACTAAATGGCATTCTAGGCGCAGCAAAGGATGAAAAGCCATGTTCGAAACGCGCAGCCACGTGACCCCCGTCGACCCTGTTTGGGATCGCATCACCGCCGAAGCTCAGTCTGCAGTTGAGATTGAGCCTTTGATGGGTGGGCTGGTTCACGCCTGTATCCTGCACCACCGCAGCCTGGAACGGGCGCTGTCCTACCGGATTGCAGCCAAGCTGTGCTCGAACGAAATGTCGATGATGGTGCTGCGCGAGATCGTGGACGAAGCCTATGCCGACGACCCCGCACTGCTCGAAGCTGCGCGCGCGGATTTGATGGCCGTCTACGAACGCGACCCGGCCTGCCACCGCCTGTTGCAGCCAATCCTTTACTTCAAAGGGTATCAGGCGATGCAAGCCTATCGCGTGGGGCACTGGTTGTGGCGCAAGGGGCGTTATGATCTGGCGTATTTCTTTCAGATGCGCTCGTCCGAGATTTTCGGGATTGATATCCACCCCGCGGCAAAGATCGGGAAAGGTATCATGATCGACCACGCGCATTCGATCGTGATTGGTGAAACGGCGATCGTTGGCGACAACGTCTCGATGTTGCATTCGGTGACCCTTGGCGGGACCGGCAAGGAAGAAGAACAGCGCCACCCCACGATTGGCGATGGGGTGCTGATCGGGGCAGGTGCCAAAGTTCTGGGCAATATCGTAGTTGGCCACTGCAGTCGTATTGCTGCAGGCTCGGTGGTGCTGCAGGAAGTGCCTGCTTGCAAAACCGTGGCTGGAATACCGGCCAAGATCGTCGGAGAGGCCGGGTGCGATCAACCCTCGATCTCGATGGATCACATGCTGGGCAAAGACCAGTAACTCAAGTCAGTTCAAGCGGTCGTTTTTTTTGATCGACCGCTTGCGCCGCCGTTCTTCACGCCGCTTTTTTCGTTCTTCTTTCCTTTTCGCGCGTTCAGCTTCACGTTTGGCCGTTTCGGCTGGATCAGAACTGAAGGCGGAATGGTCACCCGGATAGGTTTTGGGCTTCGCCGCCGCAACCGCCGGCATACCAATCACAAGGGCTGCAACAAGCAAGAAGTTTACCGAATAGGTGGAAGTCATAGGGCACCTGTGTCCGTGATTTTCATTCAGACAAGGTGGTTGACGGTAGGCGTCCGCGCAACACGCGTGGTGATCACAAGCTCTCACATGACGGTTGTGATCTGGTTAGGCCGCGCCGGTCTGGTATCGGCGCGACCCTAATTTTTTCTTAGGCCAGCATGACCATCGGGTTTTCCAGGTTTTCCACAATGGCTTGCAGCAACTGGGCGCCAAGCGCACCGTCAATAACCCGGTGATCGACAGACATTGTGACCGACATAACCGTAGCTACTGTCAGTTCACCGTCATCTCCGACAACCGGTTTTTTCAGCCCGGTTCCCACTGCCAAGATGCCCGCGTGCGGCGGGTTCACGATGGCGTCGAAATTGTCGATACCGAACATACCAAGGTTCGAGACCGCGAATGTGCCGCCCTGATATTCATGCGGGGCCAGCTTGCGCTCGCGGGCACGCCCGGCAAGGTCCTTCATCTCGGTCGACAATGCGGACAGCGATTTAGTGTCGGCGTCCTGCAGAACCGGAGTAAACAATCCGCCTTCGATGGCGACTGCGACAGCTACGTCCGAGGGTTTAAGTTGCAGAACCCGGTCACCGGCCCAGACGGCGTTACATTCGGGAACCTGTTGCAGCGCGTTGGCGACGGCCTTGATGATGAAGTCGTTGACGCTCAACTTTACGCCGCGGCCTTCCAACTGCTTGTTCAGCTGGCTGCGGAACTTGAGCAGCGCGTCCAGCTTGATATCGCGGCGCAGGTAGAAATGCGGGATCGTCTGCTTGGCCTCGGACAGGCGGGCAGCGATGGTCTTGCGCATCCCGTCAAGCTTGATCTCTTCGTAGTCGCGACCTTCGTACATCCGGGCAACAGCATCCGCGGACGGACCGGCCGGAGCTGCGGCGGCTGCCGGTGCAGCAGCGGCGGGTGCGGATGCGGCAGCCGGAGCCGGGGCAGTTGCAGTCGCGCCTTCGACATCAGCTTTTACGATCCGCCCATGTGGCCCAGAACCAGCAATCTGCGCCAGATCCAGACCTTTCTGGGCCGCGATACGACGGGCCAGCGGAGATGCGAAGATCCGACCGCCATCCGCTTTGGCCGGAGCAGCCGAGGCAGGGGCAGGCGCCTCGGGTGCCGCTGGCGCGGCAGCCTCGTTGCCCGCTGCGGCAGCAGGAGCAGCCACCGGCGCAGCGGCAGGGGCTGCGGCAATGTCATCCGCGCTTTCGCCGTCTTCCAGCAGCACCGCGATCGCGGTGTTTACTTTGACCCCTTCGGTGCCTTCGGGGATCAGGATCTTGCCGATTGTGCCTTCGTCGACGGCCTCGAATTCCATCGTGGCTTTGTCGGTTTCAATCTCCGCCAGCAGGTCGCCGGACGAGACGGTGTCGCCTTCCTTGACCAGCCATTTGGCAAGGGTGCCTTCCTCCATGGTCGGCGACAGGGCGGGCATCAGAATTTCTGTAGGCATCTGTCTGTCGCTCCTTACCGGTAGGTCACTTGTTTGACGGCGGCGATCACTTCTTCAGTTGTGATCAGGGCCAGCTTTTCCAGATTTGCGGCGTAAGGCATCGGGACATCCTTGCCGGTGCAATTGATGACCGGCGCGTCGAGGTAATCGAACGCTTCCTGCATCACCACGGATGAGATGTAGCCGCCGACCGAGCCTTGCGGCCAGCCTTCTTCGACGGTCACCAGACGGTTGGTCTTCATCACCGAGTTGATAATCGCGCCTGTGTCCATTGGCCGGATAGTGCGCAGGTCGATCACCTCGGCACTGATACCGTCCTCGGCCAGCTCGTCGGCGGCCTCAAGCGCATATTGCATGCCGATGCCAAAGCTGACGATGGTCACGTCCGAACCTTCGCGCCAGATACGTGCCTTGCCCAGCGGGACGGTCAGGTCATCCACTTGCGGCATGTCAAAAGAACGACCGTAAAGGATTTCATTTTCCAGGAACACGACCGGGTTGGGATCGCGGATCGCTGATTTCAATAGTCCTTTGGCGTCAGCCGCCGAATAAGGCATCACAACTTTCAGGCCAGGCACTTGCATATACCACGCAGCGTAATCCTGGCTGTGCTGCGCACCGACGCGAGCAGCGGCACCGTTGGGGCCACGGAACACAATGGGGCAACCCATCTGACCACCGGACATGTACAGCGTCTTGGCCGCCGAGTTGATGATCTGGTCAATCGCCTGCATGGCGAAGTTGAAAGTCATGAACTCGACAATTGGTTTCAGACCAGCCATGGCGGACCCGACGGCAATACCAGCAAACCCGTGTTCGGTAATCGGAGTGTCGATCACGCGCTTGCTGCCGAATTCGTCCAGCATGCCCTGGCTGATTTTGTAGGCGCCCTGATACTCGGCGACTTCTTCGCCCATCAGGTAAACGTCTTCGTCACCACGCATTTCTTCGGCCATCGCGTCGCGCAGCGCTTCACGCACGGTCTGCTGGACCATTGGTGCATCCGCCGGCCAGTCAGGGGACAGATCCACCTTGGGTGCCGCAGGTGCGGTTGCAGCGGGGGCGGGGGCTTCTGCTGCCACGGGGGCAGCCTCAGCCACCGCCGCGCCTGCGGGCGCAGCCGCCGGGATGGCCGAGGCGTCTTCGCCTTCTTCAACCAGCACTGCGATAGGGGTGTTCACTTTAACACCTTCGGTGCCTTCGGCGATCAGGATCTTGCCGACGATGCCTTCATCGACGGCTTCGAACTCCATCGTCGCCTTGTCGGTTTCGATCTCGGCCATAATATCGCCGCTGGATACGGTGTCGCCTTCCTTGATCAGCCACTTGGCCAATGTGCCCTCTTCCATTGTGGGCGAAAGGGCGGGCATGAGAATTTCGGTTGCCATGTCTTAATCGTCCTCTCAGGCGTAAATGTCGGTCCAGAGCTCTTCGACGGAAGGCTCGGGGCTTTCTTTCGAGAATTCGGCGGCTTGATTGACGATCTCTTTGATCTCTTTGTCGATCGCCTTCAGATCATCCTCGGTCGCGTGTTTGCCGGTCAGCAGCAGCTCGCGCACATGTTCGATCGGGTCGCTTTGTTCGCGGACTTTCTGAACCTCTTCGCGGGTGCGGTACTTGGCCGGGTCGGACATCGAGTGGCCGCGGTAGCGGTAGGTCTTGATCTCAAGAATATAGGGGCCTTTGCCCGCACGGCAGTGCGCGACAGCCTTTTCCCCAGCGGCTTTGACAGCCAGTACATCCATGCCGTTGACGATCTCACCTGGGATGCCGAACGCTTCGCCGCGGTGGTAGATATCTTTGGTCGAGGTCGAGCGCGCCTGCGCCGTACCCATGGCGTATTGGTTGTTCTCGATCACGAACACCACCGGCAGATCCCAAAGGGCGGCCATGTTGAAGGTCTCATAGACTTGGCCCTGGTTCGCAGCGCCGTCACCGAAATAGGTGAAGGTCACGCGACCATTGCCCTTGTACTTGTCCGCAAAGGCCAGTCCCGCACCCAGCGGAACCTGTGCGCCAACGATGCCGTGACCACCATAGAAATGCTTCTCTTTCGAGAACATGTGCATCGAGCCGCCCTTACCTTTGGACAGACCACCGATGCGCCCGGTCAGCTCGGCCATCACGCCGCCTGGATCCATGCCGCAGGCCAACATATGGCCGTGGTCGCGGTATGAGGTAATACGCTTGTCACCTTCTTCGGTCGCAGCCTCAAGGCCGACAACAACGGCCTCTTGGCCGATGTAGAGGTGGCAGAAACCGCCAATCAGACCCATGCCATAGAGCTGACCGGCCTTTTCCTCGAATCGGCGGATCAGCAGCATTTCACGGTAGTATTCGGTAAGTTCTTCCGCAGAAACATTTGGTTTCTTTGTGGTTTTTCGCGCAGCCATTGTGGCGATCTCCCCCTCTCGGCAAGATAGTTTAGCGTTAAACTATCTCATAAAGCATTTGTTGCTTTCTGGCGAGGGGAAATGTGACGCAGCGTCCGGCAAGGCAGAATTCAGCGCGTGATCATGCGGTTAACCCGTGGGGTGGCATCCATTGGTGGGGGGGGGTCAGCGAATGACGATCTCATCCGAGCGGATCATGCCCAGCACGGACCGCGCCTGCTGATCCAGAAGATCCAGATCCAGGTAATTGTCTGACAGGCGGCGCGTCAGGTTTTCCATTTCCGTGATTTCGGCGTCAAGTTTGGCCAGGTCGCGCGACAGGGCGTCCCGTTCCGCTGCAATCTCGACCCGTCGGAACAGGCCATAGTCGCCCTGCACGGCGGCGAAGGTGAAATAAACACCCAGCGTGAAAGCCACCATGAAGAATACAACTGAGCCCAAACCGGGCCGATGGGAACGGGACACTCTGTTTACCGCCGTATGAAGTCTGCCTCAAAAACGTGCCCTTTTCGGACATCTGCCTGCACTATGTCACAGGTGATTCGGCTTGTGAATCCCTCGATTCGCAATTTTTGATGCTCAGCAGAAAAAATATGTTCGCCTGATGAATTTGGCTGGGATAAGAAGCGGTTATCGCCAGGCTTCCAGCGCCTGGTTGCGTTGCAGGGTTTGTTCTTCCATGCAGGCCCAATAGAACATGGGGGCCGCGCTACCGTCGCTGTCCAACTCGGGGTCACACGTCACGTCACGGCGTTTCAGCCAAGCGCGTTGCTCGGTCAGCAGGGCTTGGCCATCACCGCGCGCGTCCGATGCGGGTTTGATCTCTGACCAAAGGCGGTTCAGCTCTTGATCGGCAATTTCCCATTTTTTTTTGGCGCAGAAATTGGCGTCAACCTGTGTTTGGCCATCGCAATGGGATTGCGCATATGTCGTGATGGGCAGCAGGGTGGTGGCAAGGACGGCAATAGCTTTCATGGCACATCTCCCGGTTTGACAGAGAGAGTACCATGAATGCCGATTGCCAGACAGACAGCGGTTACTGATCCAGTGCCGCGACGCCGGGCAGTGTTTTGCCTTCCATCCATTCCAGGAACGCGCCACCGGCAGTCGAGATGTAGGAAAAGTCCTTGGCAGCACCGGACGCATTCAGCGCAGCGACCGTGTCACCACCGCCCGCAACCGACACAAGCTGTCCGGACCGTGTCAGTTCGGCCGCCTTCAAGGCCGCTGCGTTGGTCGCGGCATCAAAGGGTTCAATCTCGAACGCGCCCAGCGGACCGTTCCAGATAAGCGTCTGGCTCTTTTCGAAAATCGCGGTGATTTCCGCGACGGCTTCCGGACCAGCGTCAAGGATCATGCCGTCTGCAGGGCATTGATCGGCTGGAAGGACCTGATTTGGGGCGTGGGCCTCGAACTTTTCAGCGACGACGACATCGCGAGGCAGGACGATCTGGCAGCCGGTCGTTTCGGCCTTGGCCAGGATCTCGGCCGCCGTGTCTTTCATCGCGGTTTCCGCCAGCGATTTGCCGACATTCACGCCTTGTGCGACAAGGAAGGTGTTCGCCATGCCCCCGCCGATGATCAGGTAATCCACCTTTTCGATCAGGTTGCCCAACAGGTCCAACTTGGTCGAAACCTTGGCACCGCCGACAACCGCAGTAACCGGGCGTTTAGGCGCGCCTAGCGCGGCTTCCAACGCGCTCAGCTCTTGCTGCATCAGGCGGCCCGCGCAGGCGGGCAACAACCGGGCCAGTGCTTCAGTCGAGCTGTGCGCGCGGTGTGCGGCCGAGAAGGCATCATTACAATAGACGTCGCCCATCTTTGCCATGCCGGCAGCTAGTTCCGGGCTGTTTTTGGTTTCCGCCGCGTGAAAGCGCGTGTTTTCGAGCAATAGCACTTCGCCGCCGCTGAGGTTTGCTGCCGCTGTTTCTGCCTCGATCCCCACGCAGTCATCGCCAAACCGAACCTTGGTGCCAAAGGCCGTCTCCAAAGTCGGAACAAGCTGCTTCAGCGACAGGTTTTGGCGACGTTCGCCGCCTGGGCGTCCGAAATGCGCCAGCAGGATGGGCTTGCCGCCAGCTGCCAAAATGTCCTTCACGGTTGGCACGATGCGCTCGATACGGGTGGCGTCGGTCACCACGCCGTCGACTACCGGCACGTTGATATCCACGCGCACCAACACGCGTTTGCCGTTCAGGTCCATGTCGTCCAGTGTTTTCCAGCCCATCGCGCAATCCTCGACAAATATGAAAGTGACTTAGGCGGTTCTTTTCCTGCATTTTGCCGTCAGGTCAATGCGTCACTTGGCATTCCCGCGCCCTGCGCATAGGTATTTGCGCAAGATAAAACGACAGGAGGGCCTAATGGCCGAGATCAAGGATCCCGAAAACACAATCATCGTCGAACTCAAAGACGGCAATGTCGTCATCGAGCTGTTGCCGGATGTAGCACCGCAGCACAGCGCTCGCATGAAGGAACTGGCGCGCAGTGGTGAGTATGACAACGTGGCCTTTCACCGTGTGATCGATGGTTTCATGGCGCAGACCGGCGATGTTCAGCACGGCGACATGGAAGACGGGTTCAACCTGCGTATGGCGGGTACCGGCGGGTCGTCTCTGCCCAACGTTCCGGCGGAATTCTCGAAGCTGCCGCATGACCGCGGCACGCTGGGCGCAGCCCGTTCGCAGAACCCGGATTCGGCCAACTCGCAGTTCTTCATCAACTTCAAGGACAACCACTTCCTGAACGGTCAGTACACCGTTTACGGTCGCGTCATCGACGGGATGGAGCATGTGGACGCCATCGTACGTGGCGAGCCGCCTATGAGCCCTGACCGCATGATCAGCGTCAAGGTGGCAGCCGATGTATAAACTGGCCGCTGCTTTTGCCTTGTTGGCCAGCCCGGCGCTGGCCACGGGCCTTGAGGTCGAGATCGAAGGTGAGGGGGCCAATGGCACCGTCACTATCGACCTATTCGATGATCTGGCCCCGAAACATGTCGAGCAAATCGCTGCCCTGGCCAATGAAGGGAAATACGATGGCGTGGTGTTTCACCGCGTGATCGACGGCTTCATGGCTCAGACCGGCGATGTTGAGCATGGCCGTCTGGGCGGCGACTTGCGTCGCGCTGGCACCGGTGGATCTGACCGTGCGGACCTTCCGGCCGAATTTTCGGATTTCGAATTCGACCGGGGTGTTGTCGGCATGGCGCGGGCGCAAAACCCCAACAGTGCCAACTCGCAATTCTTCATCATGTTCGAGCCGGGCCCGTTCCTGAACGGCCAGTACACGGTTGTTGGTCAGGTGACCGGCGGCATGGACGTGGTAGATGCGATCAAACGCGGTGAGGGACAGAATGGCGCGGTGATCGGCCAGCCGGACGTGATGAAAAAAGTCACCGTTACCGAATGATCTTTGAACCCGGCGCTTACTCCAGCGCCGGGTTTCTCGTCATTGATCGATGAAGTTTCGGATCGCTTGCGTGTAAGTATCCGGATCCTGAAATGACGCAAAGTGACTGACGTCTTTCAAAATCAATAGTTCAGCGTCCGGGATCGCCTCGGCAATCGCCTGTGAGTGTTCGGTCAGAATTGCTTCGTCATGTTCGCTCTGCACGACCAGAGTGGGCACGGTTACGGATTGCAGCCCCTCAAGCCCTCCGGGCTTTTCCGTCGCCCACATGGCTGCGACACCGCCCAGAAACGCTTCGAACCCGTCCGGAGTGGGGGACATGGCGGCATAGTCCCCGGCCATCATCCCGACGTAAGTTCCAAAGACTTCGTTGGTTTCGACTGAAGGGTCAATCCCATCCAAAGTAACGTTGCCCGCATGGGCGAAATGGCTGGCAAGACGATCCGGCGCCGTGGTCGAGATCGTGTAGCCAATGTTGGCACCGTCAGACCATCCGACCAGATTTACTTGCTCAACATTCAGATGATCCAGCAGCGCCAGATAGTCCTGCGCCAACAGTTCGTAGCTGTAGGTGCTGCCGTCATTGGTTGAACGGCCGTGCCCGCGCGTATCCGCCACAATCACGCTGTGGTCACTGGCCAGATCAGCCACTTGCGCTGCCCAGATATCGCCATGCGCCAGACCGCCATGGATTAGCAGCACGGGCGTGCCCTCTGCCGATCCATAGGTGGCGTAATACATATCTATGCCATTCACGCTGGCGGTACCACTGGACGCGGCCTTGGGCATGGCAGGCGTTTCGGGGATTGTCAGCCAAGCATCCTGTGCCAGTCCCGCTGTCGCGGTCAACGTCATCGCAGTGACCATCAGTGTTCGAAGCATGTCTACCTCTCTGGTTTCGCGTCGTCTCGTCAGGGATGATAGCTTAGGAAGAGGAAAGCGGGGGAAATAATCCCCCGCTTGGCCTTTAGTCGTCTGTTGTCATCGCCTTCCAGATCAATGCGCCGATTGCGCCACCGATCAGGGGTGCAACCCAGAACAGCCAGAGCTGCCCAAGGGCAGGCGCGTCCGCGAACAAAGCAACCCCTGTGGACCGGGCCGGGTTGACCGATGTGTTGGTCACCGGGATCGAGATCAGGTGGATCAATGTCAAACCAAGCCCGATGGCGATGGGGCCGAACCCGGCAGGAGCGCCGCTGGAAGTGGCCCCCAGGATGATGATGATGAAGAACGCAGTCATGACGATCTCGATCACCAGAGCGGACATCATTGAATAGCCCTCGGGTGATGCCTCACCATAGCCGTTCGAGGCAAACCCACCCACGCCGTCAAAGCCGGGCGCGCCGCTGACGATTAGATACAAGACAGCAGCCGCAGCAATTGCGCCGATGACCTGGGCGATCCAATAAGGGATAAGGTCCTTCGCCGGAAACCGTCCCCCGATCATCAGCCCAAGGCTGACTGCAGGATTGAAATGGCCGCCCGAGATATGCCCGACGGCATAGGCCATCGTCAGAACGGTGAGGCCGAAGGCAAAGGAAACGCCCAGCCAACCGATGCCCACATCGGCGACCCCGGCGGCCAGAACGGCGCTGCCGCAACCGCCCAGAACCAACCAGAACGTACCGAAGAACTCGGCCATGAGTTTTGATGACATGAAAAATCCTCCTGAAAACACTAATTTAAGACTAATTCGAAAATGATGTTTTGTGAAATGTTTGGATAAGGGGAAATTTCACTGGCAGTGGTCAGGAGTGAGGCGGTGGGAGCCTAAGCACGCCTAACCCCAGGTAACCGGGTCCAGTTGGAACAGTTTGGCAAGTTGGTCATAGACCTCAGGGGCCTCAGATTTCAGGTCGCGGGGCTTTTCAAAGAACACCTCGACGGAAACGGCAAAGAATTCTTCATGGCCGGTTGCGCCATAGGCGTCGATTACCGTGCGCCGCCCGCTTTCGACGGCGCGGACAAGGGTGTCATAGGCAGTCAGAAAGACACGCTCCCATTCAGCAAAGCTTTGCCCGTCGCTCAGGATCGGAACGCCGTTGGTGCCACCGGACAGATCGTCTATCTGGTGGGCAAACTCATGCAGTACGACATTCTGCCCGTCATGGTCGTTCAGTGCGCCCAGCTTGCTGTGGGTCCAAGACAGGATAACCGGTCCACGGTCCCAGCTTTCCCCGGTGCGCACGATCTCTTTCTCGCTGACGACGTATCCTTCCTGTCGCCGCTGCCGAGACTTAAAAGCGTTCGGGTAGATCAGGATCGTGGTCAGGTGATCGTACCAGAGGTCGCTGTTTACAATTAGCAGACAGGCCTGCGCGGCGATGGCCAGTTCCATCTCTTCGGTTACGTCCAGCCCGTCGCAACCAAAGAAACGAACCTGATCCAGAAACAGATTCACCTTGCCGTCCAGTTTGACACGCAGGTCTAGGGGCAGGCGGCGGATCAACGGCACTTGCTGCTCGATGAGGATGCGTTGGTGGTCTGTCAGGGGTGTGGACAATAACTGTAGGCGCGCCCGGGACTTGGACCAGTAGCGATACAGTAGGAAACCGGCAATAAGCGCCAAGGCTGTGAAAAAGAACAACATAAAGGTCACTATAAGGACGCGCCGGGCGGTTGGAACCGGAAAACCCAATCGTCCCCGTCAAATGAAAAACGCCGCGGGTTTCCCCGCGGCGTTCGAAACTTGGAAAGTGGTCCGCGTTACTGCTTGACTTCGGCCGCCGGGTTGGCACCCGCCTTGCCGCCGCGGCCCGGGTTCAGGGGGTCGTCCTGACGCTGAACCGAACCTTCGAAATGCGCGCCGCTTTCGATCGCGATGGTCTTGTGGATGATGTCGCCTTCGACACGTGCGGACGAGGTCAGGCGTACCTTCAAACCACGGACACGGCCCACGATGCGGCCGTTGATCACGACGTCATCGGCGGTGACTTCGCCTTTGATGGTGGCAGTCTCACCGATTGTCAGCAGATGCGCACGGATGTCGCCTTCGACAGTGCCTTCGACCTGGATATCGCCCGAGGTCTTCAGGTTGCCCGTGATGTGCAGGTCCGAAGACAGAACCGATGCCGGTGGCTTGGGCTTGGGCGCGGTGCTGGCCTTGTTTTCTGCCGGTGCAGGGGCCGCCGGTGTCGCCGGTGCAGCGGGTTTTGCCGCCTCGGGTGCAGTGGACGAGGGCTCGTTGATTTTGCTCTTAGAAAACATTTCTCGCAGCCTTGATGTAAGTCATTGGGTTAACAGGTTTTCCGTTCACGCGAACTTCATAGTGCAGGTGCGTGCCGGTCGACCGTCCGGTGCTACCCATATCAGCAATATGATCCCCGCGCGAGACCCTTTGACCAACCTTCACGCGTATCTTCGTGTTATGGGCATAAAGTGTCTCAATTCCGAACGCGTGCTTGATTTTTACCAGCCGTCCAAACCCGGACTGCCAGCCGGCATGGGTGACCACACCGTCGGCGGTGGCAAAAATGTCGGTGCCATGGGCACCTGCGAAATCAGCGCCGTTATGCATGCGGCGACCACCTGTCTTGGGGTCTCGACGCGTCCCGTAACCGCTCGTGAATCGCACGACGGAATTGACGGGGCTTGCAAACGGCGCTTTCTCTGCAGCAATTCGGTACAGGTTCAACTGATCCATCTGTTGCAACAGAGTATTTGCGCGGATCTCGTCGGGGGTCAGTTCCTCACCGCGCGTGCTGAAAGAAATAGGGGTTAGGGGGCCGCCCATGCCGCTATAGCCGCGGCGGACTTCTTCGATGATGCGGTCGGTGGGCATGCCGGCCTGGCGGAACATCTTGTCCAGTGGTTCGACCGAGATCACCATTGCCTCTTCCAACTGGCGGAAGATCTCGTCGCTGCGTTCCTGCATCAGCCGGATTTCCAGCTCAAGATCGTCACGCTGTTCCAGCGCGTCCTTGGCATTGGCGGCAATCTGGTCGCGTTCCTCGGCGGTACGGGACAGTGCCTCGGTCATAAAGTTCATCTGTTCAGGGTTGGCAACGGCGGCCATGTACATGTCGCCTTCGCCCGCTTCCTGCTGAAGCGTGACCAGTTCTGTACGTGCTTCTTCGCGCTGTTTCATGGTAGCGCGCAGCGTGGTCTGGATAACCTCGATCCCGGTCTCAAGCTCGCGGCGGCGGTTTTCCGACGCCAGCAGTTCCGACTGCATGGCCGAAATCTGCTCGAGCGCTGCGTTGAACCGGTCCTGAGCCGCCAAAGCCTCCTGCGCTCGGACGTCCCGTTCCGTGGACATGATGTTCAGTCGTTCCTGATAGGTCGCCTGATCACGCTTTGCCTGTTCCCGGAAGTTTCCCGACCCGATGCTGTCCATCAACAGTATCGCAGTCGCGACAGCTGTCCATCCCACGAACAAGGCGACACCAGCAACGGCTATGACCTGCGTTTCCGAGCTTAGCCGAATAAACCGCGTATCATTGTCGGATTTCAGAAAGACACGGCGTTCGGGAAAATGCCGCTCGAACAATGAATGTAATTTGATTGCCAGACGTGTTCTCACGCGTCCTACCTCTCCATCCCCAAAGATCGGGACCGGTCGTGAGTGATAGCCGTCCCTTGGGCGAAGTGCATAGAGCGAGAGGGAGCTTTGGGCAAGTTTGTTAACTTATCGACCTTGCGTTACCGGTTTTTGCCGCCGATTCTAGGCGAGAAATTGCCGATAACGTCAACTTGTGCCCGTTATTGCGTCTGTCCCGGCAATGGCAAATCCTCCGTCAGAGGCCAATAGAAATCCGGCGGCAGCCCGGCCTCGGCCCGTTTTTCTTCGTTAAACGGGGGCTTCAGGACGCCATGGAAATACTGGCGCACCAATTGGTGAAATACACCTTGGGATCTGCGTTTTTACGCCCACACAGGGACTCGTTATACCAACCAAAACCGATTTTTTTTCGTATCGATCAGCGAAATCCCCTTGAAACAATCAATGCATGGAGCCGAAAAACTTCCACTTCAAAAAGTTCCACGCGCGTTATGGAACTTTTTCTCCTTAAAACCCCATCAAAAGTTCCATGCACTTGAGTTCCAATCCGGATCGAAGCGAGGACAGAAGCGCCAAACGGGAAGAGAAACGGGTTTGGCTTGGCCAATTCTTCTGCTTTGCTTGGACGAGATCCCGCTTGCCGAAGTGGTTTCGCCGTCTGTGCGCCGGAACTTTCGCCTCCTGAATCGACGTGCAGGTGACTACTTGAAGTACGAGGTCCGCAAGCAAAACGCTTCAGTGGCGCGGGCAAATGCCAATATACTCAGCGAACATAAGCTGGAAGCTCGTCAACGAGCGGCCAATAAAAATCGGGTGGCAATCCGGCATCTGCCCGTTTTTCTTCATTGAACGGAGGCTTCAAACCTCCTTTGAAATAGCGCTTCACTAGCGCATGGAATACTTCTTTTGGATCACTGTTGTCCCTACCACAGCCGAAGTTAAACCATTTCGCCCCATACGCCACGTGGCTGACTTCTTCGCTGTAGATGGTTTTGAGGCTTTCAACAACCGCGGTCTCGCCAGCTTTCTCGAAAATCTCTATCATTCCTGGCGTTACATCTAGCCCTCGTGCCTCCAATACCATTGGAACGATAGCTAACCGCCCTTGTAGGTCGTTTGCAGTATCTGTTGCCGCGCGCCACATTCCATCATGAGCGGGCAGGGCTCCGTAGTAGCTTCCCATCCTTTCCAGGCAATCACAGATCAGATTGAAGTGTTTTGCTTCGTCGTCTGCGGCTTTCACCCAGTCGTCATAAAATCCTATCGGCATCGGCACGCGGGCGAAGCGTGAGATAATATCCCAGTGCAGATCGACGGCATTGAGTTCGATATGGGCGACCGCATGCAGAAGCGCAATTCTTCCTGCTGGAGATCCCGGCTTGCGCTTTGGTACGTCGCGGGGACTGAGCAACTCCGGTTCCTGTGGGCGAGCAGGATGATCTGGTGGAATAGAACGCCCTAGTTCAATGATTTCTCCCTTAGTGCGCGCAGTTTTCCAAATAGAAGCGTAGGCTCGTGATTTGGCTGTTTTTGCGTGACCATCCGCCGTGGAGAGCACGTCGACCGCCATTGCAGTCAACGTAGTCGGACGCTGTGTTTCAGTGTCTTTTTCAGTGCGGCTAGACAAAGTGTAACTTGCTCCCGGTTCGGTGGAATTAGCAGAGCTTGGCTTTAAACCAAATGGCGCATTAAACATTTTAAGGTTGCCCGCAACGCCTACTATAGGGCGCAGCCTGCGTCCAGATTTCAGGTTGCTGCGTGGTCTGAGCCATGATGCGCTCCCGATACTAAGGCCATCTGTCAGTTAGAGCGCATATTGAATGACCGGTTAATTGGAAGATCGGACGGTCGATGAGCGGACTGAATCCGAGTCGATGAGCCAGCCTTTTGACTCAGAATACTTGGGCACGGATTGGAGAGTTGGGCTGGTGAACTAGACGAAGCGAGACACCTCACTGCTATCTTGGGCGGCGACCTCAGGAGCCGCCCGAAGCTGGTGCATCGAGATCAATGCCAGCTGATCAGTCGAGATGCGGAATCACTTGCGGCGCTGCGGCGCATCCCGCCCGAAGCGCTGGTTGAAGTAGGACAATCGGGATGGAAGCAAAAACTATTCCTACGCGGGCGATTTCGCTGTCCGCGCGCTCGCGCAGGATCGGGCGGCCAAATTCAAATCACGGACATTAGTATTCGGGCCAAGTCGTCAGGCCTATCGATCATCACGTAGTGCCCGAATGGCACCGAAACCGCTGTCCACCCCGACTGATGCTGGTATCGCTCAAAAAACGGTTGGCCAAGCCCTGGGACCCAGCCAGTGGCATAGATGTAGGTCCGCTTTAACACCTTGGTTCCGCCGCTCACCAGTTGAATCGGTTGCTCAAATGTCTTGAGTGGTTGCGCGACATTTCGGCGGTCTACCCACGCACAGTCTGCTCCATTCACCGAAAAAGCCTCCGCTGGGCCCGGCGCGACTTTGCCATCGACGGCACTATCACGAAGCCCTGCCGCGATATCCGCAGGCAACACATCCAAGGCGGCCTGCCCATCGCCCGGCACGAGCGCATCGAGGTACACAAGTGAGCGAATGTGGTCGGGCGCTCTATTTGCGACTCCGGTGACAACCATGCCGCCATAGCTATGACCGCACAAAACAATGTCAGAGAGTTCTTCGCACGTGATCACCCCCAGGACATCCTCGATATGCATGGCCAGATCGGTTTCGTCACTCACGAGATGAGCACGTTCGCCCAGACCTGTCAGTGTAGGGGTAAAAACGTCGTGGCCCTCCCTGCGCAGAAGCGCGGCTACGCGAGCCCAGCACCATCCCCCTTGCCACGCTCCATGGACCAATACAAATGTCGCCATAACCCGCCCAACTCCGTCGATACTGCAATGACAGTAGATTCAACAGGGCCGACTCGTCCACAGCATCGTTTGGACGTTCAGCGCCGATCCCCTGCATATACACACGGCTCTCGAACCCTCCAATCAAATGGCCATACTAAAATCATAAATTACGATTTGATTATACATTATGTATGAGTATCCTTCCACATAGAGACAGCATATAGCGCGAAGCCGCAGGAGGTATTGGTGGGTCACGTTAAGTCGTTAGTCGCGATTTCGCTAACTGCATTGGTAACAATATTCCCCAACCCAAGTGTCGCAAACGAGATCTCAGAGCAGATTGCTGCTCTACTCGGTGCCGAGTTGGACGTGAGTAGCACGCTACCTGACAGCAAGAGCTTGGATGCTGAAATCCTAGTGCCGCGTTTCTACGAAGAGAGGGGCTTCACTCCTGCGTGGACACGCGATGAATTGGCAGACGAACTCTTTGATGAGTTGGATAGTGCTATAGAACAGGGCTTCAGACCGGAAGATTTTGACTTAGCGGAGCTTCAAGCCGCATTTAAGGCCGCCCAAACTGGCGATGTTTCTAATCAAGCATTGTTCGATATTCTGGCAACGGACGCTGCGGTGAAACTGGTTCATCATTTGGTGTTTGGGAAAGTCGACCCAAATGCACTGGACGATGATTGGAACTTCTCAAAACCGGTAATTCAACAAGACCCAGCCGTTGCCCTGAATCAGTTTCTTCAAGGTGAAGGTTTTAGCGCGTTAATCGAACGCATCGATATCGACAATGCGCAGTATACGATGCTTGTCGAAGCACTGAGTAAGTATAGGGCCATTGCTTTACAGGGCGGTTGGACCAATGTTCCGGATGAAACCGTTCTTAAACCAGAGATGGTGGACCCTGCTGTCGCTAAGCTGCGCGAAAGGCTGGCGGCAGAAGGCTTCGTTGAAACAAGCGGTTCTTCTGAAGATGGTGAAAACGGCATAAACACAGCTTGGGTTTACGACGATAACTTGGTGAAATTAGTCAAATCTTTTCAGAGTCGGCATGGATTAGAAGCCGATGGGGTCATTGGCGGTAAGACGTTCGCATCGCTAAACAAACCGGTGGAAGATCGAATTAACAAGCTGCGTCTCAGCTTGGAACGTGGCCGCTGGCTTATGCGGGAAGTCGACGACGAATTCGTGCTGGTGAACATTGCAGGAGCCCGCACATATTTGGTCACATCGGATGGCACGCTTTGGACCACTAGATCAATCACAGGGTCAGCCTATCGAAAGACCCCAGTGTTCCGAGACGAAATCAAGTATATGGAATTCAATCCCACCTGGACCGTTCCCGCCTCGATTTTTCGTAAAGACAAACTTTCGCGCATCCGCAAGGATCCTGCCTATCTGACACGCAACAACTATGTCGTTCGGAACAAGGATGGCCAGACAATCCCCGCAAACACTGTAAACTGGGGGGCGAAGAACCCCGGCGTGACCCTGGTTCAGCAACCGGGCCCAGACAATGCGCTGGGTTTGGTTAAGTTCATGTTTCCAAACAAATACGCTGTATACTTGCACGACACAAACGACAAAACCCTTTTTGACCGAAACGAGAGAAATCTCAGTTCTGGCTGCGTTCGCCTTGAGTATCCGTTCGAGTTCGCGAGCCTTCTGATGGAGGGAGAGCCAGATTGGAGCCGGCAGAAGATGCAGTCCATTTTGGATAGCGGAAAGACAACGCGCGTTGATCTACCTGAGCCAATGCCGGTTCTTTTAACATACTGGACAGCGTGGGTCGAAGACGGGGTCGTTCATTTCCGCGAGGACCCATACGAGCGGGATGCTCGTATCCTGGCGGCTTTGGACCGATGAGCACTAAATGCGCGGCGCGCGCGAACCGAATTATGTGCCCATCTAGTCCAGCAGATTGGCGAACGCCGAATTGCAGATAGACAAAACGGCGTAGGCGACGACAGGGGGATGCATGAGGACTTGGCTGTTTAGAACAATTGGGGTTGTCGTACTACTTGTGTTTGCAACAATCGCACTTGTTTGGTTACTACTTGCTGCGCCGCTATTTTCGGAGATGCGACGTAACCTGGTCGAAAAAGTCCTTTCTGAACAAATCGGACAACCGATTGTGGTCAACGACGATGTAAGTGTCGCGCTTGGACGCATCACCCACATTTACGTCGGTGGTGTGGTTATCCCGAGCCAATCAATGCCGGAAACATCTCTTGCAGAATTGAACCTTCTGGAACTGGAATTGGATGTTGCCGCTTTGGCCAATCGTCGTCTGCACTTTGACAACCTCGTCGTTGACGGTCTCCAGGCGAATTTCCTTACGTCTGCTGACGGCACTACAAGTTGGCGAAAAGGCCGACCGACGCCAAAACCGGAACCCGAAAACGCCACGGAAGAGGACAATCAAGAGGCTATAGCTGAGACAGGCGGGTCCAATGAGGGCAACCCAGAAGGTAGCGGGATCCTCTCATTCCTGAGCGACAAGAATGTAACTTTCACATCCATTGGGTTGAACATTGATGATCAATCCTCTGGCTTTTCGTTCGTGTTTGACCTCCAGTCTCTCGCTCTGGAACAGGTAGACGAAGGGCAAAGAACAAAGGTCTCGGGGACAGGCTCCGTCAACGGCCAAAGTTTCGAAATTGAGGGTGACTATCCTCATAGTGCACCGTTTACGACGCGCGCCAATTTTGGCGAAATGACGGTAAGCTACGACGGCGAACCATTTTCGGAAAACGAGGGAGGCGGCTATCGTGCTGTCTTGCAGATGGACACTGGTGAATTCGGTGACTTTCTTGAAGTCATTGGGCTGGAGCGAGTTCTGGAAGGGAATGGCCAGTTGCAAGCAGAGCTTGTTTCTCAGGATGCTCTGAAAATCGAGACCTTTACGACCACCGTAAACCTTGAGGACGGACAGCAACTTACAGCAGAAGGATCGATAGAAGACCTCTACACAGCTCGGGGCGTTGATCTGCTATTCGACGCGCGGCTTTATCCTGAGGGGCAGCCGCCGAACGCAGCAAAGAGTTTCCAGGAGCTGAAGTTCACAGCCTTTGAAATGCACATGGTAGGATCCCTTGCGTCTTTCGAGTTCGAGAAACTTCTGTTCCAAACTAACGCATTTGACCAAGGCCTGGACGTGATCGGGCCAGCCTCTATCGAACGCATTCGCCGCATGCCCGATGGTCGGCTTGCGATGCTGGGCATCGCCTTACAGGCTGGACCCATTGAGGACCCAATTCTAAAGGCCGACGGCGAAATTCTCGACCTGCTTCAGCTTCAGGACGTGACTTTCGAAGGCACACTCAACGGGCCGGCCAAATTGATTTTGCCAAATATGGATGAAGATTTTGTCGATCAGCTCGGTGGCATAAATGCCGACTTCAGCTTGTCCAATCAAGG
Source organism: Ruegeria sp. CDSB013 (assembly GCF_059611165.1). Classification (NCBI taxonomy): domain Bacteria; kingdom Pseudomonadati; phylum Pseudomonadota; class Alphaproteobacteria; order Rhodobacterales; family Roseobacteraceae; genus Ruegeria; species Ruegeria sp. CDSB013. Next base: position 236,938 of record NZ_JBXWPA010000002.1, on the reverse strand, counting down.
AGGGCCTGTTTCGCTCAACAGGTTTAACGCAACCACCTATGGCACAGATCTTTGGGCGCTTGACCTCGCGCTATCGGTCAGCGAATTGAAAGGGCTGTCAGGCCTTGATTTTGACGTGGAACTGGATGTCAGCGACGGAGCTAGTTTTCTGACTGCGCTCAAATTGCAACCTGTCGAGATTGGTACACTTGCCGTCGATGCAGTGACGTCGAAGCAGGGCGAGGACTTCACTGCCTCAATCGAGTTTGAAGCCGGTTCGTCACACCTTCTGGCCGCTTTGGATGCAAAATTTCCCGATGGCGCTTCTGTAATTCGCGGAAACGTTGCGAGTAAAAGGCTCGATTTAAACGATCTAAAAAACCTGACCGCCACGCTGGACCAGCTCAAAAGCTTGGTAGGCGACGCTTCAAAAGATCCTGAAATCAACGTACAGCCCTTGGCTCTACCGAAGGAAACCAACGTACAGCCCCTGGTTTTACCAAAGGAGAAAGGAAAGCCAGCCGATCTTCTAGATGTGCAGCGCGTACTGAGAGAGGCTGACGTCGAGGTACAAATCGACTTTAAGGAGATTGTTGGCCAACAAGGCGTAACTTCTGTTTCCAGCCAATTGTCTGCAAAAGAAGGAACCGTAGATTTTGGCCCGCTCAAGATGGCATATGGCGGTGGAAACTTCAGCCTAAGGGCAGTGATGAATCTGATTGACTCACCTGATTGGCTCTCCTTGTCGGGGTCAACTTCAGGATGGGAATTCGGAGAGATTCTCGATGAACTGGGTATCGGGATAGATGCCTATGGACGTTTGAGTGGTGAATTTAACGTTTCGGGCAGTACCGCGTCTGGCAAAGCGTTTGTGAATTCCATGCGCGGCAATGCTTCTTTGTCGATGTCACAAGGCTATGTCAGCACCAGCCTTCTGGAGTTGGCAGGCCTTGGTATTTTCCCTTGGCTGTTCTCAGAGGAACTCCGTCAAGGTTACACGGACATAACATGCGTTGTGGCACCAATTAACATCGAAGCCGGCCGGGTAAGCTCAGACTCCATCGTGGTTGAAACGGGTTCTGTTCAATTGGTGGCCAAGGGCCAAGTGGATTGGGTCAAAGATACTATTGTGATCAGGGCAGAACCTCGTCGAGTTGGCCAACCGCTATCCCGTAGCGCGTGGCCGTTTGATGTGACTGGCCAACTTTCGTCACCGAAGTTCAAGTTGGATGTGGGTGGATCCAGAAACAAAGCTCCGGAAGGTGCTGATGCGATGCCAGCAGACAGGCAACCGTGCGTGCCAGACATGAATCAGCTTCAATAGTCCGTCACGACCTAGTTCTTGAGTGGTTCAGGCTGTTCTGCCTGACATGCCAAAACGGCCTCGATGGCTTTTGAGGACCCACTCAGATCAAGCTCTACTTCGGTTCCACTTTCACCAATTATCGTGACGCTTTGGCGCTTTCCGAATTCGGTCACAAACGCGGGATTATCGAAAAAGGCATACCCCCCGGGGACGCCATTTTTAAAAACACCTACGGCTTCGCCTTCAAACTTTGCGTCACCAAAATCGAAGTTCACGATACCGGTTGATCCGTCCTCAATCTGAACCCAGGTCGGATTGTAAGCGGCGAAGAAACCGCCAGCCTGATTGGGTGCGACGCCAATTTCAACTGTCATGTCGTCTTCGAAAGGCTTCCACGCGAGGCAGCCATTTCCTTTCTCGGGGTCGATCAAAATTTTCCAGTCGCCGGACTCACCCCACGGCTCCATACCAGCGGCAAGAGCGCCACTCGCGAGAAGCGTTACTATTGCGGTAAATGTCCAATTGATCATTTGGAACCCCAAAACGTTCTGAAAACTATTGCATTAATCTTACCCATTGCTCTGGATCAATCAAACTAATCCGACAACCTGCAAGGGCGGGGTTTAGTAGACCCAGAGTGGACTTGGTATTCTTTTACTCCGCTATATGAGCAAGCTTTCCATCCCATTCCTCAGTGGGAATCTTAGGACTTGGCGGGTCAGCCATGAAGGACGGTGTCATAATTTGCGTACCGTTCTCGTTGAACACTTCCACGATGTTTTGGTGTAGATCAGACAGAATCTTAGGCAAACTCGATCCTCGAGATGTGTATGCGTTAATTTCGTAATTGATGGCATAGTCAGCCAACTGTGTCCAAAGTACAAAGGGCTCCGGGTTTTTCTTCAAACTCTGTGTGCGATGAGCCGCCTCTATCAACATTGCCGTGATTTTTTTTGGCGGCTCCTCGTACCCGATCCCGACCGTCGTGTGCACGAGAAGGCCTCGACCATCGACTTTGCGCGAATAATTCACGACCTCTGAGTTCAACAACTGAGCGTTTGGAATACTGATCATTTCGTTTTTGATGGATTTGATAAGTGTTTCCATAAGCTTGATTTCGGTTACGTCCCCTATCTTGTCGCCAACCATTATTCGATCACCAACATTCGTGCTGCGCCGATAGATGACAAACAGACCTGCCATCATGTTCGATACAACTGTGTTAGATCCCAACGAGACCATGATACCGGCAAGAATTGTCAGGCCTTGAAACGCCCGGGAACCTGAGCCCGGAATGTATGGGTAGGCGAACACCAGTGCGATCACGATGATCAAAGCCCTGAACAGCATGTTCGTTGGCGCGATCCAGTGCGCCTCGAAATCTTTGATTTCGAATGCACCGTTCTCCAGGTTGTCAAAGAACAGATCGAGGCCGCGGATCGCAAATCGACATAAGGCTGCAATAATCACCAGCATGATCAGGTTTGGGATGTACCCAACGACAGCAAGCACAACATTTATCAATGGCTCACTAACGTACTTTAGAAGAACTTGAGCGATGGTCTGGGTTTCCGCGAAAGACAGCAAAACCAAGGACAGGTAGTAATAGAGAAAAAACAGAAACAGCACCCACATCAAAGCATGAATTGAATAAACGATGATAGACGCGATTGCCCTGCTTCGTAGGATTGACTTTGTAGCTTCCTCGACGCTTTCCGCTCTCTTTTCCAAGTTGTTTCTGACGTAGCCCAGAAACTTCTTCCGTTTGGCAAAGAAGAAGTATGACACCAGTGCAAACAACGCCGTCCAAGCAACAGCGGCCAAGGCGCTGTCAACGCGGCCTTCGCTGGATCGCGCTTCCCGGTACTTTAAAATGGCATTTTCGATGGCCTCTGCTTGCAGCCCGGCCAGAACTTCAATGTCCATTTGTTCGTGGTCGGCGTCAGCCTGAGTAGTAATAGTGACCATATGGCCGTCCACCCGTACGAGTTGTCCAAATTCAGCCTGGGAGATTTGGATGTCGACCGTTTTGCTCTCTGATCTATCCGCGACTTGAGCAATTCTTTCTTCAATCTTTGCGGCCCTGTCCGTTGCGGGCAATGCGCTGGATCCGCGGACGACAAAAAGCTCATCCCCATCGACAATAACCGGTGCTATGAATTCGGGATCTTCTCGCTCCTGCTGCGGCAGCAGTATTTCTTCTGACTGGGCCGAGGCTACACAGCAAAGAAGCAGAAAGGACATCACCCATATTACTAATGCTCTCATGTCTTTGCTCCTTCCACTGGGATCAGGTGAACATCGCGCTGCGGGAACGGTATTGATATTCCCTCTTGGTCAAACCGCTCCTTGGCTTGTCCTGTGAGGTCCCAATAGACAGTCCAATAGTCGTCAGACTTGGACCACGGTCGACAAAAGATATTGACTGAATTGTCGCCAAGTTCACCAACAAATATTTCTGGATCAGGCGACTTCAGGCATAGTTCATGTCTTGCGACCAATTCCTTCAGAACATCGATTGCGTGAGCAGCGTTGTCTGAATACGCGATCCCAAAAACCAGATCGACGCGACGCTCATCAGATGCGCTGACATTTGTGATTACGTCACCCCAGATCTTACTATTCGGCACAATGATGATCTGGTTGTCGAAGGTTCGGATTTTTGTCGAAACGACCGACATCTCGTCAACAAAACCAGATGACCCGCCAACCTGAATATAGTCTCCGGTATCGAATGGCTTTAAAACCATGATCATCAGACCGCTGGCGAGATTGCCTAGCGTTTCCTGAAGCGCAAAGCCAAGAATGAAAGACAAACCACCAAATATTGCAAACAAAGGAGTGACGTTCACACCGAACAAGGCAAGTACAACCAGAATGCCGAGAATAAAGACCGCCCAAAACACTGCGGTCGCAATGAATTTCTTAAGCATCCGCGATATTGTTGGTATCTTTTCAAGGCCGCGCTCAGTTAAACGACGCACCATTTTGGCTACAAACATCATAACCCAAACAGCAGCCAAAACACCCAACCCAGCCAATAGAAGACCAGCACCTCCCTCCCAGGAAACCAACCATTGGAGAGCGTTGTGAAATAACGTCTGTAAATCCGTTGTTTTAAGCACGCCAGTTTTGAGCGCTAAAAGATAATCGGTATGCGGTTTCAGGTCTTCTTCGGCGGCACCCTTTAGGGCCCATTCGTTCAAGACCAGAGTGTAATTATCCAAAATTACAGTGCCAGTGTCGTTTATCAAAGAAAGCTGTGATCTCAGGTCATCTTCTTGCGCTTCGTTTCCGGCCTGAAGGCTAAGATTGATACGGGCAATTTCTTCAAGTTGGTTGCGAACATGGTCTTGCCAGGCAACAGCGATTTCTGAAAGCTCATCTGTCGTCAGCGGAACAAGCAGTATCTCCAGGTCACCGGCAGAAATTGATTTGTCGGCAACCTGAGTTAAGAGATCTTCTTGCTGTACCTCAGCAGGTTCCTGTTCACTCGCCGCGTTCTGTGCGTACGCTGGAACAGCGTTTGACGTCGAAACCGCCGCAGCAAAAAGCAAAATAACCAAACTGTAGATGTATCGCGCCATGACACTAAAGCTCCCACATAAAGACTGAAGAGATCGCAAGGAGACCGAAAAGGTCTGCCACTGCAAAATAGTTGGGGGCGACCCACTCACTTGCCGCCCCCGCCGTTCCGGCCAAAATGAAGCCCGAACGGAAACTGCTACCCGGCATGCATCAAAGATTGACCCTCAGTCTCAGTCCTAAGACCAGCGGGTCGTTCGCGTTTGATCCGGGGTTTTTCAGGTATTGCACGTCTGCCGTCAGCGCCAGATTGTCGGCCAGGTCCAGACGGTAGAAAGCTTCAAGTGTCGTTTGATTGGGCAATCCTGGTGTCGTCAGGTCGGCAACAGTGGCCGCTATGCCAAGGAGATCATCATAGGGGCCAGGTCGCCACATCAAGCCTGCGTTGACTGCACGCTTGGCCAACGCACCGCCGCCATTGGACCATCCCAGCCGTCCGAAGATCATCAGTTGGTTGTCGAATGTATGGTTGGCAGAAAGTGTGGCTCCATATGTTTCCGGTACGCCAACTTGTTGGCGCGCATCCGTGTGAAACATCCCCAGATGAACGTTTGTCAGAAATCGTTTTGATTTTTCGGGCGTCCAGCCGATCTCGGCGTATTTGTAGAATTCGCTACCCCCGGAAAACCACTCAATGTCTGTGAGAGACCCATTGGCATCGCTGACCACCCCTAACGCATAAATTTGATCCGTCAGGTAGCCGCCGACCGTGACACCAAAACCGGGATCGGGGATTGGCAGCACCGGGCTAAACAGGATTGAATAGTTCGAAAAGGTCGTCCTTGGGTTCACGTAACCCAGAATGTCAGAGTAGTCGCCCGGATCGATCCGACCCGCCACCACTCCTCCTCGTCCGTTTGCGAAGGCTTGTTGCCAGTAAGCTACCGACAAGGTCGTGTTCGTGTCCCCAAACGTGACCGCAGTTGCCCCTTGATATCCAATTTGCGCAGGCAGTGCTGAGGGTGCAATGGACTGGCCCAACCGGTGTCGGTTCTCCAGAATAAAGACAAGGCTACCCGGGTTTTCACCACCCCGGTTTGCCAATTCCCACGTCCCAACCATCCTGAGCTGACCGGATGCAGATTCGTCCTGCCCGGTCAGGCTGTGAGAACTGCGTTGGTATAGCGCTTGGTAATCAAAGCTGAGCGCCAATCCGGTGTTTTCCCGAAATCGACCCAAAGCGGTTTCGGTTGGATCAATGGCACGGTCCAAACCGGGCCAACGCGAATCTTCCAGCCGGCGCAACCTGTCTTGCTCCTGCTGCGCGCTGGCTGATCCCGGACCACCCAACGATACCTGGGCTGCGGCCTCCAGTTTCGCCTGAGCAGAATTTTCCTGGGCATCAGCAGCACCGCCAAATAGTGCAAAGGCGCTCAATAATGCAGTGGCAAGGGTCGGTCGTGGTGGAAGATACGATCTCTGGTGCGACAAGCCTCCAATCACTTTACGTCATCCACAGCTTTGATTTCGGGAACACGTTCCAGCGCCACAGCCATGTCGGCGCTGCTCATCAATTCGATCATCTGGTAGTCATCCAACAAGCCGTCGCCGAGGCGGCTGACATAGAAGGCCTGGATAAAGCTTGGATCGTCTGGCAGTGAAACGGTGATGTAGTTCTTCCCGTTTCCAAGCCCCCAGTAATAGCTCAAAAGCTCTCCACCGAGCGCTTCGATCCCGCCCTTCACCGAGACTGCGCGATCCCCCGGATTGGCGATCTGCATTTCCCAAGCGGCGCTATTGGACGTGCCAATGAACAAAAACGTACGCATGCTTTCGGCATCTTCAGCAGCAACAATTGAACCACAGATCGCCAAAAAGACGCCAAGGCTGAGATGTTTCACAGTCTTTCCTTTCAGGGAAGGTTTCTTGGCTGACGTGTGGGGTTATCAAAGATAGACCACCCCACTTTCCTTTTATTCCAGCGTGTTCTTGTAGATCACGCCGTTTTTCATGATCAGATCGAAGTTGTTCTCGTAATCCGTCATGATCAGGGCATCCTCGACGGGGTTTCCATCGACCAGTAGAATGTCGGCATACGCACCTTCTGCAATCACACCGAGCGGGCCTTCGGGATAGGGGTTGAGTTTGCCTGACAGGGCCAACAATTCACCGGCTTTAGAGGTTGCTTGCATTAGAACTTCGTAGGATGACCATTGTTCGAGACGGTACTTGAACTCATCGTTCTGTTTGGTGAGAGCGACAGGATCCCCAATAATGTCGGTTGAAAAGGCGACTTTTTCGATCCCGAATTCTTTCAGCAACCGCATCTGGTTTCTCGCCCCGCCCTGAACCTCGAGGAACTTGGGCGCAGCCAACGGACCAAGCGCTTTGGTGACTGTTTCGGCATCCAGCCCCAGCAGCGAGAAGAATGGCACAACCCAAACATCCGCGTCCTTGATCGCCTGCGCCGACACCTCGGTCATCAATTGTGCATGATCGATGCTCTGCACACCTGCCTCGATGGACCGCAGAATGCTCTCGTCGTTGTAGACGTGCACAAGAACGTAAGTATCCCAATCTGCCGCAGCTTTGACTGCAGCTTCCAGTTCTTCCGGTAAGAATTGAACGGTGTGCAATGGGTCTACGCTGGAAGACACACCTCCGCCGGCCATGACCTTGATTTGCGATGCGCCCAGACGCAGCGCTTCCCGCGTCGCCCGCAGAACTTCTGGAACACCGTCAGCAAGAAACTCTACGTGCTGGTTGAAGAATGAGGGCGAGGCACCTTCGAAGTTTGGGTGCGGTTCTGTGTAGTGCCGATGTTCACCATGCCCGGACGTCTGTGAGATCACTGGCCCGGACGGGTAAATACGGGGGCCAATTGCTTTACCCCGGTCGATGGCTTTTTGAAGCCCCATCGCCGGCCCACCCGCATCACGGACGGAAGTAAAGCCGCGCAACAGCATCTTTTCTGCTTCGATCGTGGAAACGGCCCCCCAGTACATCCAATCAAAATTGTCCCTCAGATCCGCAACCGGCTCCGTGATCGCCATGTGCACATGCGCATCAATCAACCCCGGCATCAATGTGTGACCACCTCCATCCACAACCGTCGCGCCAGGCGCGTCGATGGCCTCGGTGGACACTTCTTTGATCAAGTTGCCTTCAACCAGAACGCTGGCGTTCTCGATCCGCGCCTCATTTACTCCGTCAAAGACATGGACGTTGGTGAACAGGGTTTGCGGCAAGGTATCCTGTGCAAATGCGGCAGTGGCCGTGCAAAAAACGAGGCTCGCGACGGCAGCCGTCTTTGTCGAAATACTCATGTCCTTCTCTCCCTTAAAATTTAGTGCGCGGGGTGCCGAGGTAAGTTCACCCCACGCGACACTCAGTCGAGTGTGTTCTTGTAGATCACGCCATCCTTCATGATGATCTTCAGATTGGTGTCGGGATCGGATAGCAGCAGGATGTCCTCCAGCGGGTTCCCGTCGACCAATAGAAGATCGGCGTATGCACCCACTTCGACCACACCCAGCGGGCCGTCCTGATAAGGATTGTTCAAACCAGTAAGACGGTTCATGCGCGCGCCGTTTGAAGTTGCGATGCGCAATATGTCGAAGGGTGTGAAATTCGCTTCAAGCAGGTATTTGAACTCGTCGCTCATCTTCTTGTCCTGCTCTAGCGTTTGGTCCCAGTTGTTGATGAGGTCAGTGCCCAGGGTATAGAGGTCGATCATGCCTGGCGTGGTTTGAATTACTTCAATCATGTTGGCCGCGGCATCCCGCACCGTCTTCCACTTCGCAAACGACGCTGGTGTGTAAAATGCTTCGGCCTGCTCGGTGGAGACCGAGTAGACCGGAGCCACGGCGGTCGCAAACATGATCTGTTTTTGAACCATGACCTCGGCCACTTCCGGAGTCAGAAACGGGATGTGTTCGACGGTCTTCGCGCCATTGTCGATACAGTTTCGGATCGCCTGTTCAGTGAACACATGGCAGGTCACATATGTGCCCCACTGTTCGGCGGTTTTGACTGCCATCTGGATTTCATCGGCTTGGTACTGAAGCGAATGCAGGGGGTCGAACTCGGACGTAACACCGCCGCTGACCATAATTTTGATCTGGGTTGCCCCGCGGCGCAGGTTCTCGCGTACGGCCATCCGGATCTGATCCGGCCCATCGGCTATAAAGCTCATTTCACTTTCGACCCAATGTGATGGTCCTTGCCCAGACAGTGTGGGATGACGGTCGTTCAGTTTACGGAAGTCCGCGTGCCCGGATGTCTGGGTGATGAAGGCTTCAGACGAGTAAATGCGCGGCCCTGGAAACATGCCGGAATCTATAATGCGAGCGATGGATTTTGCTGGTCCGCCTAGGTCCCGGACAGTGGTGAACCCATTCATCAGGATGCGTTCAGACCGAATTGTCGCGACGCCGCCAAGGTGAAAGGGTGTTATATTCTGGCGCAACCCATCGCTGAGAGGGTTGAACACCGTAAGATGCACGTGTTGATCATGCATTCCGGGCATCAGTGTGCGCCCACCACCGTCGATGATTTGCGCATTGGCGACGGCAAGCGGCTCAGTCGAGACCTCGGCGATCAGGTTATCGACGACCAAAACATTTGCGTTCTCGATCCGCGCCTCGTTCACCCCGTCAAAGACATGAACATTTGTGAAAAGGATCGGGAAACTTTCTTCCTGTGAAGCGGCATGAGTTGGAAACAGATGGCTCGCAGCCAATACTGCGGGCACAAGTATGCGCATCAGGCATCCGTTCATTAGGGCTCCTATCTTCAAGAATCGCAAAAGGCGCAATTAGGAGTCATTATAGAATTCGAATAACTTGATGCCTGACAGATTACCGGTTCGAGAAAAATAGTTTTGGGAAACTGCAAGGTTTCATAATTTTATTGTGGGAAATTCCTACACTCGGGAATATTGCGAATTTCTGGAGAAGAGATGACAAGAAGACTTGGTAATAACACGGATCAGTCGCTGCCACTCGTCAGGGCATCAGTTGCGGGTCCGGTTGTCGCAGCGCTTCGCAGCGTGGGGGTCGAACCCGCGTTTGTTCTTGATCCTCTGGGGTTGAACGAAGCGCAGGTAATGGACCCGAAGAATTTCCTGCGCCACGATACCGTCTACCAGATCTATCAGGCCGTGGCAGAAGCCACTTCAACGGATTTTTGCGCACGGGTCGGGCAATCCGTTGACCTTGTCAACTTTCTCCCGCTCGGCGATATGCTGGCAGAAGCCCTTACATTGGGAGACTTCTTTACCAGGTTCACACAAGCGGTTTCCAAGGAATCCAATGCCGTTACGCAATCCCTCTTTGTTGAAGGAGAGCACGCGTATTTCAGTGCCAAAAGGAACTTCCAAATTTCGGTTTCTCCCAGCCAAACCGACGCGTTTCTGACGAGTATATGGATATCCCTGTTGCACCGTGTCCTGGATTTCAGGTGGGACCCCAACCAGGTCATTCTTCGCGTCAGTGACCCGGATGCGCTGCCCGGTCAGTTTCACGGCGTTCGGGCAATCAAGTGCAATCCTCAAGGTTTTTCGATCAGGTTTCCCTCCAGCTGGTTAAGTTACAGACTACGACCAGAGGCACTGGAAAACCCCCCAGACTACAGGGTTATGGATGAAGATCTGGCCGCCCCGCAGGATTTCCTTGCGGGACTGAAAGGCCTAATCAGGGCCCATCTTGCGGATTCAGGATTTGGTGTGGATGAGCTTGCGGACCTTTGCGGCTTTCATCAGGAAACACTGAACAACCGGCTGGAACCTTACGGTCAAACGGCGTCCCAAGTGATCGCGCGCATTAAGCAGGAAGAAGCCGAACGCCTGTTGGCAAAAGACAATAAATCCGTCGGCGAGACAGCGCAAAGGCTTGGCTATGCCGACCCAACCGCCTTCTCCAGAGCATTTCGTAAATGGACGGGCGTATCTCCGGCAGCCTACAAGAAATCAAACCGGAAGGACTAGCATTGCTCCTGAACATCGCCGTCGGTCTTCTATCTGCATTTTTTCTCTTTGCTTCATCCATCAAGATTTTTGGGTGGCAAGAGAAGGTCTTTGAAATCCAGTTGGGCATGTTCGAAAGCTACGGCCTCAACAGGCAGATCATGTTCATCGTCGGATGCGGGGAACTTTTCGGGGCAATTGCCATCTGGTTTCAATCGTCGTGGATCGGGCCGCTAGGAGCACTTGCGTTGCTCTGCACATCTGTCGGAGCGATTTTCTGCCATCTAGTGTTCGATACTTGGAAGCAGGGTATACCGGCGACAATAACAGGGACGCTTGCGGCTCTTGTTTTGAACGCTGGGTATTCGAAGCTTCTAAACTTACTGTAACAACGGCCACCCGACCGATACCAAGAAATCCCAGGACAGCGATGGAACGTCCACAACGGGCCTTTATTCTCGACTTTGCAAAGTCCGCTTTCTGCGCGTTGGCGACCTTGGTACTGACCGCAGCCATGGTACGTTTGGGCTCAATATTGCCGTTCTCTGCGGTTTGCATGGTTGGCGGGTCGCAGCCCGAAGCCGACCTTCAAATCCGAGCTTTGCAGCTACCAAGATGCGCGATCAAGCTACCGGCTTTGCTAGCGCAACTTGGTTCCAGAACCGCTATTCTGGCAACCCTGCGCGGCGAAGCGCCTCAAAGTAGCGTTCAGCGCCTTCAGAGCCGCCGTAGTCCACGTTGCCACGCCATTTTGAGATCGTTTCACCAGGTTCCATTTGAAGCATTTGCGTCAAAGCAGCAGACGCTTCTTCAGGTTCCCCAAGCATTGCGTGCGCAGCTGCCCTCGTGCTGTGAAGTGCGGCATAGTTTTTAGAAAAACGCAAACCTGCCTCTGCGTAAGCGATGGCATCGCGGTCTCGACCAAGCATTACGCAGGAGGTCGCGGCACCTCCGGAAGCCCCCACGAAAACGGCTCCATATCGGCCCAACCGAAGCGCTGTCTGAAAGCAGCTTAGTGCCATTTTCGGAAACCCGGCCCAGTTGTATCCCCAACCCATAAACAAATGCAGACGGGCATCTAATGGCGCTCGTTGCCGGATTTGCTCCAGCGCCACGGAAAGTCGATCTGCGTCCCCGTCAACATTGTAGTCAGCCACGGCAACACTCAGATCAAGCGTTGGGCTTTGACCTGCCATGTGTCGTCCGGCCTCGATCCAGTTTGGCAGTTTCTCGTAGTAAGATGAAAGTTTGCGACTAAGATCATAGGTTCTCGCGCCATTCATTGTCCAAATAGCCTCGGCATAGGCGGCAGCGAGGTTTGGTTTAGCTTCAATGGCCCTGGCGTGGTACGACAACGTCTCTTCATAGCTGCCGATGCTTGCCTCCGACCATGTGATCATGCCCATCAAGACGCACTGCTCGGCAGTCAGTTCGTCTTCAGGCAAAGCGGAGAGCTTTGCGGTCAGCGACTGGATCAAGATCCCACTAACGGCATCCAACAGCTTTTCTACGACCTCGTCTTGCCAATCAAAGATAGCTTCGACCGAACCGTCGAACTTCTGGGTCCAGATTTCAGAACCAGAAGAATCATTTAAGCGTGCTTCCAGGCGCAATCGGTCGCCGTGTCCACGCAGCACGCCACGAAGTGCATATCCCTCGGATGCTTCCGTGGAGGTTATTGCCGCGTTTAACCAGTTGATCGTCCGAAAATAAGAACCGAAATCTGAAGTGAGAGCTGCGGCCATTTCCTTGGGCTCAGCGCGTTGGTCGCTGCACGTGACAGGATGGATGGATAGCTTTGGCAAGCTCGTCTCTGAAAAAGAAGGCGAGCTTTGCGGTGCACCCACGTGTGGTCCATCGTGAATCCACACATCCAGGCTGCGCTGGATGTTCTTGAGCTTCTTTTTCCCCACCGCTTTGAAAGCATCTGCCAGAATGTGTTCAAGGTTCAAGTGTACGGGTTCAGAGATAGCAATGCCACCGGTTGGCGCAATTCTCTCAAGTCGAGCGGCAATGTTCACGCCGTCGCCCAGGATATCGTCACCTTTCTCTGTGATGTCACCCACATGAACACCGATCCGCATGTCTATTAACGAGTGTTCAGCCAACTGTTCTTGTAGCTGCATTGCTGCGGTTACAGCTTGCGCCGCGCTGTCAAATTGCACCAGCCAACCATCACCCATGCTCTTTACGACCCGACCTGATTGGCCTGCTATTGTTGGGGTGACGATATCGCTTTCCAGGTGATCAAGCATTAGAATTGTGGCTTGCTCATCTTTGTGCATAAGCGCCGAATACCCAACGACATCCGCGACCAGTATTGCCGCCAACCTTCGTTGCAAGTGTTGTCCCTTGTTCGACATGCATTCAACGATAGATGATGCGGCCCTCTACTCCAACCGCCTGAATACGAGGTTCGCTCAGGGCTTTTTACCGAAGCTCTCTGCCCTTGGCATAAACCTCCTATTTGCCCCAAGTTAAGCATTTCTACACGGCTTGTTCCTGGTTCAGTTGATGCTAGGGTTTTTACTAGAGAATACTGGGCGTTATTGGAGGGCGGTTGGGATGGCTGATCCGTTTCAAGATGTAGATGCTGCGGGTGCGGAGTTCATTTCCGCATTTGCTGACTCGATGGACGCGCGTCAGGCCGATCCCACAATGGAAAAGATCGTTTCAAGCTATCTGGCCAAACTTGAATTTGCCGAAGATAGCCTGACGGTTGAAGTCGGATGCGGCGCGGGAGCTGTTACGCGCCATATTGCGAAGAAAGCCAACCCCGCGCGCGTCATTGGTTTTGAGCCGTCGGTAGGCTTTGTGACCGAAGCAAGAGCGCGGGTCAGGTGCCACGACAATGTGGAGTTTGAGGTCGCAGATGGAGCGTCGCTGCCCCTGGATGATGGCGCAGTTGATAACTTGATAATGCACACGGTGCTTACCCATGTGGCAGACCCGGAACCTCTTTTGACCGAAGCATGGCGTGTTCTAAGGTCGGGAGGGTGTCTCGTGGTGTGTGACGCTGATTTTTCGAAAGCGTCCCTGGGAAACTTGCCAAAAAACGATCCTCTGGACGCCTGCGCCAAGATATTTGTTAACGAGTTTGTCACCGACCCATTTGTTGTCGCCAAGCTGCGCGGCCTGGCCTCAAACGCCGGGTTCACAGTCGGAGACTTCAGTCTTCAAGGCAGAAGTGTTCTGGACAACGACCAAATGCTCCCCTGGGTTGAAGAAACGGGAAAGGTGTTGATGAAACGCGGTGAAATTGGTGAGGATCTGCATAATGGATTGGTCGCCGAGTATCGCCGTCGAGCAAGAGCGCGCACACTTTTTGGCTATCAGGTATTCGCAACATTGATTGCGAGGCGGCCATAATGCTGTGGCGGTATTGTAAAACGATCAGCCCTGTTTACGCGTCACGACGATAAACTGGGTCATCGAAAAAAAGAAGCGTCCAACTTTTGCAAGGCTAAGCTGTTCGTCAAACCACGATTGCGCAACGGCGGGATCAACATGGTCATTTGCTAAAGCGTATTGCTTCATGAGGTGCATCATCATGATTGCGAGGCCATCAGGCTTTAGCTGGTGATCTGTCATTGTGAACGACAAGACATCTTCCACATTGTCGCCGCGAGCCTTTATCAGCGCGGGCAGTCTTTCCGGGAGGGAACCACTCACAAAGTGCTGGTTCCAGGAAGTCAGCATCTTTTGCATTCTGTCGGGCTCTTCGCTGAACCAAATCAAGCTGCCAAAGTGCAGATCGCTTATTACAAGCCAACCGCCGGGTTTGACGCACCGCAGCGTGTCAGCCAATGCACCGTCTACGTCTTCGATGTACTCAAAGACCTGTACCGAGACGGCCTTGTCAGCCCTCTCATCCTCAATGGGCAAGCTATTTGCGGCACCAGCCCGAAACTCCACGTTTGCGTAGTCACGGCATCGTTCTCTTGCGGCTGCCGTCATATCCTCGCTTGGGTCGATCCCGATGACATAGCCCTCCGAGCCGACTGCGCGGGCCAACTCCGCTGTTAACATCCCGTTGCCACAACCGACATCCAAAATAGTCTCACCAGGAGCCGGGCGCAGCGCATCAAATGAAGCCTGTCTTCGCCGTGTCAATTCAGCTCCCTGATAGGCGATTTCAAGCAATCTCGTTGTTTCAGCGTCAAATTTAAGCAACTCGCTCCCCTTACAAAGACCACATGTCCCCAAAACCTTATCAGAAAATGGGATTTCTACGAAAAGCAGGACGGATCATTTTGGTTTGAACATAGATCCACCAACAATAGATGAAGGTGCCGACTGGTATCGACGAATTGGTTAACCTCGGGAGGTAAGGACGCTTCTGCCGCTTTATCGAACCAGCTTTTTGTCGTCGCTCGAAAGTTCGAACAACATCAATTCAAGGGATGTCGAGGCCGTTCTCCCGTCCGAAATCGGTGTAAAAGCTGTCACTGCGGCATCGGTTCAAAGTGGCTTCGTCCGCTTCTCTTGGATCGGTGCCAGGGCTTTGAACACCTGTTCCTTCTATGAAGCGGTTCACGAGATTGAAGACACCACAGACTTGGATAGCATCGAACAGCGCGCTCTCTGACCAGCCTGCCGCGTAGACTGCATTTGCGTCGGCTTCCGTCATTCGGGATGGAGAGACGGTGAGCTTTTCAATGTAAGCCAGTAACGGTTTGAGATGATCCTCGACCGATGCCGTATCGCGGTCTGCCATCAGTGCCTCGATTGTCTCGACCTCAATGCCGTAGGCTTTGGCGAAAACGATGTGCGCCCCATGGCAATACGAACAAGCATTCAAGCCAGAGACATAGGCTGCAATCAATTCACGTTCAGCAACCGAGAGATCGCTCTCGCCCCTCATCACAAGGCTTTCGTACGCACAAAGCGGAGAAAGCTTGTCTGGAAAGGCTTGATAGACACTTCCCAGTGTTGCGTTCTCGGGCAGAGATGGAAACAGGCGTTTCATTCAATTCTCTTTCAATCTTGCTTTGGATCACTTCGTCTCAAAATGAGGAAGCAACGATGTGTACGCAACCTTAACGCAAATCCGGGTTCCGCACAGAATTTCCGTTGGAACACTACGAACGGCAGGTTTGCCTAACGAGACCCCAGCAAGTTCGTCGTTTGGTTAAAGGCAATTTCATTTGAGCCGTTCTCGTAAGTCTTCAAAGTATGGATTGAGCTCAAAACCGGGGCTTCACATCCAAGCATGGTGACTTCCGCCTTGCGGACTCTCCGGACCTTGAGGATTTCGTATGATGCTGATGCAGAAATGCCATGCAGACGCAAATTTAGGAGGCAATGACCGCTCTCCAGAAACACCTACTCGGTTCTGGAACACAATTTTGGTGCTAAATCAAACATGGGCAGTGTGCAGCATTACGATTGCAGCCTATGCGCTTGACGCCATCAAACCAAAACCAAGGACTCCCCCCCCGGAATGAAGAAAACTCAGGGCTTAGGGTTCTTCAGATCACGCTGTTTAAGTATCAATTCAGTGAAGAGTTTGAATCCTGACTACAATTAAATCTCATTTGTATTATGGAGTTAATTTTGAATTCAGAAGGTTCGAGATTTCAACGAATCTGATCGCCCTCCCGGCTGAGCCGGGTAATTCGGATACATTGTCATAGTAGCGCAAATAAACACCACAATACGCGGGATCTCCCCACGTATCGAGGTATAACGGCTGTAATTCTAGCTCTGTGATTCCATTGTTTTCCATTTGCTCTAATAGCAAATCATAGTCATCATCAGATGGCGAAGAGAGAACCTCCGCTGGTTCCTTGCTAACCGAACGAGCATCAAGCAGATAAGTTATCATCGTCGATGCCACTTGGTCTAACTCGTCATAGACCTTAGACAGTTGTTCGACGCCAAGCTTATGAGCACCTTGGCGAGCAGCAATTGCGCAAGCAATTGGATCGTCGAAAGAGCGGAGGTAATGGTTGCGAACGCTAAATATCTCGATCCGTTGCTCATCTGTCAGCGAATTTCCGTACTTCGATAACCGTAATCTATAGTCCTGTATTTGTTGATTGAGTGAGGTACGGGTGTTCTGATTATCTGGTAGGCGGTGTTTGTTCCCAAAGAGGCGATCAATAATATTATCCATATCTTCTGGAGCTTTTTGATCGATAGCCTGCCAGAACTCAGACAATTCCCCATTCAACATCATTTCCCGTATTTCTTTGCGATTGACGCCTGGGCCAAAATCGAGGGCTTCATCATCAACAACATGATTTGAAACAACGCCCTTAGCCGCATCAATATTTGTCCCGGCAACGAAAACCACGTTTGCTGCCAACTCGCCCCCGTCGGTATTAGCTCTATTAGGGCAGGCAAAAATGCGGCTTTCCGGCGCTACCGATGTTTCGCCACAAGTAGAAGCGTTTGAAAAAGACATCTCTTGTCCAAAACGCATGAGAATGGCTAGAACCGCGCAAAGAAGCGCCGCGCCATATATAAAGAATCTCGGTCTCAATTGCCTGCTGCCGCCAACTTCAATCGCCTCAAAGTAGTTTTGGGTTTGACTTAATACAACACCAGACTTTCTGTGCCCTTCCTCAGGGGTTTTGGGACAGATTTCAGGCGATTTTTGAAGAGAGTCTGTCCCATCGAACCTGCGCAGGATGCAAATTCGTCGCAGGGCTAAAGCGTGAAAGCTGACATTCGCCTCACCGCAATACTTTGGGAGGTATGGGCTCTTAACGGTCGAACAAACTGGTTTCAGCTACGACCGGTCCCGGATGGCGAACGGCAAATGCCGCCCGCCACTTCGGTTTAGATGTCGATCTTCTCAGCGATGCTGAGCGCGTCTTCCAATTCAACGCCCAGATAGCGCACCGTGCTATCGACCTTTGTGTGACCGAGCAGCAATTGCACCGCACGTAGATTGCCGGTCTTGCGATAGATCTCCGACGCTTTCGTCCGGCGCAGAGAGTGGGTGCCGTACCCACTGGGCTCAAGTCCAATGGCGGTCACCCAATCGCGCACCAATCTTCCATATTAACGTGTGGAGATATGTGGGCGGTCGTGAAGGCGACTGGGAAACATGAACTCCGTCCGCATCATTTCCGGCGTAGCCGTCCATGTCGCCACGGAATCCCGCGTGCGCACCAAAGAAAGTGCTGTAGAGATCGGTCTGATAAAAACACCGCGATGGGTAGCTTTCAAACAAGCCACGATGGTGTTTGATGCGACCGTCAGGGAGCAATATTTCATCTGGTGCAGTGTTCAAATAGTGGAGCTTCTTCTTGCCGCTTACGATTGGCTATTCTTGCCAATGAGAGCCCTAAGATTTTTTTCCCGGTCTAACGCGTTTTGAGCATTGTCGGTGCCAGTTTTGACCAGCGCTGCGAATCACCGGAGATGTCCGCAACTGCAAATGATCGAAGGGAACAATCTCGACAGCCAAAGCAACTTGGAGGCACGGACCCACGCGGCCTCACATTTGCAACGATCATCGGCAACAACGCTTGTACCTGTCACGGTTTGATATCGTTGACCGGAGCCTTTCTCAACAGGCTTACCCATCAGGTCGGAATTCTTAAGGTGAACGGTGACAGCTATAGCCTGACGCAAAGCAGGGCAAAACAGCTCAAAGACAACTCTTGAAATTGAATTTCGATTGGTCCTGACGGACCAAGGCACCTCGGCACACGCCAGCTATTTGGAGAGCGCGCGTGCCAAGGTGCCAGTCACTCTGAAATGGCCGGGTATTGCGCCTCCCAGTGGTCGGAAAACATACCGCCGTTGGTATTTCAATAATGAAAACGTCTGAAGTAGTTGAGACCATCTGGGTCTCCGTCCGTGACTGTAAGTCAAATCCAGTTAGCAACGAGCACCAAACTAGTTGGCATTGAGTGCTGTCGGTCATTTTTTGTTCCCAGAACGCCCAATCTTTTAAAGCTTTGTGATAATTGCCTTTTTGTGGGTCTTGCGGATGTGTACGTGGGCACATTTCGAAAGTTCCGTCCAAAAAATACTTGTTCCGTAACACCAAGTGATGAAGCAAGTCTTTTGAAGGGGGAATCTGACCTGATGAAAAAATTTTTAATAATTTACAAATATTTAGGTGCTCGAGGCTGCCTCTGGAACGAAATGGTTGGCATATAAATGGAACCATTTTGAACCATAAGCCACGTGGGCCACTTCTTCGGCATAGATGACCTCGAGCGCGGCAATTGCCTGCTCGGCTTTGGCCTTGCGGAATATGTCGATCATGCCGGGTGTCACGTCCAACCCACGCGCCTCGAGCACCATGGGGACAACCGCCAGTCGCCCCATCAAATCTTCGGCAGTGTCTTCGGCCGCGCGCCACATTCCCGCATGCGCGGGCAGGGCACCATAGTGGCTGCCCATGCTTTCCAGACAATCGCAGACCATCTCAAAATGCCGCGATTCTTCTTCGGCGCATTTGACCCAGTCATCGTAGAACCCGATGGGCATCGGCACGTGGCCAAACCGCGCGATGATGTCCCAATGCAGGTCGACGGCGTTCAGCTCGATATGCGCAACTGCGTGAAGCAGGGCGATACGCCCGGCCTCGCTTCCGGGCTTGCGCTTTGGAACCTCACGCGGCGACAGCAGCTCGGGCTTTTCCGGGCAGGCAGGGTTCAGCGGCGGAGTTGCGGTCCCGACCTCAATCTCAGGCGCGTCGCCCTTGCGCGATGCAAACCAAGTGGCAGCGTAATGCTTGGACAGGGCGGTTTTTTCCCGACCATCCGCTGTTGTCAGGACTTCGGTCGCCATCTGAGTCAGTGTTTTGGACACCGCGTTGTCTCCGCTGGTTGAGATGGACGGCTCTTAAACCGGATGACGGTCGTGGTCGAGAGGGTCACAGGGCGCGCACAGCCTCTAGCACCTCGTCCACATGGCCGGGGACTTTGACTTTGCGCCAGACCTTGGCGATCTTGCCCTCGCCATCGATCAGAAAGGTCGAGCGTTGAATTCCCATGGATTTCTTGCCGTACATGTTCTTTTCAACCCAGACGCCATAGTCCTCGCAGACCGAAGACCCTTCATCCGACAAAAGCGGAGTCGTCAGATTGTGTTTGGCAACAAACTTGTCGTGCTTGGCAACACTATCCCGCGAGATGCCAAAAACTTGAGCCCCCGCATCACCAAAGGCCTGAAGTTGTTCCGAGAAACCGATGGATTCCTTGGTGCAGCCCGGCGTATCATCGCGGGGGTAGAAAAACAGAACGACGGCACCGCCGCGCAGGTCCGATAGGGTCACTTCGCCGCCGCCGTCGCGGGGTAATGTGAAATCAGGGGCGATGTCTGTTACGTCGGGCATTGGAAACTCCGCTAAAGGATTTTAAGTGCTGCCCGGCATAATAGGGCGACGCGAGCGGGTTGAAAGACTTGGATAAAAAATTGGCTCAGCACGAAGACGCAAGTGGCGACCGGCCCGAGACGCCTGTCCGCCGCCGGTCACGCCGTCGTATCGCCGCGCGCTGGAGCATCGGAACCTTGTTTTTAATGTGCCTGCTGGTCGGAGCGGGCTGGTTCTTTTTGATCGGAAAACAGCTGCACGCGCCGGAATGGGTCACACAGAAAGTAGAAGCGCGTCTGGAACGCAGCCTTGGCGGTCTTAAATTCACCTTTGGGGACGCCAGCTTTATCGTAAACGAAAAGTGGCGCCCGCGTATCCGATTGACGGATGTGACCATCAGCGATGCGGCGGGGCGTCAGATCGTTCAGATTTCGGATTTGCGGACACGCCTGTCGATGCGTGAATTGCTGCGCGGCAAGATCAGACCGCGGCGGATCACTATGCTGGGTGCGCAGATTGCTTTGACCCGTGGTGAGGACGGTGCGCTGTCGCTGACAGTGGGGTCGGGCAGTGCCCCGGTGCAAAAGGCCCCGACGCTGGCACAGCTTATCGAGGAATCGGATGATGTGTTCCTGTCCCCGTTTCTGTCAGGTTTGCGGGCGGTCGATCTGGAATCGTTGACGCTGGACTATCAGGATCTGCGGCTGGGGCGGGCCTGGGTGTTTGACGGCGGGCATATCTCGATCATCCGGGACGGGGATGAAATGCGGCTAGCGACCGGGTTTTCGGTTCTGACCGGGCGCGACTACGCCAGCACGATTGAGGCGAACTATACCAGCGTGCTTGGTACCCCCCAGGCGAGTTTTGGGGTTTCGATCACCGATCTTCCCTCGGAAGACATTGCCACCCAAAGCGTTGCACTGGCTTGGTTGCAGGTGCTCAATGCTCCGATTTCTGGCGCGTTAAGGGGCAGTGTAGATGGGCAGGCCGCGCTGGGTCCGCTTTTTGCGACGTTGAACCTGGGCGAGGGCGTCCTGCAGCCTAGACCCGAGACGCGCCCGATCGGGTTCGAATCCGCGCGCGCTTACTTCACCTATGATCCCGCGCGTCATGTTCTGGAATTCAACGAGGCCTCGGTCGTGTCCGACGTGGGGGCCGTGCAGGCCGAAGGCAAAGCCTATTTGAACGGGGTCGAAAACGGTGTTCTTGAAAGCCTGACGTCACAGCTGACCCTGAACAGTATCGATATCTACCCCGGTGGTCTGTTCCCGGAATCGCTGGAAACGGCGCGGGCGGATGTGGATTTTCAACTCAAGCTTGCGCCGTTCGAGCTGCAGCTGGGGCAGTTGACGATCACGGATGCCCTGCACGAATTGCACGCAACGGGCAGGTTGATCGGCCAGCCCGACGGTTGGGATGCCGCGTTTGATGCGCAACTGGACAAGATGGGGTCTGAGAACCTGTTGCGATACTGGCCCGAAAGACTGGCGCCGAACCCGCGGAAATGGGTGTCGGAAAACCTGTTCGAAGGTCAGTTTTCAGATGTGGAGTTTTCACTACGCTTGCATCCGGGCAGTAAGCCGGACCTCTATCTGGGCCTTGGGTTCGATGAGGCCAAGATCAGGTTTGCCAAAACCTTGCCGCTGATCCAGGACGGGCGGGGCCGGCTTAGCCTGCTGAAAGATCGCTTTACCGTCACGGCTGAAAAAGGGGTTATCATCGCCGATCAGGGTGGCGCGGTGGATGCCTCGGGAACCTCGTTCATCATCCCGGATACAACTGCCAAGGGCGGAACACCGGCGATTGCTCGGATCGAGGCGCGCGGCAGCGTCGAGGCCGCCTTGTCGCTGCTGGACCGACCACCACTAAGCCTGATGTCTAAAGCCAACTTGCCGGTCGATCTGGCGGCTGGTGACGTAAGCTTGTCAGGCACTTTGTCATTGCCGCTGAAAAAGGGGCTGAAGTTTCACGACACCGAATTCCACTACACCGGTGAAATCGACAATGTGCAAAGCGACAAACTTGTGCCTGACTATTCCGTCAGCGCTGACCTTTTGAACCTGTCCGGCAATCAGACCGAGGTGAAGATCGACGGCTACGGCTTATTCGGCCAAGTGCCGATGCAGGTCGCGTGGCGCCAGCCCATTGGCGGAGACGGGCCTCAACGCAGCGAACTGACGGGCCAGATCGAACTGTCGCCGTTGCTGATGAACGAGCTGAAGGTGCCGCTGCCGCCGGGCATGCTGACTGGAAAAGGCACAGCGGATATCACCGTTGGAATCGGCGCGGATGAACCGGTCACACTCTCTGCGACCTCGGACCTCGCCGGGGTCGGAATGGCGATTCCTGAACTTGGCTGGCGCAAAGGGACAACTGCGACTGGTAAAATGACACTGGACGCCACGATGGGTGAAAAGCCCAAGGTGGATGATCTGACGCTTGATGTCGCGGGGCTGCGCACTAAAGCCTCGATCTTCTTCCGGGACGGGGGTGCCTTTGACCGGATACGGTTCAGTTCGTTTGATCTGGGCAACTGGCTGGCGGTGCCAGCCGAATTGATCAACACCGGCGGACCTGTCCCCAATATCGTCGTCCAGGGCGGTGTCATGAATCTGGGTCGCGCAACCTTTGGCGCGGGCGGTGGCGGAGGAGGAGGGTCAGGCCCCGGTCCAAGGATCGATGTTCTGTTGGACCGCCTGCAGGTGACCGAAGACATTGCACTGACCGGGTTCCGGGGCGCGTTTCAAACCACAGGCGGGGTGAACGGCACCTTTACGGCAAATGTAAACGGCGGCACGGCGGTCAGCGGCCAGGTGAGCCCGCGCGACAGCGGTAGCGCCGTGAACATAAAGTCGAAGGACGCAGGTGCCGTCCTGCGGTCAGCTGGTGTGATCACCCAGGCACGTGGCGGCAGTTTGGATCTGCAACTGGAACCGGTCAGCGCGCCGGGGAATTATGATGTGATCCTCAAAATACTAAACACACGCATTACCGATGCACCGGCAATGGCCGCACTGTTAGACGCGATCAGTCTTGTTGGTCTTTTGGACGAGATGACCGGGCAGGGGATTTTTTTCGCGACCATCGATAGCCGCATGCGGATCACTCCGACCGAAATCAAAGTTCTCAGCGGCAGTGCCGTTGGCCCGTCTATCGGCTTGTCCTTTGACGGCACGATCGACACGGTTGCGGGCATGCTGAACCTGCGTGGCGCAATCTCTCCGATCTATCTGGTGAACGCGATCGGAAGTGTGTTTACGAAAAAAGGCGAGGGGGTCATCGGGTTCAACTACAGCCTGACCGGGCCGCTTACGAAACCAAAGGTTTCCGTAAATCCGCTGTCTGGCCTTGCGCCCCTGTTCCTACGAAATTTGCTGCGCGCACCGGCCCCGACTGTATCAGATGGCCCCAATGCGCTGCCGAGAAAGCCGGATGAGCCCAAAAAGACCTTTGGCTCTCCACCACGGGACAATTGACCCGGATGGGCTGTTGCTGATTCCGATGTGGAATTGTATGGCGCGACTATGAAACTCAGCGATTTTGATTTCCATCTGCCTGAAGACCGGATTGCCACACGTCCTGCCAGCCCGCGCTCAACCGCGCGCCTGTTGGTGGCCGATGGTGACGTGATCTCGGATGCGCATGTCTTTGATCTGCCCGACTGGCTGCAGCCCGGCGACCGTTTGGTGCTGAACGACACGCGCGTCATCCCTGCGCGCCTGAACGGGCGGCGCCATCGCGACAGTGCACAAGGGCCGGTGTCTGCCGCGATCGAAGCCACATTGTTGGACCCGCAGGCTGATGGCACATGGGCGGCCCTGATCAAACCGCTGAAGAAAGTGAAGCTGGGCGAAGACATTCAGTTCTCGGATCAACTGAGCGCCACGCTGGAGCGGGTTGAGGACGGGCAAGCCTATCTGCGGTTCAATCTGTCGGGCGATGATTTTGATGCTGCTCTGGAACAGGCCGGTGCAATGCCTCTGCCGCCCTACATCGCCGCCAAGCGGCCTGCGGATGAGCAGGACAAGACGGATTACCAGACAATCTGGGCCCGCAATTCCGGTGCAGTTGCCGCCCCGACGGCGTCGCTGCATTTTGATGAGGCGTTGATGCAGGCGCTGGGCGCGCGCGGCGTCGCAGTCACTCATGTCACGCTGCATGTGGGCGCGGGCACATTTCTGCCGGTCAAAGTCGAGGACGTGACGACCCACAAGATGCACGCCGAATGGGGCAGTGTCAGCGCCGTCGCCGCGCAAGAGATCCGCGAGACCAAAGCCGAAGGGGGCAGGGTCATCCCGGTGGGCACAACGGCGTTACGGCTGATCGAAAGCGCCAGCCGGTCAGGCCAGATCGAACCATGGGAAGGTGAGACCGATATCTTCATATATCCCGGCTTTCAGTTCCACGTGACCGACGCGTTGATGACCAATTTCCACCTGCCAAAATCCACCTTGTTGATGCTGGTGTCGGCCCTGATGGGGCAGGAGCGAATGCGGAAGATGTACGCGCATGCGATTGAACAGAAATACCGGTTCTTCTCTTACGGCGATGCGTCGCTTTTGATCCCGTAAGGGACGTGTTGTCGGGATCGAATCTTTTCAATGTTGTAGACAAGCATGACCAAAGCCGTTTTTGATTGCAAAACGGTGTCACAGTCTTGGTCGGAATTTTTCGGAGGCCCCAATGATTCAGGTCCTTTCCAGCGCATGGGCGCTATTGCTTGGTATGGGCCTGTTGATGGTCGGAAACGGCCTTCAGGGGACAATTCTGGGTGTCCGGGGCGAGATCGAGGGGTTTTCGACCCTTCAGATGTCATTCGTGATGTCGGCCTATTTCGTCGGTTTCCTGGGTGGATCACGTCTTGCGCCTGAAATGATCCGACGGGTTGGTCATGTGCGGGTCTTCGCCGCGCTGGCATCGTTCATTTCTGCCGTGATGATCATGTATCCGTTGATGACCGACCCGGTTATCTGGATTCTGGGCCGTGTCGTGATCGGGTTCTGTTTCTCCGGAGTGTACGTCACTGCGGAAAGCTGGCTCAACAATGCAGCCAGCAACGAGAACCGTGGGCAGGCGCTGTCTCTTTACATGATCTTCCAGATGACAGGCATCATCAGCGCACAAGGTTTGGTTCTTTTGGGCGATCCGGCCGGGTTCGATACCTTTGTAATCGCCTCCATTCTGGTTTCGGTCTCTTTTGCGCCAATTCTCTTGTCGATCTCACCGACACCTGCGTTTGACACAACCAAACCGATGACTTTGCGCGAATTGTTCGGATATTCGCCCTTGGGCTGTGTTGGCATGTTTCTTCTGGGTGGCGTGTTCTCTGCACAGTTCGGGATGGCGTCGGTATACGGTGCCCGCGCGGGTCTGACACTGGTTGAGATTTCGACTTTTATTGCCGCATTCTATATTGGCGCTCTGGTTTTGCAGTATCCATTGGGATGGATGTCCGACCGCATGGATCGCCGTTTCCTGATCATGCTTGTTGCAGGGGTCGGCAGCTGCGCGGCGGTTGTGGGCTTGGTGTTCGGTGTGACGTTTCCAATCCTGCTGGGCGCGGCCTTTGTGATCGGCGGTATGTCGAACCCTCTGTATTCACTGCTGATTGCGCACGCGAATGACTTTCTGGAACACGAAGACATGGCCGCAGCGTCAGGGGGTCTCTTGTTCATCAACGGCATGGGGGCCATTGCGGGCCCGTTGATCACCGGTTGGCTCATGGGGGATGCGGTCTTTGGACCTCCGGGCTTTTTCCTTTTCATCGCAATACTGCTGGTCGTTATGGCGGGCTATGCGCTTTACCGTATGACCCAGCGCGCGGCGATCCCGGTCGACGAAACAGGCACCATGTCGCCGCTCTATCCAACGGCGTCCCCAGTTGTGATGGAATTGGCGCAGGAGTTGGCCATCGAGGCCGCAGAAGCCGAGCAGGAAACGCAAGATGTTGCCTAGAACACGAATTTATGTCGCAAGTGTTGCAATAATTTACTGTTACAATTCTGTAAAACACACTTAAATGAATTTAAGTCCCTTGGGGGGGGAAACACGACGGAGTTAAGGGCATGGCAAGTCCTGAAGATGTACTGAGTTTTTGGTTAGATGAAGTTGGTCCCAAGGGTTGGTATCTGCAGGATGACGCATTGGATGCAGAAATCCGCGACAGGTTCCTGACCACATGGGAGGCTGCGAGTGAAGGCAAGTTCTCTCTCTGGCTGACCTATCCCAGCGGTGCATTGGCGTACATCATCCTGATGGATCAGTTTCCACGCAACATGTTCCGAGGAAGCGCTGAGGCCTTCGCCTCAGACCGCGCGGCGTTGTCAGCAGCGAAATGTGCGGTGGACAAAGGGTGGGATATGAAGATCGACGAACCGGCCCGCCAGTTCTTTTATCTTCCATTGATGCATTCGGAAAACCTGTGTGACCAGGAACGCTGTGTGCGCCTGATGTGTCAAAACATGACCGATGGCGACGACGGCAACCTGTTGCACGCAAGGGCGCATCGCGAAGTGATCCGCAAGTTCGGTCGGTTCCCATACCGCAACGACGCTCTCTCGCGCCCAATGACCGAGCACGAGGCCGCCTATGTCGACATGGGCGGATATGGCGCGACCGTGCGCGAGCTGCAGACAGCCGGCTAGGACGCCGGCTCGCAGCCTCGGATTGCAATGATCCGGTCGGCGACAATGTCGGCCGAATTTTCAATTGCAGTGTTGATTAACTGGTCCGGGGCCTCGGTCAAATCGGCTATTCTCGCCTGTGAAGCTTGCAGGTTATTCTCTAAATCATTCAGCTTTTCCAAAGCTTCAGACAGTTTTCGGGCGGTGGCACTATCGGTTGCTGTTCCGCTAAGCTGAAGGGATGACAGGTCGCTGCGCAATGCCGTCAGTTCACCGCGTATCCCTTGAATGTCTTCCTTCAGGGGCGCTACGATCTGGACCTTCTCGGCAAACTTGACGGTAATGTCGTCGACTGTAGAAGCCAGCTTCCATCCCAGAAACAGGCATAGTGCAATCAGGATAAGCGTTGCATTCAGCACGGCGAGCAACAGATCTTTAAGCGTTTTGGCCATGGTAAGCCTTTCGAATGACTTGGGTTTCACAAAGTCCGGACAGGCCCGGTGCGTATCTTCTAGCCATAGGTTAACGCGCGGTATAGGCTGAAAACAGCGCATACCGCGCCAGTTTACCCTGCGTCTGTTTTGTCGCGGGAGCAATATGTTGATGCATTCAGGAGATTAGTTTAATGGTAAACTAATTTCTGAATCGACCTGCGCCGAGAGGGAAACATGGCAGCACAATCTTTTGATCTGATCGTAATTGGCGCCGGTCCCGGTGGCTACGTGGCCGCTATCCGTGCGGCTCAGCTGGGCCTGAAGACCGCCGTGGTCGAACGCGAGCATTTGGGCGGTATCTGTCTGAACTGGGGCTGTATCCCGACCAAGGCGTTGCTGCGAACGTCCGAAGTGTTCCATCTGATGGAGCGAGCCAAGGATTTCGGCCTGAGCGCTGACAAGATTGGCTTTGATCTGGATGCGGTCGTCAAGCGTTCGCGCGGCGTTGCAGCTCAGCTGTCGGGCGGCATCGGTCATTTGTTGAAAAAGAACAAAGTTACCGTGGTCATGGGCGCGGCAACGATCCCTGCTAAAGGCAAGGTCACCGTCAAAACCGACAAGGGTACCGAGGAACTGACCGCCAAGAACATCGTTCTGGCCACCGGTGCGCGGGCGCGGGAACTGCCCGGATTGGAAGCGGATGGCGATCTTGTTTGGACCTACAAGCACGCACTCCAGCCGCCGCGGATGCCAAAAAAACTGTTGGTGATCGGGTCTGGCGCAATCGGAATCGAATTCGCCAGCTTCTATAATACGTTGGGCGCAGACACGACCGTGGTCGAGGTTATGGACCGGGTCCTGCCGGTCGAGGACGCAGAAATCAGCGCGCTGGCCAAGAAGGCCTTTACCAAACAAGGCATGACCATCATGGAAAAGGCGATGGTCAAGCAACTGGACCGCGCCAAGGGTAAGGTCACCGCGCATATTGAGGTTAAGGGCAAGGTCGAAAAGCACGACTTCGACACCGTAATCTCGGCCGTGGGGATTGTTGGAAACGTTGAAAACCTTGGGCTCGAGGCCTTGGGCGTCAAGATTGACCGCACCCATGTCGTCACGGATGAATTCTGCCGCACAGGTGTTGATGGCCTTTATGCCATCGGTGATATCGCAGGCGCGCCCTGGCTGGCGCACAAAGCCAGCCATGAAGGTGTTATGGTTGCCGAGCTGATCGCTGGCAAACACGCACATCCGGTGAAGCCCGAGAGCATAGCCGGGTGCACATACTGTCAGCCGCAGGTGGCGTCAGTTGGGTACTCTGAGGCGAAGGCCAAAGAACTGGGCTATGACATCAAGGTCGGTCGGTTCCCCTTCATCGGCAACGGCAAAGCCATTGCACTGGGCGAGCCCGAGGGCCTGATAAAGACAATCTTTGACGCAAAAACCGGTGAGCTGCTGGGTGCGCACATGATCGGCGCAGAAGTCACCGAGTTGATTCAGGGTTACGTCGTGGGACGCCAGCTGGAAACCACCGAAGAGGACCTGATGAACACCGTCTTCCCGCATCCAACCCTGTCTGAAATGATGCATGAAAGTGTGTTGGACGCTTACGGACGCGTAATTCACATGTAACAGGGGCCTAACCCCAGAAAAAAGGCACCGCGAATTAGGCGGTGCCTTTTTTGTTTACTTGTTCAAAGCATCCAGAATGCGCGCCCACGAGCGAATACCCTTGTGGAAACTTTTCACGTCATATTTTTCGTTCGGTGAGTGGATGGCGTCGTCGTCATTGGCATAGCCAACCAGCATCGAGTCCAATCCAAGAACCGAATCGAAATAGCCAACCACCGGGATCGAGCCGCCCATGCCGGTATAGACAGCTTCCCGGTCCCATTCATCCGACAACGCGCCGCGCGCGGCTTCGAATTCCGGCCGGTCGAGGTTCATGACCGACGCGGGCGAACCTTCGAGGTCGTTGTCCCAGACAACTTTCGCGTCGGGCGACAGGCGATCTTCGACATGTTTACGGACCTTGTCGCGCAGGGCATCGGGGTCCATGTCGCCGACCAGGCGGCAGGTGATCTTGCAATGTGCTTCGGACGGGATCACGGTTTTTGATCCCGCGCCATTGTAGCCACCCCACAAACCGTTTACTTCCAGTGTTGGACGCGCCCATTGCTGTTCCAATGTGGAATAGCCCTTTTCACCATGGGGTTGCGAATAGCCAACCGAGTTCAGGTATTCCGCCTCATCAAAACCGCAGTTTTCCCATTGGCGCAGTTGCTCGGCGGGCACTTCGTGTACACCTTCGTAAAATCCGTCAACGGCCACGCGACCGGTTTCGTCATCGTAGAACGAGGCGACGATCTTCGACATCTCACGCAGCGGATTCAAGCCCGGGCCGCCATAGTGGCCGGAATGCAGATCGATGCGTGGGCCGATGATAGTGAACTCATCCTTGAGCATGCCGCGCAATTGCGAGGCGATGGAGGGCACCCCACGCGAGACCATCGAGGTGTCGCAAACCAGCGCAAGATCGGCTTTCAATTCGTCTTTGTTGGCTTCGAGGAACGGCACCAACGAGGGTGAGCCGGATTCTTCTTCGCCTTCGAAGAAGAACGTGATGCGGCAGGGCAGGGATCCGTGAATTGCTTTCCACGCACGGCAAGCTTCGACAAAGGTCATCAACTGGCCTTTGTCATCCGACGAGCCGCGACCGCGGATGACCTGACCGTTGTCAGTATCTTCCAGCGCTGGGTCGAACGGGTCGCGGTTCCAAAGCTCCAGAGGATCAACAGGTTGCACGTCGTAGTGGCCATAAAACAGAACATGCGGGCCGTCGCTGCCCTCGCCCACGTGGCCAACGACCATCGGGTGACCCGGGGTTTCGCGTTTTTCGGCCGTAATGCCGATGCTCTGCAGGTCTGTGACCAGCCAGTCGGCGGCCTGATCAACCTGCTCTTTGTAGGCCGGGTCGGTCGAAATCGATGGGATGCGCAGAAATTCCATCAAACGGTCGATGGACGTGGACAGATCGGTGTCGATCCTGCTCAGAACAGCGTCTAGTGACATGGGCCTCTCCTGAATGGCGTGAACTGGTGCGGAACCTATCAGCACCGGCGGTGCCGTCCAGTGCGTATCGACGGGATTTGGGGTATACTATCGGAAACGGGACATGTGACTTTGGAACGCCTGCGTCGTTTCCTCGCGTCTGATGGCCGTAACTTTACTTGTCCCGTGGCAAGATCAGGGATAATTGATGCAAATCAATGTCGCGACTCCGGCAATGCCGCTACTCAAGGCATTCAAGGGGAAGCAAACCGCAGAGACAGAATGTATGGTCATCTGGGGGAGTAACGGGTTCGGCAACCAGCAGGTCAATGCCGGGCACAGAAGGAGAAACCGGTGGACTATACTGCTCAGCTCGATTCAGCGATTGCCAGGCTGCATGACGAAGGTCGTTACCGGACCTTTATTGATATCGAACGCCAGAACGGTCATTTCCCGCATGCTGTACGGACGCGTCCGGACGGCTCGCAGCAGAATATCACGGTGTGGTGTGGAAACGACTATCTGGGTATGGGCCAGAACCCGGTTGTTCTGAATGCTATGCATGATGCCGTTGATGCTGCCGGTGCAGGTTCCGGCGGAACGCGCAACATTTCGGGCACCACTGTCTATCACAAGCAACTTGAAGCTGAGTTGGCGGATTTGCACGGTAAAGAAGCGGCGTTGCTGTTCACCAGCGCGTACATCGCCAATGACGCGACGCTCAGCACGTTGCCCAAGCTGTTCCCGGGCCTGATCATTTATTCTGACGCGCTGAACCATGCCTCGATGATTGAAGGCGTGCGCCGCAATGGCGGCGACAAGCGAATCTTCCGTCACAACGACGTCGCGCATCTGCGCGAGCTGCTTGAGGCCGACGATCCTGCGACACCCAAACTGATCGCTTTCGAGTCGGTATATTCGATGGACGGCGATTTCGGCCCGATCGAAGAGATCTGCGACCTGGCAGATGAATTTGGCGCGCTGACCTATATCGACGAGGTGCACGCGGTCGGCATGTACGGTCCCCGTGGTGGAGGCGTGACCGAACGTGATCGCTTGGCGCATCGCATCGACATCATCAACGGAACATTGGCCAAGGCTTATGGCGTGATGGGGGGCTATATCGCCGCCAGTGAGAAAATGTGTGACGCTGTGCGTTCTTACGCGCCGGGTTTCATCTTCACGACATCGTTGCCGCCGGCCGTTGCCGCAGGTGCTGCCGCATCTGTCGCCTATCTGAAGGGTGCGTCGGAATTGCGCGAGCAGCACCAGACTCAGGCCAAGGTGCTCAAGCTGCGACTGAAAGGGATGGGTCTGCCGCTGATTGATCACGGCAGCCACATTGTACCGGTGATCGTTGGCAATCCGGTGCACACCAAGATCCTTAGCGATAAGCTGTTGGATGACCATGGAATCTACGTCCAGCCCATCAACTTCCCGACCGTGCCGCGTGGTACGGAACGCCTGCGTTTTACCCCGTCACCGGTCCACGGACCGGGTGAAATGAACCGACTGATCCATGCGATGGACGAACTTTGGTCACATTGTGCGCTAAATCGCGCCGAACTTGCAGGATAACCTCACGCCAAAGTGTGCAATGCATTTGTCGCGTGTTAAGCTTACGCTAACAAAAGAGACGCACGAATCGTTAGGTAGGCGATTCGCCGTTGGCGTGTAACACGCGTAAGGCAGAATGGGGCAGCAGGAATGATTGGGCGCAGATCACAGCGCGATTCCGAACAAGACACGGACGTCCGGCCAAAGGGCTTTGACGACTATGAGGTGCGGCTTGGCGACAGGATGCGCGGCGAACGCGCGACGATGGGCAAGTCTCTTCTGGATGTTCAGCGCGAACTGCGGATCAAGGCCAACTACATCGCTGCCATTGAAGACGCTGATCCTGATGCGTTTGACACACCCGGCTTCATCGCCGGGTATGTGCGTTCTTATGCGCGCTATCTGGGCATGAACCCGGATGATACTTTTGCCACCTTCTGCGCCGAGAGCGGCTTCGAAGTTGCCCATGGTATGTCAGCCGAGGCTTCGGTTGTGCGCAAACCATCCGGCGGGTTGCCCGCGCGGGGTCCGATGGGGCGCGATCCGTTCATCTCGCCGAATACACCTTACATCCCAGGCAGGGAATCTCTGGTCAGCCAGATCGAACCCCGTGCCATTGGCTCGTCTCTGGTTCTGCTGGCGGTAATTGGCGGCATTGGCTACGGCGGCTGGGCCGTCTTGAACAAAATCCAGCAGGTACAAGTAAGCCCGGTTGAACAAGCCCCGGTGGTTCTGTCCGATCTCGACCCGTTGGATGCAGCCCGCGCTCCGGTAGAAGTTGCCGAAGCCGCAGATGCCACCGCACCGACCCCTGAGGCGCTGGATCGTCTTTATCGCCCACAGGCGCTGGATGTTCCGGTTCTTGTGGCACGTGACGCTCCGATTGCTACGCTGGACCCGCGTACCGTGGGTACGTTCCGTCCACCAGAGGCACCACGGATTGAAGTGGCCGAGGTGCACACAGTTGAACGCCTCGCATTGCCGCAGGTAGTCGAGCAGGTTGATACCGCGCTCAAAATTGTTGCCGTTGCACCATCTTGGATGCGTATTCGCGCCGCAGATGGGAGCGTCCTATTCGAAGGTACGCTAGGCACAGTCGAGCAGGGCAACACATTCGAGATTCCTCTGACCGAAGAACCGCCGCAGCTGCGCGCAGGGGCTTCGGGTTCGGTATACTTCTCGATGAATGGTGAGCATTTTGGACCGGTTGGCGCGCCGGGCACAGTGACCAAAGGTGTTCTGCTGTCCAAAGACGCGGTTGCCGAACGCTATGAGGTTGCCGATCTGGAAGCCGAACAGAATAGCGCCCTCAAACAATTGGTGGCCGAACTTCAGGCGGAAGTACCTGAAACGCCGGCTGAGTGATCTGGCCATTGCGGTGGCCGGGTAGGCGGACTATTTAAAGACGCAACTCAGGCAGCTCTGGATCCGTCCTCATGTCCCTTAATCATGTCCGCCCGTGGCGAAACATTTATCGCCGCAAATCCCGCCAGATCATGGTCGGGAATGTTCCGGTCGGGGGCGACGCGCCCATTGCTGTTCAGACCATGACCAATACGCTGACAACAGACGTTGCTGGGACCGTTGCGCAGGTTCAAGCCGCCGCCGAAGCGGGCGCTGATATTGTGCGCGTGTCCGTCCCAGATGAGGCGTCATCGAAGGCGTTGAAAGAGATTGTGCGCGAAAGCCCGGTTCCCATCGTGGCCGACATCCACTTTCACTACCGTCGGGGCATCGAAGCTGCCGAAGCGGGGGCTGCATGTCTGCGCATCAATCCAGGCAATATCGGCGATGAAAAGCGTGTGAAGGAAGTCATCAACGCCGCGCGCGACCACAATTGCTCGATCCGGATCGGGGTAAACGCGGGCAGTCTGGAAAAGCACCTGCTTGAGAAATATGGCGAACCATGTCCCGAGGCGATGGTCGAAAGCGGGTTGGAGCATATTCGCATCCTGCAGGACAACGACTTTCACGAATTCAAGATCAGCGTGAAGGCCAGCGACGTCTTTCTGTCCGCAGCGGCCTATCAGGGCATTGCCGAGGCCACGGATGCGCCGATCCACCTAGGCATCACCGAAGCTGGCGGACTGGTGTCTGGCACCATCAAATCGGCCATCGGGCTGGGTAATCTGCTGTGGATGGGCATCGGCGACACGATCCGTGTCAGCCTGTCCGCTGACCCGGTCGAAGAGGTAAAGGTGGGCTTTGAGATCCTGAAATCTCTGGGCCTGCGCCATCGCGGCGTGAACATAATCTCGTGCCCGTCCTGCGCGCGGCAGGGCTTTGACGTGATCAAAGCGGTCGAGGCGCTGGAGCAGCGGCTAGAACACATCAAGACCCCGATGAGCCTGTCCATCATCGGTTGCGTCGTGAATGGCCCGGGCGAGGCTTTGATGACCGATGTCGGCTTTACCGGCGGCGGGGCAGGGTCCGGCATGGTTTATCTGGCAGGTAAGGCCAGCCACAAAATGTCGAACGATCAGATGATCGATCACATCGTGGAAGAGGTCGAAAAGAAAGCGGCCGAGATTGATGCGGCTCAGGAAGCTGCCGAGTAGCACGCATTACCAACCCTCACCTACGGTGACGCACAAGTCTAACCGCTTATCGTCCGCATGATCTTTGTGCAATTTGCCCGAGCGGCCATTATTTTGCCAGAATTGACCGAGAAATAGGCCCTCGAATTGAGTAGTTTAAGGGCGTTGTTGCATGAAGTTTCTTGCCGGTGTAGCCACAGTTTCTTGTCTTGTCCTGACGGCCTGCAGCAGCGGCTCAGGGTACTTGGATCGCTACCCTAGGGATGTGAATGTTCCAATACCATCCAACGTCGCTCAAACCCAATTGCGATACCTGTCTGCTGATCTCGCGGCGAGTACGGATGGTAGCACTGTCGAAGGCATTATCGTTACCCTGTCAGTTGGAGGCCAAGGAAGGCCGCCCAAGGAGACACCGCAGGTGCTGGCCGATCCGAACCTAGCCGCTCGAGTTGCAGTTTCTCTTTGGGATGGAAGTGATCCTCATGCCGCAATGGGCGTCGCAAAGCAGGTTGCGCGTTCGACCTATTGTAGGTCCGGTCCGATCACTGCGAACAATAGTGTACGGCGTATTACGAACCCACAGGATCTCAATTCTGTTTTAACGGAAAGCCGCAGACTGGGGCGCGACGTTATTCCTGCAGGAATCAAGGGAGAATCCGTACCGGCTGCGCAGTTTCGCTCAGACGGTACGAATAGATGGGTCGTATGGCTGTATTGCGACGCGCCGTTTCCATACTAACTTTGCACCGTCGACAAGTTTTGCAGTGGAGGCGGGGTCTCCGCCTCCGAGCATTTAGCCCTGTTCTGCGCGCACACCGTCCGCAATCTGCTTCATCTGATCCGCTGGCAGGAATCCACGCAGCATTTCGGTGCCCAGAACAAATGAAGGTGTTCCTGAAATCTGCATACGCTGCGCCAGCGCACGGGTCTGACCGATTTCATCCGTAACCTGCTCGCTGTCCATGGCCGCAATGATCGCATCGCTGTCCAGGCCGAGGCCATCCGAGATCCGGCGCAGGGAGACTTCGGAAGGCTCTCCGCCGAATTCCATCAGCGCGTCATGGACCTGTTTGTAGGCGTCAGCGCCAGCCACATGTTTGGTTGCGACCGCAAAGCGCGAAGACAGGACCGAGGCGTCGCCCAAGATCGGGAATTCCTTGATCACAAGGCGGATGTTGCCATCTTCGGCCAACAGGCTCGCGACTTCGGGCACGGCGCGGCGACAGTAGCCGCAGCGGTAATCCATGAATTCGACCAGAGTGATGTCGCCATCCGGGTTGCCGCCAACCCAGCTATAGCCGTCGTTGAACAACTCGTCTGCGTTGGCCGCGACCAGATCCTTATCTGCGGCGGCTTCGGCAACGGCGTTGCGCTGTTCAAGGATGTTGATCGCTTCGATGATCACTTCGGGGTTTTCCAGAAGGTACTCGCGCACCTGCTCACCGAACTGCTCGCGTTCGGCATCGCTCATGGTGCTCAGGTCCAGGGCCTGCGCGGGGCCGGTGATCAGGGAAAGCCCCAGAAGGGCGGGTGCAGCATGTCTGAGGATCATTTCCGGTTCCTTTTCTCTTTCTTCGCTCGTTCCGAGGCAATCAACACATCCTGTGCCCGTTGCCAACCAGGTGAACCTTCGGGCAATTGCCCGACGGCGCGTTTTGCGTGAATGCCTGCGTCGACCAGGCGGCCTTGCAGGGCATAGCGTTCTGCGGTCACAGCCGAGGCCATGCCGTTATTTCCGACCTTGGCATAAGCCATTCCAAGATCCTGCATCAGTCGTGCATTGCGATAGTCCCGCGCGCGCGCCTTTTCAAGCACCTTCAGGGCGTCGGTCGTCTGCCCATCTGCCAGCAAGGCGCGCCCGTACCCCGCCAGAAGCAACGGATCATTCGGAGACATCTCAACTGCCTGTCCGTAAGCTTTAATTGCGTCTGACAACTTTCTGTTTTCCAGTAGAATTTGCCCTTTTAATTCATAAAAGAACGGATCATCGGGCCGGATTTCCAGCGCGCCGTCGATTGCGGTCCTTGCGCGGGCCAGATCGCGGTTCTGATGATGGGCGGCAGCTTCGCGCATCAGGCGTATGTCCTGCGCGCTTTCCTCTTTCAACCGGCGCAAGGTCCAGCCCGGCGAACGCAGGAAGGCCGATAGCTTGCCCTTGACCCGCGCGAACCAGTAGTCGGCGTTGGGGTTTGGTGAGGCATGATCGCTGAACTCGCCCACAAACGCCTCAGCGGCACGCAGCCGTTCGCGGCTGGTGGGGTGGGATCGCATATAGGGGTCTTGGTTGGCTGTGTTCAGCAACTCCTGACCTGCAAACTTTTGGTGAAGGGCAACCATCCCGTTGGGTGAGATCCCCGCCGCGCGCAGGTAGCTGGCAGAACTGCGGTCGGCCGATGCCTCTTCTGCCCGTGTGTGCCCCAGGAAGCTGCGCAGGGCAGACGCGGATGTGCCAGCGGCGATTCCCGCTGCGGCCTCGCCACCACCTGCGGCCGCGGCGATCAGGGCTAGCGCAGTGCCCAGCTGGGCTTTGCGCTGTGCGGCGCGCATGTTTTCAACCCGTCTGGCCAGATGGCCGTTGGCGATATGGGCCGCCTCATGGGCGATCACAGCCTGCAGCATCTCGGGGCTTTCGACGGTCAGGATTAGCCCGTAGTTTACGTATATCGCGTTGTAATCAATGACAAATGCGTTGAATGTACTGTCATTGACGACCAGAATTTTCACTCGATTGGTGTTTAGCCCGGCGGCCCGCAGAATGGGAAAGGCCAGTTCGCGCAACCCGTGCTCGATATCGGGGTCGCGGATCAGGCTTTGAGCGCTGGACTGAAACGCACTGCCCATCCATGTCACTGCAATCAGCAACAGGGCCGGGATTGACGCCAGCCTGGATAAGCGTTCAAAAGCCATGGCTGCAACATGGGAGATGGGCATGAGAAACTCAACCCGATCCGGGGTCGATCCCTTCATCGTGATGGACGTGATGGAGGCCGCGCGCCGCGCTGAAGAGGCCGGGCGGCACATCATCCATATGGAGGTCGGCCAGCCGGGGACGGGCGCGCCCAAGGGGGCCGTTCAGGCCTTGGCCAGAGAAATGGATCAAGGCCCGTTGGGCTATACCGTGGCTTTGGGTCTGCCCGCGCTGCGGCAACGGATCGCAAGCCTGTACGGTGAGTGGTACAACGTCGATCTCAACCCCGACCGCGTCGTGGTTACACCGGGGTCGTCCGGCGGGTTTCTGCTGGCTTTCACTGCCCTATTCGATAGCGGTGACCGCGTCGGTATCGGCGCGCCGGGCTATCCCTCTTATCGGCAAATTTTAAAAGCGTTAGGTCTGGTCCCTGTCGATCTGCCCACCGCACCCGAAAACCGGCTGCAACCTGTGCCATCCGATTTCGCAGGGCTCGACCTGCAGGGCCTGATGGTTGCGTCGCCCGCGAACCCCACGGGCACGATGCTGGATCACAGAGCCATGGGCGCGCTTATTGACGCCGCGCAGGGGCAGGGCGCTTCGTTCATCAGTGATGAGATTTACCATGGGCTGGAATATGAGGCCAAAGCCGTCACCGCGTTGGAGCTGACGGATGAGTGCTATGTGATCAACTCGTTTTCCAAGTATTTCTCGATGACTGGCTGGCGCGTTGGCTGGATGGTGGTTCCCGAAGATCAGGTGAGGGTGGTTGAACGGATTGCCCAGAACATGTTCATCTGTGCGCCGCACGCCAGCCAAGTGGCTGCGCTGGCGGCAATGGATTGCAATGGCGAATTGCAGGCCAATCTGGATGTCTATCGCCGCAACCGCCAATTGATGCTGGAAGGGCTGCCCAAGGCCGGTTTCACCAATATCGCGCCGCCGGATGGGGCGTTTTATGTCTACGCCGACGTTTCGGACCTGACCGACGACAGCCGGGCCTTTGCGGCCGAGGTGTTGGAAAAGGCCGGGGTAGCCGTCACGCCGGGACTGGATTTCGACCCGTTGCGCGGTCATACGACGCTGCGGTTTTCATACGCGCGCTCGACGGCGGACATCGAAGAGGGTCTGCAGCGACTGCACCGCTTTATGGCGGATCGCGGTGCGATCACGGAACAGGCCTGAGCCGTTCACAACGGGCCCCGGATGCGGTAGGGTGCCAGACAAACGATCTCGGGAAAACTTGAGGCCATGAGCAGGATCATTTACGCCATTGCGCTGTTTTGGGCGCTGTCTACTGCCGCAGTCGCGCATGACTTCAGCGCGCTTGCGCGCGTGTTGCCTGATGACAGTCGCATAGTGGACGAAGGTCGCGCAGGGGTGAGGGTCGATCTGGGCCTCAGCCAAGGCGTGCCTTACCGCGTGTTCACATTGCAAGATCCCTATCGCATGGTACTTGATTTTCAAGAGGTTGACTGGACAGGACTTGACCGCGAAGCGCTTCTGCAAACCGATCGTATCAGCGGTGTTCAGTTCGGAGCATATGTTCCCGGCTGGTCTCGGATGGTTCTGGAGCTTGGCGCGCCTTTGGCCGTCGACCGCGCCGAGATGAAAATTGATGAAACGGCTGGAGGGGCGCAACTGTCGCTGCTTCTGCAAGGAACCGATTTCGATTCATTCGCCGCCGGCGCAGGCGCACCCCGTCAACAAGGTTGGGATTTGCCCGAACCCGCAGTAACGCCGGCCCAGCCGCGCCGCGGCGGGGGAGGCGCGTTGCGGGTCATGCTTGACCCCGGTCATGGCGGCATCGACCCGGGGGCCGAGGTCGACGGGTTGGACGAAAAGACCCTGATGCTGACCTTCGCGCGCGAACTTCGCGAGCATTTGTTGCGGACCGGAGGGTTCGAAGTGGTGATGACGCGGGTTGATGACCAATTCGTCTCGCTCGAACGGCGCATCGCGCTGGCGCATAGGGCCGGTGCCGATGTGTTTATCTCACTGCATGCAGATATCCTGTCTGAAGGGCGGGCGCATGGTGCCGCAGTATATACTTTGTCAGACGAAGCATCAGATGTGGCCAGTGACAAGCTGGCGGAACGTCATGACCGCGGTGATCTGATCTCGGGGATTGATTTGAGCGGTGCGGATGACCAAGTGGCCGATATCCTGCTGGATATCGCGCGGCAGGAAACCAAGCCTCGAACTGATGCGTTGGCCCGTGCGCTGGCTGATGGCATGACACAACAGGGCGGCCCGATGAACAGCAGGCCGATCCGCACGGCCTCATTCTCGGTTCTCAAGGCAGCGGATATTCCTTCGGTTCTGGTCGAGCTTGGGTTTCTATCCAGCCCTCGGGACCTGCAGAATATCAGAAACACGGAATGGCGTGTTGGAATGGCGCAGGGCATTGTCGATGGTCTGCAGAAGTGGCGGCAGGACGACCTGATCAAAAGATCCCTGATTGGTCAGTGACCCTGCGACGTAAACCGGCTATTATTGGCCATCGTGTTTTGACCCTGCGCCGGGCCATCACTATATAGGCGTCACCGCGAGTAAAAGGCAGTAACGTGATCCGTTTCATTCTTTCGATTTTCGGGGCGATCTTCAGCCTCGTGACATTGGGTATCTTCATGGCCGCGCTGGTCGTCGGCGCGATCTTCTGGATGTATGGGCGCGACCTGCCCAGCCATGAATCGTTGGCGCAGTACAAACCGCCCACGATCAGCCGAATCTATTCGGGCGAAGGCCAGTTGATCGACGAGTTCGCGCAGGAACGCCGTTTGTTCACGCCGTCCGAAGAGATTCCAGATCTGGTGAAGCAGGCGTTTATCTCGGCTGAGGACAAGAATTTCTACACCCACCAAGGTTACGATCCGCGCGGTATCATTGCCGCCGGTGTCGAGGCGGTGAAGTCCAAGGGCGAAACCGTTCGCGGTGCATCGACCATTACACAACAGGTGATGAAGAATTTCCTGCTGTCCGGTGACCGCCGCGCCGAACGGAAAATCAAGGAAATCATCCTCGCCACCCGGCTTGAGGATACGCTGGACAAGGAACAAATCCTCGAACTCTATATGAACGAGATCTTTCTGGGTCAGAACTCCTATGGCGTGACCGCTGCTGCGCAGACCTATTTCAACAAGACTTTGCAGGAACTGGAGCCGCACGAGGCCGCAACTTTGGCCGCCATGCCCAAGGCACCGTCGGATTATCACCCGGTTCGGCAAAAGGACCGCCTGCTGGCGCGCCGCAACTACGTTTTGCGCGAGATGAACCAGAATGGGTATATCGATCAGGCGACCTATGAGGTCGAAGTCGAAATGCCCCTCCGATCGGTCCAGAACGGAGATTTCGAAAGCTTCCGTACGGCGTTGCCGCCGCGTGACTATTTCACCGACGAGATCCGCCGCCAACTGAGCGAGGATTTCGGCGAGGGCGAATTCTTTACTGGGGGTTTCGCGGTTCGCGCTTCGGTTGACGAGGAAATGCAGCTTGAGGCAGCCAAGGCCTTGCGCACCGCATTGCAGAAATACGACCGTTCACGTGGGAAGTGGCGTGGTACGGGCGAGGTGATCCCTGAAGAAAAACTGGCGGATGAGGCGCAATGGCGCGAAGCCTTGGCCATCATGGAAATTCCCCGCGACGTAGTGCTGCCGACCCAGTGGTATCCGGCCGTTGTACTGAATGTGGGTGAACAGCAATTGACCGTAGGGATCGAGGACGGTCCGGCAGACGGCATCGTCCCGCGTGCTGACATCAAATGGATGCAAGGTGATTTTGCGGCAAACTTCAAGCGCGGTGACGTCATTCTGGTCATGGCTGGAGAGGAAGGCCAGTGGTCCGCCCGTCAG
Source organism: Ruegeria sp. CDSB013 (assembly GCF_059611165.1). Classification (NCBI taxonomy): domain Bacteria; kingdom Pseudomonadati; phylum Pseudomonadota; class Alphaproteobacteria; order Rhodobacterales; family Roseobacteraceae; genus Ruegeria; species Ruegeria sp. CDSB013. Next base: position 195,922 of record NZ_JBXWPA010000002.1, on the reverse strand, counting down.
GTGCCGGAAGTGCAGGGCGGCTTTGTTGCGATGGACGTGAACTCGGGCCGTGTTCTGGCGATGCAGGGCGGGTTCTCGTATCAGGATTCGGTGTTCAACCGCGCCACGCAGGCGCAGCGCCAGCCCGGCTCCAGCTTTAAACCCTTCGTCTATGCCGCTGCGCTGGACAGTGGTTACAGTCCAGCGACCATCGTTGTGGACGCCCCGATCGAAGTGAACACCCCCCAAGGTCTGTGGCGACCCAAGAACTCTTCGAACAAGTTCTATGGTCCGACGCCGCTGCGCACCGGGATCGAACAATCGCGGAACCTGATGACCATTCGTCTGGCGCAAGAGGTGACCATGCCTGTTGTCGCTGGCTACGCGGAACGGTTTGGCGTCTATGACCGTATGGGCGCGTTCCTGGCGAACTCGCTGGGGTCGGAAGAAACCACGCTGTACAAGATGGTCGCCGCGTACGCGATGTTCGCAAATGGCGGTGAGCGGGTCGAGCCCACACTGGTTGACCGAATTCAGGATCGGTTCGGCAAGACGATCTATCGCCATGATGACCGTCAGTGCTTGGATTGTAACTCGGCCTGGCTTGAGCCGGACGAGTCGCCCACCATCGAGACCAATCGCTCTCAGGTCATGGATGCGATCACCGCCTATCAGTTGACGTCGATGATGAAAGGTGTGGTGGATCGCGGGACCGCGTCCAGTGTCGTCAATCTGCCGGTGCCGACTGCGGGTAAAACGGGTACGACGAACGAATCCAAGGATGCGTGGTTCATTGGCTTCACCTCGAACATCGTTGCTGGTTGCTATATCGGTTATGACCGCCCGCGTCCGATGGGGCGGGGGGCCTATGGGGGTACGTTGTGCGGGCCAGTGTTCCAGAGCTTCATGGAGAAAGCCGTCGAGAAATACGGCGGTGGTCCGTTTGATGTGCCCGAAGGCGGCCACTTCATCAAGATCGACCGCTTTAGTGGCGCGCGCCTGCCTGCCGATGCTTCCGGTGACTATGTCGTGGCCGAATATTTCCGCGATGGCGTCGACGGCTTTATCGACCGTGTCTACGACGGTGGCTTTGCGATGGGCTCCGACCTGCCTCTGTTCGAAGAGGCCAGCTCGGGCCGTCAGGTTACCACGTCGACCGGCAACACAATCACTGTTGGCCCCAACGCCAGCCAGGGTGATCTGCAGGGCGGCGGTCTTTACTGATCCGCTGCTTGCAGGAGAAGGTTCAACAGGTCTTCTTCCGGGTCATGTGTGACGGTGCCATCTGCGCGCCAGAAGATCGACAGAGCACATTTTGCGGCACCCCATTGGGCAAGTCGTCCTTTTTTTACCCGCATGGCGGTCGCGTATAGCGCCAGGCCAGTTTCAATCTGTTCAGGTCGGCGAACCCACTCTGGCATGCCTTTGGGGTGGCGCAGGGCATTGGCCAGCTCGAATGCCGGGTCGCCGATGTACCCCTTGGCGTCAAAGACCCGAGGCCCGGCAGGTGTTGCGATCACGTTGTCATGATGCAGGTCCCCGTGCAGCGGAACAACCGTATCCTGCGTGTCCAGAAGGTGACGGCCAATGCTGATCGCTTGCATCATGTCGTGCCGTAGTCGGATCGGGCAATCGTCCGAGAATTGACAGTCGAAAACTGGCGCGAAGACTTCCTGAAGCGGTTTCAGCCGGGTCGTGTCGATGGTCGGCCTTTGGTGCAGTCGATCCGCTGCCGTCGCCAGGCCGCGCACTGCTTCATCCGGGCGACCTGACCGCGCGATATCCCCAAGTGACGGTCCTTCAAGCCATTCCGTCAAAACGGCGTTGGGGCCCTCGGCCAATATGTGCACAGCACCCCGATCACGCCACAGGTGCATCAGGTGCGGGCCCGCTGTTTCATTGCCACGGTTTGGGCGGCGATAGATCTTGAGCGCTGCAAGCGTGTTGTCCAAAGTTCGGACCTTCCACACGTGTGCATGCCCGGTATTTGCGACGGGCTGTGCGTCTTCCAAATCCCATCCTGTCAGAAACTCGCTCAACGCGTTTTGCATTCCGTCTCGCCTGTCTTGTGGTGGCCCGCGCCTCTTGCTATCACGCAGGCCTGATTGAGCAAGTTGGGACAAGACCATGCGCGCCGAAACCCAGAACACCGTGGCGGAAATCGAAAAGTCGCTGGAGCTGCTGGCGCAGCGCATGGACTATGAGACCGCCCCTCATCGTCTTGAGGAATTCAACGCGCGCGTCGAGGATCCTAACCTATGGGACAACCCCGAGAACGCGCAGAAACTGATGCGCGAGCGTCAGATGTTGGTCGATGCCATTGAGACCTACGAATCCATCAAGACCGATCTAAGCGACAATATCGAGCTGATCGAACTTGGTGAGATGGAAGAGGATGAAGAGGTCGTCACCGACGCCGAAGACGCCATTCAAAAATTGGGGGCGAAGGCCGCCAAGAAAGAGCTTGAGGCGTTGCTGGATGGCGAAGCCGACGGCAATGACACGTTCCTTGAAATCAACTCGGGCGCCGGTGGCACCGAAAGCTGTGACTGGGCCTCGATGCTGGCGCGCATGTATGTCCGTTGGGCCGAGAAGAAGGGCTACACGGTCGAGCTGCAGTCCGAGACTGCGGGCGAAGAGGCGGGCATCAAATCCGCCGCCTACAAGATTTCGGGTCACAACGCCTATGGCTGGCTGAAATCCGAAAGCGGTGTGCATCGTCTGGTGCGGATTTCGCCATTTGACTCGGCAGCCAAGCGGCATACATCCTTCAGTTCGGTCTGGGTCTATCCGGTGGTCGACGACAATATCGAGATTGAGGTGAACCCGTCCGAAATTCGCATCGACACATATCGGTCATCGGGCGCGGGTGGTCAGCACGTGAACACCACGGATTCGGCAGTTCGAATTACGCACATTCCGACCGGGATCGTCGTGACCAGTTCTGAGAAGTCGCAACACCAGAACCGCGATATTGCCATGAAAGCCCTGAAATCGCGCCTGTATCAGCAGGAATTGGACCGTCGCAACGCGGACATTAACGCGGCACATGAAGCCAAGGGTGATGCCGGCTGGGGCAACCAGATCCGGTCTTATGTTTTGCAGCCCTATCAGATGGTCAAGGATCTGCGTACCAACCATGAGACATCGGACACCAAAGGTGTACTGGATGGCGATCTGGATGGGTTCATGGCTGCCACCCTTGCGATGGATGTGGCGGGCAAGAGCCGCTCCGAGGCGCAAGGCGACGGCTGAGACGCCGCAAGGGGGCGCTGCCCCCGTCTCCGCAGGCGGAGACTCCCCCGGGATATTTTTGGCCAGATGAGTTGGATCCGTGCGCTGCGGTGTGCATGGTAAAAGATATATGTAAAACACGGGTTTAAATGGGGTTGTGGCCTCGTTAGGCTGATCGCGACTTGGTAACACTGAATGCGATGGGTCCCGGATGGATTTAAGTCAGACAACCGCAACTGCCTTGTTGGCGGCGCTTTCGGCCCGGCGTCTTTCTGCAGCTGATTTGATGCGTGAAACCTTGGATCGCATTGCGGCGATCAACCCGCCTCTGAATGCGATTGTTGCGCTGCGCGATGAAGACTCGCTGATGGCCGAGGCGCGGGCGTTGGATGCGGGGCCAGTGACAGGCCCGTTGCATGGTCTGCCGATCGCGGTCAAAGATCTGGTGAATGTCGCCGGAGTGGTGTCGTCGCAGGGATCACCGCTGTATCGCGATCATGTACCCGAACAGGACGATCTGATAGCCGCACGGATGCGGGCGGCCGGCGCAATCCTGATCGGTAAAACAAATACGCCAGAGTTTGGCTTGGGCTCGCACACGTTCAATCCCGTTTATGGTGCCACGCGTAACCCGTATGATCACTCTAAGACATGCGGTGGATCATCGGGTGGGGCAGCGGTTGCGCTGGCCACCGGGATGGTGGCGCTGGCGGATGGCTCTGACATGATGGGCAGTTTGCGCAATCCGGCGGCCTGGAACAATGTCTATGGGTTTCGCCCAAGTTGGGGACGTGTGCCGCCTGAACCGGCGGGCGACGTATACCTTCACCAACTGTCCACGCTTGGCCCAATGGCACGAGCCCCGGAAGATCTGGGTGTGTTGTTGGACGTAATTTCAGGGCCTGACCCGCGGCATCCTGCAACCCCGCATAATGCTGCGGTGTCCCCAGTTCAGGCGGCCGATCTGTCCGGTATGCGGATCGGCTGGCTGGGCGACTGGGGCGGGGCGATGCCGTTTGAGGATAGTATTTTGGACCTGTGCCAGGATGCGCTGTCCGTTTTCGTACAGCAGGGGGCGCAGGTTGAAGCTGTTGGGCCGCCCTTTGATGCGGAACGCATATTCGAAAGCTGGTCGACCTTACGATCCTGGAGCGTGGCGGCAAGTCTGGCCCCGCAGTCTGAACAGCGGGCGCAGTTGAAGGACACGGCGCAATGGGAGCTTGACCAGGGGCAAGCCCTGACGGCGATGCAGGTGCATCAGGCGAGTGTTGTACGATCGGATTGGTTCCGGTGCGCGGCTGAACTGTTCGAAGGGTTTGATGCGTTGACCCTGCCGTCTACTCAGGTCTGGCCGTTTGAACTTGAGCTTCCGTATCCCACCGAGATTGCCGGTAAAAGCATGGAAACCTATCACCGCTGGATGCAGGTCATGATTCCAGTCAGTCTGATTGGCTTGCCGTGTCTGTCGGTGCCGGTGGGGTTTGGGGCAGGCGGGTTGCCGATGGGCATGCAGGTCTTTGGCCCGCGTGGCGCGGATGCGGATATATTGTCAATCGGGGTCGCGTATCACGACGCAACAAGGTGGCCCCAAAAACAACCGGCTTGAGGAGAGCGCCGGAAACAGGAGGAGAAACAGAGCATGGAAAAACCCTTTGGGGTTCCGGATATGGGACCTGTGGATACCGGAATGCTGCGCGAGGCGTTGCGCCGTGCCTGGGCTGATTTTCGTCGGGCACCAGTTTTTGGCCTGTTGTTCGGTGGGTTCTATGTTTTGGCTGGCTTGGCCATGGCGTGGGTCACGGTGCAGACGCAGACGTCATACTGGCTGGTGTTGGCCACCATCGGCTTTCCACTACTCGGCCCCTTTGCGGCGGTGGGGTTGTATGAGGTGTCACACCGGCTGGAACAGGGTGACCCATTGAATTTCAAAGAGGTTTTCGGCGTGGTCCTGCAGCAGAGCCGCCGTCAATTACCGTCCATCTGCGCGATCATCGTGGTGATTTTTCTGTTTTGGTTTTTTCTTGGCCATATGATCTTTGCGTTGTTCATGGGGCTGTCGACCATGACCAACGTCTCCAGTTCGCTAGAGGTCTTTATGACGCCCAATGGCCTGATTATGCTGGCCGTCGGCAGCGTTGTGGGTGCCATTTTTGCGCTTATTCTATACATGATCACGGTTCTTTCGATCCCGATGTTGCTGGACCGGGAACTGGACTTCGTGACCGCGATGATCGCCAGTTTCAGCTATGTCCGTTCGAACCCGAAAATCATGCTGGGGTGGGGTGTGTTCGTGGCTGTCGTGACATTTTTGGCCATGATCCCGTGGTTTTTGGGGTTGTTGATCCTTTTGCCGTTGCTGGGGCATGCCAGTTGGCACCTGTATCGTCTGATCACTCTGGCAGGAGCCGGGAAAGACGCTTGAAGAGCCTATGCAGCGCTTTGCTTGAGCCGTTTGGCAGCGCGCGCCGCAGGAAGGGCGGCCTTTGCCTGATTGCCCAAATAGTTCAGCGAAATCCGGCGCATTGTGGTCGCCTGAGCGTTGGTCTTGGACAGGCAAATTGCAATGCCACGCCATCGCTCGGAGTTTTCTTCAGCGCCGCGCGTTACAAGGTAGATACGGCTGTTTTGGGCTGCGCGGCTGGACATAAGGATAAAAATCTGCCGTCCGGCGCAAGCCGCGATGCCTTGTACTTCACGTCTGGTGGTGTCGGCCGGTATCCCCTCATTTTCGGGCTCATAGCTGCGCACCAGGGTGCATTGCGGCAAACGGCGCGTGTGGATCAGCCGGTGTCTGGTCATGGGAGATCCGTCCAGTCCCGTTTCCGTCGCATAATAAAAGCCCGCCGGCAGCAGGTTTTCGGTTAGCGTCGAGGGGCCGGACCCCAGGAATTCAGTCAGGGCCGAAGCCGCCGGATGTTCCGGTGGCGTTTCAATTTCCTCCAGAGGCCGCAACAGGATACGGGCGTCGACCTCGAAAAACCGGCACATGCGATCCAGAACATCGGGGCGGGGAAAGCTCTCACCGGCCAGATATCTGTTGAATTGGGTCCTGTTGATGCCCAGCTGGCGGCACAGCTCGGACACGGACGAATATTGCCGCGACAATTGTCGCAGATTGTCGCCGAACATCCGGCGCAATTCATCAGGACTGCGGATACTCATGGTCATTTCTGTCCCAGGTTCCAGAGTGTCATTTCAAAAAGTGCGACGCACCCGACCTTTTTGGCCGTGCATGCATTCACAATCGTACTGGTGACCCCAGCTGGCGCATCCCAACACCACGCTACGCCCCCGAAGTTAACGTAGGGGCAGGCAAACGCAATAGGCTTTACGTCAATTTGTATGATCTTTTTGGGTAACCATGCTCATAAGCAACATACAGCAGTATTGTTTGAGCATGTCCTGGGACTGCGCCTCGCCCCGGTACCAAAAGGGGGGCGAGGCGAAAAAGTCAGTCGCCGCGCAGCAGGGCGGCCACGCCGGTGCGTGCAATCTCGACAAGGCCCAGCGGGCGCATCAGATCGGCAAAGGCATCGATTTTGTCCGGGGCACCGGTGAGTTCGAAGATGAACGAATTCAACGTGCTATCGACAACGCTGGCGCGAAAGATATCGGCCAGACGCAGCGCCTCGACCCGCTTGTCGCCCGCGCCGACAACCTTGATGATCGCCAGTTCCCTCTCGACCGAGGGGCCTTCGACAGTCAGGTCGTGAACATCGTGCACCGGAACGATACGGCCCAATTGGGCTTTGATCTGTTCGATCACCTGAGGGGTGCCGGTGGTGACGATGGTGATGCGGCTTAGGTGGCCAGTGTGATCCACCTCGGCGACTGTCAGGCTTTCGATGTTGTAACCCCGGCCCGAAAACAATCCGATCACCCGGGCCAAGACACCCGGTTCGTTTTCGACCAGGACAGCAATCGTATGGCGTTCCTGCACGTCCGAAAACGTGGGGCGTAGGTTATAGGCGGAATGGCGCGTTGCGCCTTGTTTGATATGTAGGGCAGACATTTATGTCCCTTTCATAATCCTGTGATGGCCGGGTGCCAGAGCACCCAACAAAATCCGTCGAATTGTGTCAGACCAGAACCGAGCCTTTGGAATCGATCACGCCCTGCGTCTCGGCTTCGCCCAGCAGCATCTCGTTATGCGCCTTGCCCGATGGGATCATGGGGAAGCAGTTCTCGTGCTTTTCGACCAGACAGTCGAAGATCACTGGACCGTCATAGTTGATCATCTCCATGATCGCGTCATCCAGATCGGCCGGATCGGAACACAGGATACCCTTGGCCCCAAATGCCTCGGCGAGTTTGACGAAATCGGGCAGGGCTTCGGACCAGGAATGCGAATATCGTTCGCCATGCAGCAGTTCCTGCCACTGACGCACCATACCAAGGCGTTCATTGTTCAGAATGAACTGTTTCACCGGCAGGCGGTACTGCGCCGCAGTGCCCATTTCCTGCATGTTCATCAGCCACGAAGCCTCGCCTGCGACGTTGATGACCAGTGCATCCGGGTGCGCCATCTGCACGCCGATGGAGGCGGGGAAGCCGTAACCCATGGTGCCCAATCCGCCCGAGGTCATCCAGCGGTTCGGATCTTCGAACCCCAGATACTGTGCGGCCCACATCTGGTGCTGACCGACCTCGGTGGTGATGTAACGGTCGTGCTTTTTGGTCAGCTCTTCCAGCCGTTCAAGCGCGTATTGCGGTTTGATCGTCTTTTCGCTGTTGGTGTAGGCCAGACAGTTCACTTTGCGCCATTCGGTGATCTGATCCTGCCACTTGGCAACCGACGCCTCATCTGTCTTGCGGCCACGCGCTTTCCAAACCTTCAGGATGTCCTCCAGCACATGTGCAACATCGCCAACAATCGGGATGTCCACGCGGATCACCTTGTTGATCGAGGACGGGTCGATGTCGATATGGGCCTTTTTCGAATTGGGCGAGAACGCGTCGATCCGCCCGGTGATCCGGTCATCGAACCGCGCACCGATGTTGATCATCAGGTCGCAGTCATGCATTGCCAGATTGGCCTCATAGAGTCCGTGCATGCCCAGCATGCCCAGCCAGTTCTTGCCCGACGCCGGGTAGGCGCCCAGACCCATCAGGGTTGAGGTGATCGGGAAGCCTGTCGCATCAACCAGTTCACGAAGCAACTGGCTGGCCGCTGTGCCGGAATTAATAACGCCGCCGCCGGTGTAAAAGACGGGTTTCTTGGCGGTCTCAATTGCGGCCACCAGTTCGGTGATCTCTTCCAGATCGCCTTTCAGGACCGGCTGGTAATGCGAGGTCGAAGGCTTCGGCGCGCTATATTCGCCCGAGGCGAACTGAACGTCCTTGGGGATATCGACCAGAACCGGACCAGGGCGGCCGGAGGTGGCGACATGGAATGCCTCGTGCATCGTGTCGGACAGCGATTCGGTATCCTTGACCAGCCAGTTATGCTTGGTGCAGGGGCGGGTGATGCCAACGGTATCGGCCTCTTGGAACGCGTCCGAGCCGATCATGAAGGTTGGAACCTGTCCGGTCAGAACCACAATCGGGATCGAATCCAGCAGCGCATCCGTCAGGCCGGTCACGGCATTTGTCGCGCCGGGGCCAGAGGTCACAAGGGCAACGCCGGGCTTGCCGGTCGAACGGGCATAGCCTTCGGCTGCGTGAACCGCGCCTTGTTCATGCCGCACCAGAATGTGACGAATATCGTTTTGCAGAAAAATCTCATCATAGATCGGTAGCACAGCACCGCCGGGGTATCCGAATACCGTGTCCACGCCCTGATCCTTGAGGGCCTGAACTACCATCTTTGCGCCGGTCATCTCACGTGTCATCTGCTTTGCTCCGTTCGCGACATGTGTCTTGCGTTTGACAAAAAAAAGCCCCCGAGATTTTCGGAGGCGCATGGGTTCGATTATGGTTTACCGTTACCGGCCCATGCGCGTGGTTCCTACGATTACGACTAGCGTTCTCATCGCCAGAGGCTCCTTCTTTGCGTGCAGGGACATTATGAGCCGGGGGAAGGGGCGTCAACAGGCTTTTGCACCAATTTTCTAACTCTGAGGGTGAAATTTGCGACATTTTATTGCGCAGATTGACGCATGCAGGGAATATTCAGGAAAAATACCCCCTTTGACCTCCGGATTTCTGACTTGAGGGTAGTCAAAAAGCGGCATCGCGATGTCCGAAACAAGCATGATGAGCAGTTTTGACTGCGGCACGCTGAGATTGACCGAACAAAAAAGGGAGGCGGAGGATGATCCATGATCTGATAGATCTGGGGCGGTATCCGATCGATTGCCCGGGCTCGCGCGCATATGATCGGTTGATCGGTGATCTGCGCCGCGAGTTGGATCAGGACGGTTGTGCCGTTTTGCCCGGTTTTATCCACCCCGAAGGTTTGGCGCAGCTATTGAAAGAGGCGGATGCCGTGGCCGACCGCGCGCATCGGTCTTTCAACCGCACCAACGCTTATTTCTCAAAGGACGATCCACGGTTGGACCTGAACCACCCGAAACGCAGATTTTATGACCGGTCGAACGCCTTTGTTCCCGCGGACAATTTCCCCAAATCGGGTCCACTGCGCCGAATCTATGAATTCGAGGGCTTCTTGCCGTTCATACGCGATGGGCTGGATGAGCCGGAGGATCGGTTCTTTCGCTATGATGATCCGCTGGCGGATGTGATCGTCAACGTGGTCGAGGAAGGGCAGGGCTTTCCCTGGCATTTCGATACAAACAACTACACCGTGACACTGGCCATCCAGAATGGCGAGACGGGTGGGGCCTTTGAATATGTGCCGAACCTGCGCAGCGCCGAGGACGAGAATTTCTTGTCCGTGGCCTCTGTGCTGGATGGAAACCGGGCACTGGTCAGGACGCTGGAGTTGCAGCCCGGAGACTTGCAGATCTTCAAGGGCAGATACGCCTTGCACCGGGTCGCCCCGGTCCAAGGGGCGCGTAGCCGGTATGTCGGTATCTTTTCCTTTGTGGAAGCCGAAGGCATGTGTGGTGGGATTGAACGTACCAGGCAGCTGTATGGGCGGGTTCTGCCGCATCATCACCAGCGAGTGGGATTGCGCAAGGATCAGTTGTTGGATTGACCGGCTGCAGGTTACAATCGAGAGCAGAGGCTACCGTGGGAGGGGCATATGCCGGAATTGCTACAGCTTACGCCTTTTGTTCTGTGCTCGTCACTGCAAAAGCAGATTGACTTCTATTGCGACCGGTTGGGATTTACCTGCGGTTTCAGGCAGGACAATTATGCCTTTCTGTCGAGTGGTAGGGTCGCCATCCGCTTACTTGAATGCCCGCCGCGCGATGATGGGCGTGCTTTAGGGGATGATCAGTCCTTCTATATCGATGTTGCAGGGATTGATGATCTGTATGAAACCCTCAAGGCAGGGTTGGCTGATTTACCAGAGGGGCGCGTGCGTCCGCCGTTTGATCAGCCGTATCAACAACGCGAGTTTCACGTCCTGGATGAGGACGGAACACTGGTGTTTTTTGGCGAAGGTTTGCGAGCAAAGTCTTGAGTTAAAAAGCTCCAGCCCGTCGTCGATGCGCCTTCGGCGCACGTCCTCCGGTTGGGCCAGGCAGCGCATTCCGCGCTGCGGGGTCAGAAGCCAGGGCTTGTGCCTTGTAGTACGCCATGTTCAAGCGCATAGCGGGTCAGGCCAGCGGTGGATGAAATCCCAAGTTTGCGACGGATGTTCTTGCGGTGCGTTTCAACTGTTCGAACCGAGATATCCAATGCTGCGGCGACTTCCTTGTTGGATTTGCCCTGCGCCAATTCCAGCAGAATTGTCTGTTCGCGCCCGGTCAATGCCTCGCGGGCGCTATCGCCTTTGGGCTGAAGCGATCCACTGGCTCCGGTGCACAAGTACTGCTCACCACGCATCACTGCGTCGATAGCCTGTTTGATCTCGTCCGTCGGCACGTCCTTGAGCACGTATCCGCTGGCGCCGTGGCTCAGCGCGGTCGAGATGTATTCGGGGCTGTCATGCATGGACAGGATCAGGATGCGTGTTCGGGGCAGGCGTTCCAGAATGATCTCGGTCGCGCTAAGGCCGCCTAAACCGGGCATGTTCAGGTCCATCAGGATCACGTCGGGCGCAAGATCGGTCGCTTGATCCACAGCCTCTTGTCCGCTGCCCAAGGTCCCGACCACCTCGATCTCATCATAGCTTTCAAGGATCGACTGAATCCCTTCGGCGACCATGGGGTGGTCGTCAACGATAAGAACCCGGATTTTCTGATCGCTCATGTACCAGCCTTTCGGTTAGGCGTTGCGTCCTCTTGCGGCGGCAGCATGTGGCTCAGAGGCAGGCTGACCTCGATCACTGTGCCGCTGCGTGGGGCGCGTGATGACAGAATGCGCAGCGATCCGTCAAGCTGTTCGATGCGTTCCTGCATGTTGCGCAGGCCGATACCGGGGTTGGCGGGATCAGGTGTGGTGCGTAACCCACGGCCATTGTCGGTGATCCGCATTGTCGCGCCTTTCTTGTGGCCGCGCAGGTCGATTGTAACACGGGTCGCGCCGGAGTGGCGTTCAATATTGGTCAATGCCTCTTGAGCAATACGGTAGAGGGCGATCTTGCTGTCCTGGTCCAGCCGGTTGCGGAACACAACGGTCGAGAATTCGGTCTCGATCCCGGTGCGTTCGCAGAAATCGTCGGTCAGCGCCTTGAGGGCAGGGCCAAGGCCCAGATCGTCCAGCACGCCGGGCCGCAAGTCGCGGCTGATGCGGCGGACTTCTGTAATAGCCGCGCCCAGTGTGTCGATGCCCTTTTCCAGAGGTGCCTGTGCCCCGGCATCGTCACCGCGAGACAGGCGACGGCGGGCATTGTCCAGCGCATAGCGGACACCGACGAGGATCTGGCTGATACCGTCATGCAATTCGCGCGCCACGCGCCCACGCTCTTCCTCTTGCGCATCAAAAACCCGCTGCGTCAGTTCTTTAAGTTTGGCATCTGCCAGGCGGCGCTCGCGGACGTTCAGCAACATGCCCGAGGTGAAGACAACCAATACCGCGGCAAGAACAATTGCGCCAATATAAGAGAAAGTCCGTTGCACTCGGGCCTCAACCTCGGCCCGCGCGTTGGCGACTGTCGCGACGATGTCGTCGATGAAAACTCCTGTGCCGACAGCCCACCGCCAATCCTGCAGGCCGACCACATAGGCGATCATTTGCGCCTCTTCGCCTGTCGAAGGTTTTTGCCACATGAAACTGTGCCAGCCCGCACCTTGACGGGCTAGGCTGATGAATTCGTCCACAACAGGAGTGCCGTCGCTATCGGTCAGCCCCTCCCAGTTCCGGTTGATGAATTCGGTCTGGCGCGGGCTGACGAGATTGTTGCCGTCATAGTCATAGACAAAAAAGAACCCGTCCTTGCCGTAGATCATCGCTGACAGGATTTGCGTCACAAGGTTCTGCGCGACCTTATCCTCTGTAGATGCCCGTCCGTAGATATAGGCAAACCCGTTTCGAGCCTGCGTGACATAGTTCTTAAGTTCTTCTTTCTTGGCTTCAATCAGTCGCCGCTCAAGCGCTTCAATTTCACGTTCGGCGGTTGCCCGGGATTCATGAACCACGAAGAACGCAATCGCGGCCACTGCGACGACCAGAGGGATCGCCGCCACAAGCGACAATTTCTGGCCGTAGGTCAGTGAAATCAGATTACGGAATCCCCTCATAGGCGAATCGATACGCAAGCAGGCGGCAAATTGCAAAATTTTTGGTGAATTGGCGCATATGAGAGGGCCGGCGCGAAGAATTATTTTGCATTTGTCACGGTTTGCACCCGGGAAAACATCAAAAACGCGATCCCCTACGTAGTACTAGGTATTCACATTCACATCTTGGTCATTAGGCTGACGCGCACTGAAAACGACTACGCCCGGCAATTGCCCGGGTTTTGAATATGTAGGGGAGGAACACTCATATGGATCGTCGTTCATTTCTAAAAACATCTGCTCTGGGCGGCTCGGCAGCTGCAGCCACCACGCTGGCGGCACCGGCATATGCGCAGGGTAAGCGCACGCTGACCATGGTAACCTCGTGGGGTCGCGGCCTGGCGGGTGTTTTCGACAGCGCACAGCGCTGCGCCGACAGCATCACCGCAATGTCGGACGGTAACCTGACCGTTGACATCAAAGCTGCCGGTGAACTGGTTGGCGCATTCGAAGTCTTTGACGCGGTATCGTCGGGGCAGGCCGACATGTATCACGCAGCGGACTATTACTTTGTTGGTCAGCACCCGGGCTATGCCTTCTTTACCGCTGTTCCGTTCGGCATGACCGCTCAGGAAATGGTAAACTGGTATTACCAGGATGGCGGCATGGAGCTGCATGACGAGCTGGGCCAGATCTTTGGTCTGAAGTCGTTCCTGGCAGGTAACACCGGCGCGCAGGCGGGTGGCTGGTACTCGAAAGAGATCAACGGTCCAGAAGACTTCCAAGGTCTGAAATTCCGTATGCCCGGTCTGGGTGGCCAAGCTCTGGGTAAACTGGGCGCGTCCGTGCAGAACATTCCGGGTTCGGAAGTGTATCAGGCGCTGTCGTCCGGCGCGATCGACGGTACCGAGTGGATCGGTCCGTGGGCTGACGAAAAAGCCGGTTTCCAGGAAATCACCAAGGTGTACTACACCGCCGGTTTCCACGAGCCGAACGCAGGCCTGTCGCTGGCAACCAACCGCGACGTGTTCGACAGCCTGACACCTGCTCAGCAGAAGATCATCGAGATTGCCGCTGCCGAAGCACACCAGTGGAACCTGGCACAATTCCTGGCCAACAACGGTGCCGCTCTGCAGCGCCTGCAATCAGGCGGCGTCAAGGTCATGGAATTCCCGGACAGCGTTTGGGATGCGTTTGGTGCGGCCAGCCAGGAAGTGCTGGACGAAAACATGGGCGACGAGCTGTTCAAGAAAATCCACGACAGCGCCATGGCGTCGTCGGCCTCGTCGGCTGGATGGCTGGACCTGTCGTCGGGTGTTTACACCACGCAGCGTAACCGCGTCCGCGGCTAAACGTTTTCCAAACGTTCCATTGGTTTCCCCGCCTTTGCGGGGAAACCTTTCTCTGTTGCGTATGCGCGGACCCATCAAACCGCTATAATCAGCAGTGCAACTGATACGACCTGGGGACAACATGCAGGACGAAAACGGTATCTCGTTCTTCGGCGCCCTGTGGAACGGACTTGTGTGGTTCGTTCAAAACATTGCCGAAGCCTTCTATAATTTCGGATACGCCATAACGCATCCGCAACTCTGGCTGAACTGGTCGGACAAAGAAGCCATCATGCGCTTTGTCTACTATGGCGGCTCGGTCGAGTTCTTCTTTGTGGTTTTCACCCTCTTTCTGGTTCTGACGGCCATCGGGCTGTACTACCGGAATTTCATGTGGGGGATGGTGCGGGGCCTGGAAGGGTTCGCCAACACCACCGGGCGCTTCTTTGCATGGGCCGGTTTGCTGATGGTCATTCAGCAGATCGTTATCGTTTTCATGCAACGCGTGTTTACCCGCCCGGATATGTCCTTTGGTCTGGGTATCCCGTTTCAAATGGATATCAGTTGGTTCGCCGAAGAGCTGAAGCTTTATAACGCGATGGTCGTCTGCCTGTGTTGCACCTACACATTTGTGCAGGGCGGCCATGTCCGTGTTGATCTGATTTATGCCGGCATCAGCCACCGCGCCAAGCGTGTGGTGGACATGTTGGGCGCGCTTTTGTTCATGATGCCGATGGCCGTGCTGACGTGGATGTATGGCTGGTATTTCATGTGGCGGCACCTGATCGTACCGAAACCGTCGGCCAGTGACACGCTGGATCGTCTGGTGATGAAATCCCGTGCGCTGCGCTGGAACATCGAAACCATCGGGTTCAGCCCAAATGGGTTCAACGGATACTTCCTGTTCAAGATCCTGCTGATTGCATTTGCCGGAATGGTGTTCCTGCACGCAATCGCATTCCTGTACCGCTCGTATCTGGAATACGTCGAAGGGCCGGACAGCGTTGGAAAATACCTCGACAAGGACAGCCTTGGCGAGGGTGAAGAAGCCTACGAAGGCGCACATTAGGGACGGAGACCCAGACTATGTTATTCGGACTTGATGGCGTCGAGATAGGCCTCATTATCGTATTCTTCTGCCTCTTCGGGGGCATCCTTTCCGGCTTTCCGGTGGCCTTTGCCATCGGCGGCGCCGGTATCATTTCATTCGGGATCATCGCGGCGCTGGATAGCGCCGGTCTGTTAATACACCAGGCAATTGATACCAGTTCCCAAGCATACCGAGACCTTGTGAATTCGGGCGTCAAACCGGACACGGTGTCGGTGTTCCGCTTCCCGGATTTACCAAGGATCGCCGAGCCGGTGTTTGTGCAAGGCTGGGAAACCGCGCTGGATCGCAACGTGTCGTTCATCGTGAACCGCATGAACGAACGCGTTCTGGCGGGGCAGTCTATTGAGACCCTGCTGGCCGTCCTGATGTTCGTTCTGATGGGCATCACGCTGGAACGCTCAAAGATCGCGAACGATCTGCTGACAACAATGGCGCGCGTCTTTGGACCGTTGCCGGGTGGTCTGGCCGTGTCGATCGTGGTCGTGGGTGCATTCCTGGCGGCCTCGACCGGAATTGTTGGCGCGACCGTGGTAACCATGGGCCTGCTGGCGCTGCCGACTATGTTGCGCAACAACTACTCGCCTGAACTGGCGACGGGTGTGATTGCGGCATCGGGCACGTTGGGGCAGATCATTCCGCCGTCCATCGTGATCGTTCTGTTGGGCACCTTGGCGGGTGATCTCTATTCAACTGCGCAGGAAACGCGCGCTCAGGACGCTGGCTGTACCGATGCGCTGACTTATCTGGGGGAACCGGCTGTGGTTTCGGTCGGGACGCTGTTCCAGGCCGCCTTGTTGCCAGGGATCATGTTGGCCTTGCTCTATGCGCTGTATGCCTTTGGCTATGCGCTGCTGAACCCTGAGAAAGCACCGGCGGTGCCAATGTCGGGTGGCAGTGGTGAGCCGATCACGCGCGGCGAAGGTCTGACCTGGTTGCTTGGTGCACCTGTTGCTCTGATCGTTGGCGCAGTTCTGCTGAGCAGCTCGGGCGTCATTGGCAGCCAGAATATCAACGTCTCGGCGTTCTCGGACATCGGTGAGGGCGCGTCGTTGCGGACCAATGTGTCCGAGCAGTGCAAGGCCTCGATGATCGAACTGCATGGGCAATCTGCCTGGGATCAAGCCGTATCCGAGCAGGAGGCGATTGACGCCGCAGGTGGTGTCGCCAACGCCGAACGACTGAGCGAAGAGGCGCTGGTCGAGGCGCGCGAGGCCAAGATCGCCGCTGCGGCGCCGATTGGTACTGGTGTTGCGGTGATTGTGGTTCTGCTGGGTCTGACACTGGTCATGGGCCGCGGCATTGCGCCGTCCAAACCGACGCAACCGTTAATCCTAGGGGCTATCGGTCTGCTGTTGATGTTGCTGGTTGATGTTCTGTTGATTGCACCAACAACGTCTTCGGGATTGACCTTCGTCCTTCTGGCTTTGCCCTTTGCCTTGGCAATGTACGGCTGCAAGGAGGCGGCAGCCCGGTGTGCCACGAACGATCTGATCCGGGTGGTCTTCCCGCCATTGGTTCTGATTATCGCGGTGCTAGGATCAATTCTGGGTGGTGTGACCAACCCGACACCAGCGGCCGCGTTGGGAGCGGGCGGAGCGATCATGCTGGCAGCCTATCGCAAGCTGCAGGACCAAGAGCGCTCGGGCAAGGTGATCATCTGGGCCACTTTTGCCGTGATCATTGCGCTGCTGATGGGCGTGAACTTTGATTTGCGCATCAATCAGAGCAATGTGAACTTTGAGACCTGGGTCGCCTTCATAATTGCTTACGGTGCTTATCTGTATGCTCTGTTCGGTCTGTTGTTTGGGTGCTGGGTTTTGTTCACCAGCGGTGTTCTGACGCCCGTGGTGCGCGAGACGGCCAAGGTGACCTCGATGGTGTTCACGATCCTGATCGGATCGCAACTGCTGAACCTGGTGGTGATCTCGTTCGGAGGAGAGCACTATATTCAGCAGTTCCTGCGCAGCTTTGACAACGAGTTCACGGTCTTCCTGATCGTGATGCTGGTTCTGTTCATTCTGGGCTTCGTGCTGGATTTCCTCGAGATCATCTACATCGTGATCCCCATCGTGGGACCGGTGATTTACGGTGGCTCGTTCGATCCGAAATGGGTGACGATCATGGTGGCGGTGAACCTTCAGACGTCGTTCCTGACGCCGCCCTTCGGGTTTGCGCTATTCTACTTACGAGGGGTCGCGCCCAAAGAAGTCACAACAGGCCACATCTATCGTGGGATCATTCCGTTCGTGATCATTCAGGTGGTCGGGATTGCGATCCTGTGGTTCTTCCCGTCGATCGTGACCATCGTTCCGGATCTGATCCCGAATTGATGCGACGTTCATAACCAAATTGAAAAGGGGGCCTGTGGGCCCCCTTTGCTTTGGTGTTGGGGGAAGGGGCGCTGCCCCTTCTTGGTCTGCGACCAATTCAACTCCGGGGTATTTTTTGCGAGATGAAGTGCGGATCAAGTGAACTGGATCAGGTCCCAGCGATTGCCGAACGGGTCGCGCCAGACGGCGACGGTGCCATAGGGCTCATTGCGCGGGTCTTCTTCGAAATGGACGCCTGCTGTGACCATTGCGTTGTGGTCACGTTGGAAATCATCTGTTTGAAGGAAAAAGCCGACGCGCCCCCCGGTTTGGTTTCCAACGGCGGCGGTCTGGCTTGGGCCATCGGCCTTTGCCAGCAGCAGGGATGCGTCACCCGAACCCGGCGGGGCAACCCGGATCCAGCGTTTGCCGCCGCCGAGGTCTATATCCTGCAGCAGGGTGAAACTGAGTGTTTGGGTATAGAAGGCGATCGCGTCGTCGTAGTCCGGCACCACAAGGGTGACGGCGAAAAGACTTTGGGTCATGGGGTGTCAGCCCTTGGTGGGGTGGCGGTCGGGCAGTTGAATGCTGGCAACCTGTTCCGCGATTGGCGCGGTGGACAAAGGGTGGCGGCTGGAATCCGTCAGTTCAGATGGATTGTTTACGCTGATCCATTCGCCCTGGTAATAGGCTTCAAGCCCCGAGAAGCGCGCTTTGTAACCCATCTTGGGGCTGCCCGGCACCCAGTATCCAAGGTAGACATAGGGCAACCCGGCTTCGCGCGCGATGTCGATGTGATCGAGGATCATATACGTGCCCAGCGAGTTCTGCGGTTGCTGGGGGGTATAAAACGAGTAGACCATGCTGAGGCCGTCATCCAGGACATCTGTCAGGCTGACGCCGATCAGATCCCCGGATTTAGGGTCGGCATATTCCACGACCCGGCTTCGGATCGGGGTTTCTTCGATCATCGCGGCGAATTCGAAAACGTCCATATCGGCCATTCCACCATCCGCGTGGCGAGTGTCCAGATAGCGGCGGAAGAGTTCGTATTGCTCGTCCGTGGCCCAGGGTGAATTCGCCCTGCGTTGCAGGTACGCGTTGCGTTTAGCCGCACGTTTCTGGCTTTTGCTTGGGCGGAAGGCCGTCACGTCGATCCGGGCCGACAGACAGGCCGCGCAATCGGAGCAGGACGGGCGGTACAACACGTTTTGCGATCGGCGAAACCCTTGTTGGGACAATGAGTTATTTAGCTGATCTGCACCTTCCCCCTGAAGGGCAGTGAACAATTTACGCTCCATCCTGCCCTCAAGATAAGGGCAAGGCTGTGGGGCCGTCACATAGAATTGTGGCGCGATTGGCAGCGTGTGTCGCATGAACGTTCCGTGTTTCCTTGGACCGGATGATAACAACCGATCCTAAAACCGCCAAGTGATTCACGTCGTTGAATTTTTTACGCGCGCTGGTTGATCATGACAGTTCCAAGGAACGCATCAGTAAGTCCCTGGCCACGTGCGCTGGTCAGCATCATGATGACTGAGATGATCTGTATGACCGGAAAGGCCATGCTGACAAAATACCCGGCCGTGTGGGCCACCGCTTTGCCCAAATCCATCCGGGATCCGAATGAATCGCGCAGTTCGATCCCCATAAAGCGCATGCCCAGTGTGGCCGAGCCATTGGCGATGGTAATCACGCGGTAGACGAAACTGACGACTGCGTAGATCAAGGCCAGGACGAAGAAGCCCAGACCAAAGGTCAGCAGGATGGCCACCGTACACAACAGCGAGATAAAGGCGATGTCGAAAAGCCAGGCGATAAAACGCTTGGTCGCGACAGACTGGTAAAACTCCGGCTGTCGGTCTGGGTCGGGCAGGTGGGTCATATGTTGATTTCCGGCTGAGAATTTAGGACACCCTGTCCCGAATGTCGGGACAGGGCAAGGTCGGCTTAGGCGCGTTCGCCGTTTTCAGTCTCATCGTTGTTTTCACGGGCGCGTTCGTCCATGAACTGGTCAAACTCGGCCTTGTCCTTGGCATCGCGCAGGCGGCGCAGGAAGGATTCGAATTCCTGTTGTTCGCGCTCGAGCCGGGCCAGAGTGTCGGACTTGTAGGCGTCAAACGCGCTATTGCCGGATGGCTTCATCGCACTCATGTGGCTGTGCCAGGATTTGCGACGGCTGCAGGATTTGCTGAACATGCGTTTGCTCCAGATCATATAGGCAAGAAGCGCCAGGCCAACGGGCCAGAAAAAGATGAAACCAAGGACCATGGCGGCGATCCAGGCCCCTTTGCCCTTGTCATCCATCCAGGCTTCGGCACGAGAGAGCCACCCCGGATTTTGTGGGACGGCGTGGTCGGACAATGCGGTCATTTGGGTTCTCCGGGTTTGATGTAAATTGCGTTCACATTGTCTAGATGGGGACTGAAGCGGGGGTTGCAAGGGGTCGATGTAAAAATGATTTACATTTTGGATTTTGCGACGGTTGACCTTGCTGAGGAACGGGCGCACTTTCCGCCTATGCAACATGTTGAAAATACGACACCTCCGACGCTGGATGAAATTCTAAACCTGGAAAAGCAGGTTTGGACCGCCCTGATGGAAGGCAATGCGGCTGCAGACCGGGCCTTGCTGAGCCCAGATTTTCTTGGGGTTTATCCGACGGGGTTTGCGAACCGGGATGATCACGTGGGACAGTTTGCCGACGCTCCGACGATGGCGCGCTATGAGCTAAGCGACACCCGGTTGCGGGTTTTGACCTCGGATATCGTTCTGCTGTCGTACCAGGCCGACTATCAGCGACCCAAGGCCGAGGGTTGGGAGGCGATGCTAATCTCGTCGCTTTGGGAGCGGCGGCATGACGTCTGGGTCAACAGTTTCAGTCAGGATACGCCCCTGGAGGGGAAATGACTGGACCTCTTTCCATTCAGCGCCTGCCACGTGCATTCGACCAGTCGCTTGGCGATGATGCGCGCGCGGCGGTCAGTGGCATTACATCCGAACAGGGCGAGTTGATCGCTGGGGCAGCAGGGTCCAGCCCCTATCTGAAAAACTTGATCGATCACGAAAGCGATTGGTTGGCCTCAGCGTTGCAAAACCCCGATGACGCGCTGGCCGACGTTTTGCAGGCCGCGCGAATGCTGTCGCCGGATCAGTTGAAACCGGGGCTGCGACTGGCCAAGCGACGGATGGCGTTGCTGACCGCCCTGGCTGATCTGGCGGGCGCGTGGCCGTTGGAAAAGGTGACCGCGGCGCTAACCGATTTTGGCGCGTTGGCGGCGGATGTGGCGGCCAAGGCCGAGATCGCCAACCTGATCCGGCGCGGCAAACTTCCGGGCATGGGGCCGGACGATGTCGAAACCGCCGCCGGGATGATTATCCTGGCGATGGGCAAGATGGGCGCGTACGAGTTGAATTACAGCTCGGACATCGACCTGATCGTCCTGTTCGATGAGACGCGGTTTGATCCCGATGACTTCTACGAAGCGCGGCAAGGCATGGTGCGGGCGACACGCAATTTCTGCGCCACGCTCAGCGATAAGACGGCGGATGGGTATGTATTCCGCACTGATCTGCGCCTGCGCCCGGATCCGGCTGTGACGCCGGTCTGTATGGCGGCTGAGGCAGCCGAGCGGTACTATGAAAGCCTGGGCCGCACGTGGGAGCGCGCGGCCTATATAAAAGCACGCCCATGCGCTGGCGATATTGTGGCAGGACAACGGTTTCTGGATACGCTGCGCCCCTTTGTCTGGCGGCGTCACCTGGATTTTGCTGCCATTCAGGACGCCCATGACATGCGTTTGCGTATCCGAGAGAACAAGGGAACAGGTGGTTCGCTGAGTATTCCGGGCCATGACATGAAGCTGGGACAGGGCGGCATTCGCGAGATTGAGTTCTTTACCCAGACACGCCAATTGATTGCTGGTGGCCGCGACGCGGACCTGCGCGTTCGTGGAACCGTTCCCGGCTTGGCGGCTCTGGCCGAAAAAGGCTGGGTCCCGCAGGACGTGGCAGACAAGCTGACTGATCATTACCGCGCCCATCGCGAGGTCGAACATCGCATACAAATGGTCCATGACGCCCAGACCCACAAGGTGCCGCAATCGCCGGACGGGATAGAACGCGTCGCTTGCCTGATGGGGATCGACGTCGACGAACTAACCCGTGACCTGACCCACAGGCTGACCGAAGTGCACGAACTGACCGAGGGCTTTTTTGCGCCCGGTTCCTCGACGCGCGCGCCAGTTGGCGAGGTGGATTTTGACCAGAACGTTCTGGCCCGCTGGACGACATATCCCGCACTGCGATCGCAACGCGGCGCGCGGATTTTCGAACGCCTCAAGCCCGAGCTGCTATCGCGTTTGGCAAAAACGGCGCAACCGGACGAGGCGCTGCGGGCACTTGATGGTTTTCTGTCAGGCCTGCCCGCCGGCGTTCAACTGTTTTCACTGTTCGAGGCCAACCCCCAACTGATCGACCTGCTGATTGATATTGTCGGGACATCCCACGCGCTTGCGGCGCATCTGTCGCGCAATGCATCGGTGTTTGATGCGGTGATCGGCGGCAGTTTCTTTAGCGACTGGCCGGGGCAGGCTACACTGCAGGCGGATCTGGATCAGGCCCTTTCGGAGGAATCAGATTACGAAAGCCAGTTGGATCTGGCCCGCCGCTGGTGCAAGGAATGGCACTTTCGCGTTGGCGTTCATCACCTGCGCGGGCTGATCGATGGTGAACAGGCGGGGCAGCAATACGCTCAGCTTGCAAGCGCGGTGATTGCCGCGATCCTGCCGCGCGTATCGAATCATTTTGCCCGTAAACACGGCCCTGCCCCGGGGCGCGGTGCAACCGTGCTGGGCATGGGGTCACTTGGGGCTGGGCGGATCAACTCGCAATCCGATTTGGATATGATCGTGATCTATGACCCGCTGGATCAGGATATGTCCGAGGGGCCACGCCCCTTGGCCACTCGCACTTATTATGCACGGTTTACGCAGGCGCTGATCACGGCCCTATCAGCGCCGATGTCGCAAGGGCGGCTGTATGAGGTCGATATGCGCCTGCGTCCGTCAGGCAATCAGGGGCCGGTGGCGACAAGTTGGGCCAGCTTTACAAACTATCAGCAGAACGAAGCGTGGGTTTGGGAACATCTTGCCCTGACACGGGCCCGCGTTATCGCCGGAGACGATGGTTTGGCCGAAGATATCGAGACGTTCCGCACAACCCTGCTGTCGCAACCGCGTGACCAGCAGAAGGCCCTGCGCGAAGTGGCCGAGATGCGCGCCCGCTTGGCCGCAGCCAAATCACCTGCGGGGATCTGGGACGCCAAAAACGGCCCCGGCCGGATGATGGATATCGAACTGATGGCCGAAACCGGGGCGCTGTTGTCAGGCGTCGTACAGCGCGATGTGCATTCCGGTTTGGATGGCGCCGTCGCTGCTGGTTTGCTGGACGTCGCTCAGGCGCAAACGCTGAAGGACTGCTACGACCTATGCTGGTCCGTACAATGCGCGGCGCGCTTGTTGTCCGGCAAGGTCATCGAAGCTGACAAGGTCGGCGAGGGCGGATCTGCCTTCCTGTGCCGCGCGACTGGATTTGAACAGGTTGAACAGCTGCAAAGCGCGCTGCAAGACAACTACAGCACGGCCGCCGAGATTATTGGCGGCGTGATCAGGGACGAAGATGATGGCGCAGAGTAAAGATCCAAATGATCACAAGGGGTTGATCCGCGAAGCGTACCGGATCGAAGGCATCACGTTGCCTGAATGCCGCAGCATCTTTCTGGACTGGGCTCTCAGCCTGCCTGCTGAACGGGACCAATCCCAGGCGTTGATCGACCTGCATGCCGCCTATTCCCAGCAGGACGCCGATCACCCGATGACGCAGGTGCTGGCAGAGGGATTACAAACTGCCCAAGCGCCCAAGCGCCGGGGCGGTTGGCGGTCCCGCGACCGCTAGGGCTTTTCCCCCGGGGTATTCGCGACTATGAGGGCTTCATGACCCAAACTGCCGATCACTCCCGTATCCGCCTGAAACCCAAAGCCAACGCACGTGGCCTGCGCCACGGTTTTCCGTGGGTGTATGCCAATGACATCGTGACGGATCGCCGGACGCGTAAAATCCCGGCAGGGGCGCTGGCGGTGCTTGAGGATGACAAACGCGCGCCCATAGCGCTGGTTGCGGTGAATCCTGACTCCAAAATCATGTGCCGCGTTCTGGACCGAGATCTGGACGTGCAACTGGACGCCGCGTGGTTCGAAACCCGCCTGCGTCGCGCGCTTGAGATGCGCGAACGCCTGTTCGACGCACCCTATTATCGCCTGATCCATGCCGAAGCGGACGGCTTTCCCGGCGTCATCATCGATCGGTTTGGCGATGCCTGTGTGATCCAGCCCAATGCCGCGTGGGCCGAGGCGCATCTGGAAACTCTGACCGAGGCTCTGGTCACTGTTACCGGCGTGACAACCGTGCTCAAAAACGCGTCGGGCCGGACACGAGGGCTGGAAGGCCTGGATGATGTGAACCTCACCCTGCGTGGCACCGCCCCCGGTGCGCCGCTGCCGGTGCCGATGAACGGCGCCACGTATATGGCCGACCTGACAGGCGGCCAAAAAACCGGGCTGTTCTACGACCAACGGCCCAACCACGCCTTCGCTAAGCGACTGGTGCAGCCCGGCGCGCGGGTATTGGACGTCTTCAGTCACGTGGGCGGATTCGGGCTGGCCATGTTGGCCGGTGGCGCGGGGCAGGCGCTGTCCGTAGATGGATCTGCAGCCGCGCTGGACCTCGCGGCCAAAGGGGCCGAGGCCTCTGGTTTTGCTGACGCGTTCCAAACCAGACAAGGCGATGCCTTCGATGCCCTGACCCAATTGGGTGAAGAGGGCGCGCAGTTCGACGTCGTCATCTGCGATCCACCCGCCTTTGCGCCTTCGAGACAAGCGCTGGACGCTGGCCTGCGCGCCTATGAACGTGTGGCCCGCTTGGCGGCAGCTCTGGTCAAACCCGCCGGTTATCTGGGCCTGTGCTCGTGTTCACACGCGGCTGATCTGGGCCGGTTCCGCGACGCGTCGTCTCGTGGGATTGGTCGGGCGGGGCGACAGGCGCAACTGATCCATACGGGCTTTGCCGGACCCGACCATCCGCAACTGCCGCAACTGGCGGAAAGCGGCTATCTCAAAGCCGTGTTCTACCGGCTGTGAAGGCGGTTCTGGATACCTGCGTAATCTACCCTACGGTGATGCGAGAGATGCTGCTCGGCGCTGCCAAACTAGGCCATTTCACGCCCGTATGGTCGGCGCGCATCCTCGGGGAATGGGCGCGCGCGGCCCGCAAGCTGGGCCCTACAGGCGAGGCTCAGGCTCGTGCTGAAATTGCACTGGCGCAAGCCAATTGGCCGAAAGCCGAGTTTCCTGCAGCAACCAATGTCGAACAGCGGCTCTGGCTGCCGGACAGCGCGGATATCCACGTTCTGGCAACGGCCGTTGCATCCTCGGCGGACGTGATCGTTACCGTCAACGCCAAAGACTTTCCCCGAAACATCCTGTCCGAGGAAGGGCTGGACCGCCGCGATCCGGACAGTCTGCTGCACGGATTCTGGCAATCCGATCCCGGGGGCATAAGCGACACAGCCAACCGTGTCCTGGCCGAGGCCAACCGCCTGTCGGGCGACCAATGGACCTTGCGCCCGCTGATGAAAAAAGCCCGTCTCCCACGTCTGGGCAAAGCGCTCGCCGCGTAACCGGGATTCAGCTTCATCCGGCTAAAAATATCCCGGAGAGCGCGAGAGGCTGGCCTCTCGCTGCCTTTAAATCAGCCACGGGTCCAACGCTGCTCTAATGCCTCCAGGGCCGCGATCCGTTCGTCTGTTTTTGGATGGCTCATCAACCAGGCGGGCACAACGCCAGCACGCTGCTGCGTCAGGTCTTCCAGCTTGTGAAACAACGACTTCTGCGGTCCGATTCCAATCCCGGCCTTGGTCAGCAAGGCAGCTGCATATTCGTCAGCTTCATATTCATCACTGCGCGAAAGGCGCGATGCCAGCAGATGCGTCAGCATATTGGCAATCCACGCGCCGATGAACGGGATGAACCGATTGAGCAACATCATCAACGCAGCCCGGAGTGCATTCTGCCCGGAAAAGTCGATCATCCGACGGCGGGCATGACCCAGCGCCACATGGCCCAGCTCATGCGCGATGACGCTGGCCATTTCCTCGGCCGAAACCTCGCCACTGCGAAATTTGCGGTAGAATCCGCGCGTGATGAAAATCCGTCCGTCCGGTGCCGCCAGACCGTTTACCGGGTCAATCTCATAGATGTAGACCGGCACCCGGTCGATCTCTAACGCTGCAGCCAGCCGGTCGGTCATGCGTTTCAGGGCAGGGTCGGCCAGCTCGGTAGATTTTGCATCCAGATCCTTATGTGTGCGCCAGACGGAAATCCGGTACATCACAAGGGCATAGGCAATGGCCAGCAGGATCGGGGTCAGACGTAGCATCTTACAAATATGGTTCCGGGCCGGGGATTAGGCAACCGCGCTTGAGCTTTTGTGCCATAAAGGTGAATGGGTCCAATTCTTGCCCATTTTCCCGCATAGCACGAATTCGATGCAAGGTTTTCAACAAGGTGGATTTTGTTATGAAGAGTTTCTGTTTGCGGATGTACATATTTTGCCTGCGATCATTGGGGATGTACGGCATTCTTGTGTCTGTAGCATCGGCCGGGGCGCTGGCTATCGGCTTTTCCAAGGGGTTCCACATTGGACCGTTGGTTTTGTCCACATCGATTGCGTTGGCTATCAGTTTGGCGATGGCCATTTCGAAGCTGACGCCAAGTTGGCTGGCTGACCCCGCTGGAATGATCAAAGCCTTTGTCATTTTTGTGGGCTCGGGGCCGCTCGTTCTTCTATTCGGGATCGTCAGTATGACCGTAGTTCTGCCCATGGAACTAGACGCTTCACTGGGTAAATCGCTTTCTATTCTGATCGCGCTTCCCGCATGGGCTTTGGGGGTTGGTTTGGGCTGGACCGCCCTAATTTATGGAATTCTGCCAGACAAAAGCCAGCCCGGTCCTTCACCGCTGCCCAGCGCAGCACCTCCACCGCCACCGGCTACAAGCGCCGATTTGCGAAGCCTACGTCAGTCCCGCATGAGTCGATGAGTATCGAAGAAACGCGCCCATTCACCTCGGCTTAGTCGTCGTCTCGGCGGGCTTGCACGGCGCATTTTTACAATCAACATATCGTCACAGTCTGAAACACAGCGGCTGCCAGACTTGTCGTAGGGCAGATCGCGCCATAACTTTGATATTATGTGGTCATTTGCCGATATCCGACCAGCCTATAGCCGGGCTGAACGAGTCAGTGATGGCGTTGTTCATGTCCTTGGCGTTGCAGCGGCAATTGTTGCCGTTCCGGCGCTGATCGCGTTGACTGCCCTATACCGGACCGAGCCTGCCGCGGTTCTTGGGGTCTCGGTCTACGGCTTCACGCTCATCCTGATGCTGTCGTTTTCGGCTTTGTACAATATGGTTCAGTCTGACAGATGGGGCGAGCTGCTGCGCCGCCTCGATCACTCTGGGATTTACGTCAAGATTGCAGGTACTTACACGCCGTTCATCTTGCTTTCCGGTGCCCCAATGACCGGGCTCATGATCGGTCTTTGGTCATCTGCGACCCTTGGATCAATCCTGAAAATGATCGACCCGCACCGGTTCCGTTGGTTCGGTTTGGCGCTGTATGTGTTGATGGGATGGGCGTCCGTTTGGGCGGGTCAATCGCTGCTGGCCGACTTGTCGCAGCCTGTTGTGGCGCTGATGATCACCGGAGGCATCGTCTATACCGCGGGCATCGCCTTTTATCTTCTGGATTGGTTGCCGTTCCACAACACAATCTGGCATGTCTTCGTTCTGACAGGTAGCGTGTTGTTTTTTCTTGCAGTTTCGTTCCGCATTGCCTGGGCGCCGGTCCTGCAGATCTGATGGTCAGCGGGTCAGTTCCCGCATGCCCTGTTCCAACCCGGCCAGCGTCATCGGCACCATGCGGTCCTCGAAAACCTCGCGGATCATGCCGATGGAATGGGTGTATTCCCAGTACTTTTCCGGCACCGGGTTGATCCACAGATTTGATGTCCACTGCTCGCGCGCGCGTTGCAGCCAGACCTGACCGGCTTCCTGGTTCCAGTGCTCATTCGCACCACCGGGATAGGCAATCTCATAAGGACTCATCGAGGCGTCGCCGACGAAGATGCACTTGTAGTCTGAACCATAAGTGCGCAGTACCTCGTGGGTCGAGGTCTGCTGATCCCATCGGCGGTGATTGTCACGCCAGACGCCTTCATACAGGCAATTGTGAAAGTAGTAATATTCCAGATGCTTGAACTCGGTTCTTGCAGCGGAAAACAGCTCTTCGACAACTTTGATATGTGGATCCATCGAGCCGCCCACATCCAGAAACAACAGCACTTTGACTGCGTTGTGACGCTCGGGGCGGGTTTTGACGTCGAGATAGCCATGTTCGGCGGTGGCGCGGATGGTGCCGTCCAGATCCAGTTCCTCGGCCGCACCTTCGCGGGCCCAGCGACGCAGGCGCTTCAGCGCGACCTTGATATTGCGCGTACCCAGTTCAACCGTGTCGTCCAGGTTCTTGAATTCACGCTTGTCCCACACCTTGACCGCGCGCTGATGGCGGCTTTCCTTTTGGCCGATACGCACACCTTCGGGGTTATAGCCATAAGCCCCGAACGGCGACGTCCCGGCGGTGCCGATCCACTTGTTGCCCCCCTGATGGCGGCCTTCCTGATCCTTGAGACGCTCGCGCAGCGTCTCCATCAGTTTTTCAAAGCCGCCCATGGC
Organism: Ruegeria sp. CDSB013; assembly: GCF_059611165.1. NCBI lineage: Bacteria > Pseudomonadati > Pseudomonadota > Alphaproteobacteria > Rhodobacterales > Roseobacteraceae > Ruegeria > Ruegeria sp. CDSB013. The sequence goes on along the minus strand of NZ_JBXWPA010000002.1, from coordinate 167,440 downwards.
CTCGATCTCGGCTTTTTCTTCGTCTGAAAGGTGTTTCTCGGCCATCTTGGCCAGCCATTCGGCAGGGATATCGACAGCTTCGAGCACCTGATCAAAGCTGATCTCTTCCAGACCTTTGAAGCTGGCGGCAAAGGCCTGGTCGAACTTGTCGATATTGCGCTCGTCCTTCACCATCGACACGCGGGCGAGGTAATAGAACGCCTCAACATCATAGGTCGCCAGCCCCTTTTTCATGCCCTCCAGAAAGGTCAGGTATTCGCGCAGTGATACGGGAATGCCAGCTTTGCGGAGGTTTTCGAAAAAGGGCAGAAACATGCGTTAACCCACCAAACGAACCAGGATCAGGGAAAGCACCAGACCTACAATGGCAAATGCGATGCCGTAACCGGCCGCATATTGGGCAATATCTGCGCCGCTGCCATTGCGTTTGCGAGCCTTCATCGCGCCAAGGATCGCCCCTAACAACGCCATTCCCAAAACTACGACCATGCGTTACCCGCCTCTGTTGTTGGTGGGCGGACCTTCCGCAACTTCCTGCATCAGCGACCGGACCACGACTTCCGAGCCAAAGCCGTATCGCGCCCATGCAAGACTGTCCAGTCTGACGGTACGTGCCTGATTTGGTCGTCCGGCCTGATTGAGCGCTTCTGATTTCAACAAAAGTAGAGTAGCCAACTGAGCGGCGTTTTCGGCCTGCGACATGACAGCTATTGCCTTGTCTAATTCAGGCAGGACCTCCGGTCCCTTGCCCTGCGCAAGTGCGAAGGCAGCAGTTTGCGTAGTCACATAGGCCTGATGGATTTCGGTTCCCGGCGTCGCACGCAGATACTGCATGGCAATGTCGTATTGTTTGATCGCTTCGCGGGAATCGTCGAATTGTGCCATTCGGCCGAGGATATAGTACGGATATGCCCGCCGGTGGTCGGTCCAACCCTGTTCACGTCCGATCTGGACCGCTCTTTCCGCAGCTTTCACTCGGTTGCGGGTGCTTGGCCTTGATCCAAGCGATTTTTGGACGGCGTTGATCCACTCGCGCGGGGTGTCCGAAACGGGTTGCGCGGGTAAAGTGTCGCCGCGCGGGTTCAGTCGGCGAAGGATGCCGGGCAGGACGGACTGGACTTGTTCGCGAGTCATGCCGCTGCGCAGTTGGGGCGAGTAAGCCGTGCGCAGGATCAGCATGTCAAAGCCGGTCAGAATGGTGTGGATATTGTCGTCGTTGAACACAGAATCCGGCAGGTGGTACAGATCATTCAGCGGCCCCAGAGCCTGCGCCAGTTCCTCGTGCAGGCAGTCGCGTTTTTCCTGAGGGCTGACGTCATAGGGAATGAAAATGCCCAGCCGTTCACGGCTGCGCAGCGCGGTCCAACTGCTTTTGCGTTTGCGCCGGTCCTGTCGGTATTCCTCAAAGCTTGAGGCGTTGGGAACCACGAAACAGGCGGCTTGGGGCAGGATGCGTTGGATCTGCTCCTGGCTGACGGCCTCAATGGTGATATTGGCCTGGCCCTCCGTTATCTGGCGAATGTCGATCCCGGCCTCGCGTTGTAGACGCGTCAACAACCGGGTCAGATCGCGCTGCATTGACGGTGTGGGTGATCCCGTAAGTCGAACGGTGACGGGGACCTCGAACCGAGTGAAGACGGGTAATGTGGCGCCGCCTTCGAGCGCGAAGTGCAAAGAAAGGAAATCGGCTGCAATATTAGCGTTCGACCGGGCGGGTGGTCTGGGTCGGGTTGACGTGAACGCTTTGGCGGGCGGCAGGTTTGCCTCGATCGCCTTAACGCGTGATGGCGGTTCAGGGGGGGTAACCGCGGTGCATCCGGCGACGGCAAAGCCAAACAGGACCGCAGCGACCCTGATCATGGACGTTGATACCGGATAAAGGGCGTTTGTTTGCCGATCCGATCATAGAGCTTGCGCGCTGTGTGATTGAACTCTTGCGTCAGCCAATAGACGGATGGCGCTCCTCGCCGGTCGGCCTCATCATACACAGCTTGAATCAACGCGCGGCCAACACCGGTTCCGCGCGCCTCGGGCCGGGCAAACAGGTCTTGCAGATAGCAAACGCTTTCCTCTTTCCACGCATGGCGATGAAACAGGTAATGGGTCAGGCCAACAAGATGACCATCCGCTTCGGCCACGAAGCAGGAAAAATCGTTGGGATCATTACCCAGCAACCGTGCGAAGGTGCTGTCATATGTCTGCTCTGGCACTGTCGTTTCATAAAACGCCAGATAGTCGCGCCACATTCCGGCCCATTCGGCGCGGTCCTCGGGCTGCAACGCTCGGATATTGAGGGCGTCAGGCAAGCAATGGCTCCTATGTTGTCAGGTCGGAATGCCCGACAACGCCGGACGGCCTTTTGGTCAATGCTGACACCCGGCCCCCCGCAAGGCAAGCGGGGATCACCAAGTGTTCAATATTCTCAGCGTTTGCTGCGTGCCATGAAGGCGAGACGTTCAAACAGGTGAACGTCCTGTTCGTTCTTCAGCAATGCCCCATGCAATTTGGGCAACGCATTGGCCCCGTCGCGTTTGAGATCCTCGGCGGTCAGGTCTTCGGCCAGCAACAGCTTGAGCCAGTCCAACACTTCCGAGGTCGACGGTTTTTTCTTCAACCCCTGCGTTTCACGGATTTCGTAAAACTGGGTCAGCGCTGTGGTCAGCAATGCATCCTTGATGCCCGGGTGGTGAACTTCAACGATCCGGCGCATGGTCGCCTCATCCGGAAAGCGGATGTAATGGAAGAAACAGCGCCGCAGGAACGCGTCGGGCAGTTCCTTTTCGTTATTCGACGTGATGATCACAATCGGTCGGATTTTGGCTTTGATGGTGTCCCCGGTTTCGTAGACGTGGAACTCCATCTTATCGAGCTCTTGCAGCAGATCATTGGGAAATTCGATATCGGCCTTGTCGATCTCGTCGATCAGCAGCACGACTTTCTCATCAGATTCAAAGGCCTGCCACAGTTTTCCCTTGCGAATATAGTTCGACACGTCATGCACGCGCTCGTCGCCCAACTGGCTGTCGCGCAACCGGCTGACCGCGTCATATTCGTACAGGCCCTGCTGCGCGCGGGTGGTGGACTTGACGTTCCACTCGATCATCTTCAGCCCCAGCGCACCGGCAACCTGCTTGGCCAGTTCGGTCTTGCCGGTTCCGGGTTCACCCTTGACCAGCAGGGGGCGTTCCAGCGTAACGGCGGCATTCACCGCAATTGTCAGGTCATCGGTGGCAACGTATTCAACTGTACCTTGGAAACGTGCGGTCATGGGCCCCTCATTCAATATCGCGCGGCATGTGTCCTTGGGGTTATAGCGGGGTGAAAAATTTGACAAGACAGGTCGCTGCGTCGCGCAGGGCGAAATTGGTGTGCGACTCCAATGCCTTTGGTTGATTCGGGCGCTAACATAGGGCGCGACAATTTTGGGAGCGCCCAAAAAAAGCCTGCCAATTTTCACAGAAAAACAAGGATTTGTTGTTTTAAGTCTCACATTTAGATGACCTGAAACAGCACGCAGCCGGGCTAAGTTTCCATAGTGACATTCCCCCCGCTGTCGGATAAACGCTCCGCAGAAGGGGATTGCCGCATGTCAGGTGAAGCAAAGGTGACCGGCGTTGCAGGCCACACCGAGGGAGCAAAAATGAAGCAGGAAGTATTTCTGCCAGAGGATTATCGTCCAGCCGAAGACGAACCATTCATGAACGACAAGCAGTTAGAGTATTTTCGTCGTAAGCTGCTGGATTGGAAAACTGAACTTTTGGCAGGCAGCCGCGATACGATCGAAGGGCTGCAGGACAACACTCGCAACATTCCGGACGTCGCAGACCGCGCAAGCGAGGAAACTGATCGTGCGCTGGAACTGCGGACACGTGATCGCCAGCGCAAGCTGGTGGCCAAGATTGACTCGGCCCTGCGCCGGATCGACGAAGGCGAATACGGATATTGCGAGAAGACGGGCGACCCGATTTCGCTGAAGCGTCTGGATGCGCGCCCAATTGCGACCATGACGCTTGAGGCGCAGGAACGCCACGAGCGCCGCGAAAAGGTCCACCGCGACGATTGATCGCTGGAAAAATCAGAATTCTCAAACGCCGGGGTCTTTTGCTCCGGCGTTTTTGCTTTAAGCCAGTGATATGAATATCAACGGTCTGAAATTTGGCATCATCGGTGGTGGTATCGGTGGGATTGCCGCCGCTCTGGCGTTGCGGCAACGCGGCGCTCAGGTCGTGGTTTTTGAGCAGGCAGCCGAATTGACCGAGGTCGGCGCCGGTTTGCAGATCAGCGCCAACGGAATGGTTGTGCTGCGTGCCCTGAACGTTGTGGGTGAAACACCCGAGGCGAGCCAGCGGTCCTACGGAACGGTATTGCGCGACTACCGGGCAGGGCGGTCTGTCAGCGAGATACCGGCACCAGCCGCTGGACCCACCTACTACTACCATCGTGCTGACCTGCTGGGATTGCTGCGCAAAGCAGCGCTTCGGGGCGGTGTCGAGTTTCGACTGGGCGCACGAGTTGCGCAGGTGCGCAAACATCCCTACGAAGCCGAGATTATTCTGGAAGATGGTGCAAACCTGCGCGTTGATTGTGCGATTGCCGCCGACGGTGGGCGAAGCACGATCCGCGCAGGCCTGAACGGGCCCGAAGCACCAAAATTCACTCATCAGGTGGCCTGGCGCGCGACGATTCCTTGGGCGCGTCGCGATCCCAAACCGCGCGCCGTTCTGACGATGGGGCCGAGCCGACATGTTGTCACGTATCCTCTGCGCGATCACACTTTGATGAACGTTGTCGCGATCGAGGAACGATCCGATTGGCAGGAAGAAGGCTGGCGCCGACGCGGCGACCCCGAGGAACTGCGCGCTCGATTTTCCGACTTTGGCGGCGTGGTCGGGGAAATTCTGGGGCAGGTACAGGAACCTCACATCTGGGCGTTGTTTCTGCGACCCGTCGCAGAACGCTGGCAGAACGGGCGCATTGCATTGTTAGGGGATGCGGCTCACCCGACACTCCCATTTATGGCGCAGGGTGCCTGTCTTGCGCTTGAAGATGCGTGGGTCCTGGCCCGATCTTTTGGTGACCAATCCGGGATAGAGGAGGCGCTGTCCACCTATGAAACCCGCCGTCATCAAAGGACGCAACGCGTGGTGGCTGCGGCTGGGTCCAATGCCCGAAATTTCCACCTGCGCGGCCCGATGCGCTTGGCCGCACAGGCCGCTCTGATGGCGGTCGGGCCACGGTTGTCCCGGAAATACGACTGGATTTACAGCTACGACGCGACGGCCTGAGGTTTCACAGGTCCAAGTCGACCCAGACCGGGACATGGTCCGAGGGCTTTTCATGCCCGCGTATCTCGGCATCAATCCTGCAATCGCGCAACAGATCGGCGGCCTGCGGCGTAAGAAGGAAATGGTCGATACGGATCCCGTCATTCCGGTTCCAGGCACCGGCCTGGTAGTCCCAGAACGAATAATGCTCAGGACCTTGGGTGACGGCGCGGAACGCTTCCGTGAACCCCAGATTCAGGATTTTGCGAAACGCGGCGCGGCTTTCTGGCCGGAACAGAGCGTCCTCGCGCCACGCATCTGGACGTTTGGCGTCTTCGGCCTGCGGGATGATGTTGTAATCCCCAGCCATCAGCGCGGGCTCTTCGCTCGTCAGCAAATCGCGCGCGCGGTCATATAGCCGCTCCATCCAGGACAGCTTGTATTCGTATTTCGGACCCGGCACCGGGTTACCGTTCGGCAAATACAGACCGCAGATCCGAAGGGCTTTTTTGCCAATGACGGTCGCCTCAATCCAACGGGCCTGTTCGTCCTCGTCGTCACCAGGAAGGCCCCGAGTCACATCTTCAAGTGGCAGCTTGGACAGGATCGCCACGCCGTTGAAGCTCTTTTGCCCGTGGGTTTCGACGTTGTAACCGCGCTCTTCAAACAGCTCGCGGGGAAAATTCTCGTCGATCGACTTGATCTCTTGCAGCAAAACGACGTCCGGCTGCGCGTCATCCAGCCAACGGGGCAGGGCTTCGGCTCGCGCTTTGATGCCGTTGATGTTGAACGTGGCGATTTTCATGCGCGATCCTCCGGCTGGCTGCCGGTTGATCTATCCCTCAACCGCGCGGGCAGGGCAAGGTCACATTGAAAATGAAGTGCCGCAGCCGCAGGAAGAGGTAGCGTTGGGGTTTTCGATCACAAACCGCGCGCCGATCAGTTCCTGCGTGAAATCGATCACCGCGTTTTCCAGAAACGGCAATGAAATCGCGTCGACGATCACTTTCTGGCCTTTGCCTTCTAGCACAAGGTCGTCCTCTTGCGGTTCGTCCAGCGCGATTTCGTATTGAAATCCGGAACATCCGCCGCCTTCCACTGCGACGCGCAGGGCTTGTCCCTGATCGGCTGCGCCGATCTCGGCGAGACGTTCAAAGGCGCGTTCTGTAACTGTGGGGGGCAGATTCATGCCAAACTCCAAAGGTTTATTTCCTTTACGCCTTACAATATAGAAAGTGCAAGGACAGGCGACAAGGACAAGGCCTTTGAACATAGCGGGTTTTGCCTCGAACCCAGGCCGCGCAAGGGGGCGGCTTGTGCCAGAGGAGGAAAGCAGTTTCCGGTCATGCTTTCAACGCGACAGGGACCGGATCATTCACGCCAGCGCGTTTCGGCGGCTTAAGCACAAGACACAAGTGTTTGTAGAGCACGAGGGCGACAGCTATCGCACGCGCCTGACCCATTCTATCGAAGTTGCACAGGTCGCGCGAACAATCGCCGGAGCTTTGGGCTTGAACGGCGAACTGACCGAGGCCGTGGCATTGGCGCATGATCTGGGACACACACCGTTCGGACATACGGGCGAAGATGCCCTACATGCGCTCATGGAGCCTTACGGCGGATTTGACCACAACGCACAGGCCATTCGCATCGTCACGAAGCTGGAACGCCACTATGCCGAGTTTGACGGATGCAACCTGACATGGGAGTGCCTAGAGGGGATTGCCAAGCATAACGGGCCGGTCACCGGTGATTTGCCGTGGGCGCTGGCCGAGTGCAACGCGGGTTTCGATCTTGAGCTTTACACTCATGCCAGTGCCGAAGCACAAGTTGCCGCCCTTTCGGATGACATAGCCTATAACAACCATGACCTGTTGGACGGGTTGAGGGCGGGTCTGTTCACGGATGATGAAATCGGGCAATTGCCTATCGTCGGTGACTGCTATGCCGAGGTGGATCGGAGATATCCGGGTTTGGATTCTTATCGGCGCCGGCATGAGGCGCTGCGCCGTGTTTTCGGCGTCATGGTTTCCGATGTGATTGTCACGTCGCGTGGGCTGATCACGAGTTCGGGCGCGGCGACCGTCGAGGAAATTCGCAATCTTGGTTATCCGGTGATCCAGTTCTCGGGCGGTTTGTGGGCGCAACTCAGGGAAATCCGCGCCTTTTTGTTCAAGCAGATGTACCGCGCGCCCAGCGTCATGGATGTGCGCGCCGAGGTTAGCAAAGTCGTGGAAGATCTGTTCCCAATCTACATGAACGATCCGAAACAGATGCCCGCGCGCTGGCATGAGGATATTGAGGCGGCCAGCGATGAAACCGCGCTGGCGCGGATTGTCTCGGACTACATTGCAGGAATGACCGACCGATTTGCCCTGCAGGATCATGCAAGGCTGGCTGGTGCCTGATCACTCGACCCCGATGTAAGCCAACGCCCAGACCTGCTGGCCCGACTGTTCGGCGGCTAGGTCGGGGTCATCGGTTGGGGGGAAGACGATCATAGTGGGGCCATAGCCGCCAACGCCCATCGGTGAGCCGTCGGCATGGGTCGCGACGATAGGTTGATGGGCGGTGATGCAGTCCCAAGGAATTTCAGACTGATAGCCATCCATGGCCATTGGCTTGGCAGTTTTTCCTTCAGCCCCAGCCATGATCAACAGGTCCGACAGGCGTGGCCCGGAAAAGGCGATGTCACGCTGATTGTCTTCTGGACCGTAAGGAATAGTGATTTCAACTTGCTCCAGACCGTCCAACATGGCCGCATCAAAGCCCGCGGCCCCGTCGTGCTGAACCTCCAAGTATCCCAGCAGACCGCCATCGTTTTCGCCGCGGGCAGACAGGTTGGTTTCCGTGATTGCTCCGCCAAGGGTCAAAAGTACATGGCCTTGCGGTTCTGGCATGTCGGCCCAAAGCGGCAGGGCAGAAGTCGGAACAAAGGCGATGGGCAGGGCAAGGCGCATAGGGGTGTCTCCGGCTTGAATTTCCACCGACGTTAGCTGAGTCTACCGCTAATCCAAGCCCAAACTGATCGCTTCCATTGACCTTGCCGCTTTGCGTGGTAAACCGCCGGGCAAGCAAAAGGACATCCGAAATGAACCTGTTTTCCGAGATCCGCGGCCTCGTGCTGGACGCGCTGGCACAGATGCAGTCCGAAGGCGTATTGCCCGAGGGGCTGAGTTTTGACAACGTAGCGGTCGAACCGCCGCGTGATGCAGCGCATGGCGATATGGCAACCAACGCCGCGATGGTGCTGGCGAAACCGGCCAAGATGAAGCCGCGCGACATCGCTGACGTGTTGGCCGGAAAGCTGGCTGCTGATGATCGGATCACCAGCGCCGAGGTGGCCGGGCCGGGGTTCTTGAACCTGCGGCTTGCGCCGTCTGTGTGGCAGAGCGTCCTGGCCGCTGTGCTGGAACAGGGCACGGATTATGGCCGTTCCAACATGGGGCATGGCCAGAAGGTCAACGTCGAGTATGTCTCGGCCAACCCCACAGGCCCGCTGCATGTGGGCCATACACGTGGTGCCGTGTTCGGTGACGCCCTGGCGAGCTTGCTGGCGTATTCGGGCCATAACGTGACCCGTGAATACTACATCAACGACGGGGGCGCGCAGGTGGATGTACTGGCGCGGTCCGCGTATGAGCGCTATCGCGAGGCCAACGGTCTGAGCCCCGAGATTGCCGAGGGGCTGTACCCCGGTGACTATCTGATCCCGATTGGTGAGGCGCTGAAAGAGAAATACGGCGACAGCCTGATCGACAAGCCGGAAAGCGACTGGCTGGAAGAACTGCGCGAGTTTTCGACCGACGCAATGATGGATCTGATCCGCGCCGACCTGAAGGCGTTGGGTGTCGAGATGGATGTGTTCTATTCCGAAAAATCGCTTTACGGCACCGGAAAGATCGAGGCCGCGCTTAAGTCCCTGACCGATAAGGGCTTGATCTACGAAGGCGTACTGGAACCACCCAAAGGCAAAAAGCCCGAGGATTGGGAGCCACGCGAGCAAACCCTGTTCAAATCGACCGAACATGGCGACGACGTTGACCGCCCGGTGAAAAAATCAGACGGCAGCTGGACCTATTTCGCCCCGGATATCGCATATCATTACGACAAGGTGACCCGTGGCTTTGACGCGTTGATCGATGTGTTTGGTGCGGATCACGGTGGCTACGTCAAACGGATGAAGGCGGCTGTTTCGGCCCTGTCCGATGGCAAGGTTCCGTTGGATATCAAGCTGACGCAGCTGGTAAAGCTATGGAAGAATGGCGAGCCGTTCAAGATGTCCAAGCGGGCAGGGAACTTTGTCACTCTGCGCGATGTGGTCGATCAGGTTGGCCCGGACGTGACCCGGTTCGTAATGCTGACCCGCAAGAACGACGCGCCGCTGGACTTCGATTTCGACAAGGTGCTGGAACAAAGCCGCGAGAACCCTGTGTTCTACGTGCAATACGCCCACGCCCGTGTCATGAGCGTGCTGCGACGTGCCGCCGAGGCGGAAATCGCTACGGATGACGCGACTCTCAAGGGTGCTGACTTGGGCAAGATCGACCATGCCTCGGAACTGACTGTCGCTAAAAAGCTGGCTGAATGGCCGCGTCTGATCGAAATTGCCGCACGCACCAACGAACCGCATCGGGTTGCCTTTTACCTGTATGAGCTGGCAGGTGACTTCCACGCGCTATGGAATAAGGGCAACGATGAAACGCAACTGCGATTCATTCAGGATGGCGATGTTGCCACAAGCCAATCAAAAATCGCATTGGCCCGGGCCGTTTCTGTTGTGATTTCAGCGGGCTTGGGTATTCTTGGCGTCACTCCGGCGCAGGAGATGCGGTAACTAACACCGCCCGACGCGCCGGTACGAGGTAGGCAAGAAATGACCCGCGCGCCACTTTTTAAGGCGCAATCGGGCGGTGAGGCGGACATGGCAAGTTACGATTACTCGGGGCAGATGCGCCCCGAGGAGATGCATTACACGAATCAGCCGCATCCTGAGGATGGGTATGAGTATCCAGACGACTCCTATGGCTATGAACAGGCTCCGCGAGGGGCGGGGTTAGGCCGTTTCGTCAATGTCATGGGTGCGGTAGCATCGCTGGCACTGGTCGCCGGGATCGGTATCTGGGGTTTCAAGTTGGTGATGCGCGACGTTAGTGGTGTACCTGTAGTTCGCGCCATCGAAGGGCCAATGCGCATTCAGCCGGAAAACCCGGGCGGCACCCCGGCCGATCACCAGGGTCTGGCCGTCAATGCCGTGGCAGCCGTCGGAACGGCAGCGCCGCCAGCAGATCGCTTGATCCTTGCGCCGCGCCCGGTTTCGCTGACAGACGAAGATACGCCTGTTGAACCGCTGAAGCCGACGCAGGCCGTACATGTCGTCGAAGAAGAGATCTCGGATCAAGAGGCAGCGCAGCTGCGCCAGAATACAGTCGATGCCCTGGTTGCCGAATTGGCCGGTGGGGCCGTGAAAGCGGATGAACCGGCAGAGCAGGGCATACAACTCGCCTCGTTGGCACTGCCCGAGGAAGAGTCCGCCATTGATCCTGCTGATCTGGCCGCGCAATTGCCGGACCCGGAACTGGCGGCATTGCCCGGTGTCCGCCGGTCCTTGCGTCCGTCCACGCGCCCAGCCCGAGCAACGCCAAGTGGAATTTCATCCAACAGCAATACCGAAGCTGCGATCAACGCCGCTGTCAAAGCTGCCGTTGGCGTGGACGTGGATCCGAATACCCTGTCCAAAGGGACACGCATGGCCCAACTGGGTGCGTATGAAAGCTCGGATGTGGCCCGTGCGGAATGGGATCGTATGAATGGCCGTTTTGGTGAGTATATGGATGGAAAACAACGTGTTATCCAGAAAACTTCAAGTGGCGGTCGGACATTCTATCGTCTGCGTGTCCTTGGGTTTGATGACCTGAGCGACTCGCGTCAGTTCTGTGCCGCTCTGGTCGCACAAGGTGCAGACTGTATCCCGGTTGCCGTTCGGTGACATTCGGAGCTGCGATCACCGATGCCGAAGGGCTGCGCCTGACGTCAGAGGAAAAGAGACTATTCCAGCAAATGAACCCATTCGGGTTCATTTTGTTTGCGCGCAACATAGATACAGCTGAACAAGTTCGTGCTCTGTGCGATGACTTTCGTGATGCCGTAGGGCGCAATTGCCCTATCACCATCGATCAGGAAGGTGGCCGTGTGCAGCGTCTGCGCGCGCCATTGGCACGCGAATGGATGCCGCCCCTGGATCATGCGGGCCGCGCCGGGGATCAGGCGGAACGCGCCATGTATCTGCGGTATCGATTGATCGCAAAAGAGCTGTTCGAGCTTGGCATTGACAGCAACTGCGCCCCGATGGTCGATTTGGCGCGCGACGATACCCATGCGTTTTTGAAGAACCGCTGTTATGGCTCTGACCCCAAACGGGTTTCAGTTCTTGGGCGTGCGGTTGCCAAAGGCCATCTGGATGGGGGTGTTTTGCCGGTGCTTAAGCACATGCCGGGGCATGGATTGGCAACGCTGGACAGCCACCATGACCTGCCGCATGTGGACCTGACACAGGACCAGCTAGAGCAAGCGGATTTCGAACCGTTTCGGGCGCTGAACGATCTGCCGATGGGGATGACGGCGCATCTGGTCTATGACCGGATTGATCCGCAACCAGCTACGATTTCATCTGCGATGATCGGGCTGATCCGCGATAAAATCGGTTTCGACGGTCTGATCATGACCGACGATATCTCGATGAAAGCGCTGAGTGGCGCGCCAGAAGACATTGCGCGTCAGTCACTGGCCGCGGGTTGCGACGTTGTTTTGCATTGCAACGGAACGTTCGATGCTCGCGCCAAGGTGCTGGAAGCCGCCGGAGAAATGACTGCTCAGGCACAAAAGCGCGCGGAAAGGGCATTGTCGATGCGACAAAAGCCTGTGGAACTTGACATCCAAGCGACTGAGGCTGAACTATCTGCCCTAATGGGCAGGCAGGTATATGAACGATAATCTCTTCAGCGAAGACCCGGCCTCGGTCGCGGATCGTCTTGCGGCAGAGGCGCTGATTGTTGATGTCGATGGGTTCGAAGGCCCGTTGGATGTATTGTTGACCCTGTCGCGAACCCAAAAGGTCGACCTGCGGAAAATCTCGGTTTTGGCTTTGGCGCAGCAGTATTTGGCCTTCGTGGAAAAGGCCCGCGCGCTGCGGATTGAACTGGCTGCCGACTATCTGGTGATGGCCGCCTGGTTGGCCTTCCTCAAATCCCGGCTTTTGTTGCCACCGGACCCGGATGATGAAGGACCTTCGGGCGAGGAACTGGCCGCACACCTGGCGTTCCAGTTGGAACGGCTGCAAGCCATGCGCGACTCAGCCGCGCGTCTGATGGCGCGTGATCAACTGGGGCGCGATTTCTTCAAGCGCGGGCAGGGTGAGGATATCACTCGTATCCGTACCGTAACGTACTCTGCCACGCTGCTGGATCTGATGCAGGGCTACGCCCGTATCCGCACCCGTGACGAATTCCGCCCCTTTGTCATGGACCGCGATGCGGTGTTTACGATGGAACAAGCGCTGGAGCGAATGCGTCCGCTGATCGGGTTTGCGGGGACGTGGACCGATATGGAAACCTATCTGCCCGAGGGCTGGGACGCTGACCCGGTGCGTCGCCGTTCGGCCACGGCAGCGACCTTTGCCGCCTCGCTGGAGCTGGTGAAGGAAGGACATATGGAGATGAAGCAAACCGAGACGTTTGCTCCGATCCATTTGCGCAAAAGGACTGACACACGTGACTGACGAACCGCAAGACGAAGGCACCGGTACCCTGTTCGAAGCGCCACCCTTGGCGGAACAGGAACGCATGGTCGAAGCCGTGCTTTTTGCCAGTGCCGAGCCGGTAACGGTCGCCGATCTTGAGGCGCGGATGCCCCATGGAAGCGATGCGGCGCAAGCGGTTGAAATTCTTCAGAAACGGTATGAGGGCCGGGGTGTCCGTGTTGTGCGCGTGGGTGAGGCCTGGGCCATTCGCACTGCGCCCGATCTGGGTTTTCTGATGCAAAAGGAAACGGTCGAAACCCGCAAGCTAAGCCGCGCCGCCATCGAAACGCTGGCCATCGTCGCCTATCATCAGCCCTGTACGAGGGCTGAAATCGAAGAGATCCGGGGCGTCTCGGTCTCGCGCGGTACAATCGACCAACTGTTGGAAATGGAGTGGATCCGTCTGGGCCGTCGCCGGATGACACCCGGCCGGCCGGTCACCTTTGTTGTGACGCCACAGTTTCTGGACCATTTCGGTCTGGAAAATGCCCGCGACCTTCCGGGGCTCAAAGAATTGCGGGCTGCTGGGTTGCTGGAAAACCGGCCGCCCCCGGGCACGATGCCATTGGGCGAGGGGCGTGATGACAGCGAAGATGAGGACCAGACCGAGCTGTTCGAGGAAGAGTGATAACTTGGCCCTTTTGTTGCCGTTGGAATCACCTATGTTGTGGCCAAGCTGGGGAGTTGAGCAATGAATATGAATCGCATCATCGACATGATCATTCGGCAGATCATGCGGCGGGTCGTCAACAAAGGCATCGACAAGGGCTTTGATGTGGCGGGCCGGATGGGAAAGCCGAAACAAAGATCGGCTGTGCCTCATGACTCGGGCGCAAATGACGACAGCAACCGTCAAGCCTAGCAGATAACCCCGGCGCAGCGCGTGAAACGCATATGCGCCGGTTCAAGAAGTGTTAACCAACAGCCTTGAAGTGTTTGGACAGTTTCAGCCCCTGTCCCTGATAGTTTGACGCGATACCCGCACCGTAAAGCTGCGTGGGCATTTCGGACATCTTCTCATAGACCAGCCGTCCGACGACCTGCCCGTGTTCCAGAACAAACGGCGCTTCGTGGCAGCGTACTTCCAGCACGCCACGTGATCCCGCTCCGCCCGCTGCGGCGTGACCGAAACCGGGATCAAAGAATCCGGCATAGTGCACCCGGAATTCACCCACCATTGCAAGATAGGGAGCCATTTCAGCCGCATACATGGGCGGGATGTGGACTGCTTCGCGGCTGACCAGGATGTAAAATGCGCCGGGGTCAAGGATGATGCGACCGTCGGTGGTGCGTACCTCTTCCCAGTATTCCTGCGGATCATATTCGCCAATCCGGTCCAGATCGATCACACCGGTATGCGGCTTGGCCCGATAACCAACTAGATCAGTGTCGGGCAATTGCAGATCGACCGAGAACCCCAGCCCATCCTGAATGACTGCGGGTCCGTCGACCAGCGGCGAGTCGTTGTGCAGTGCGGTCAGTTCCGCGTCACTGAGCACTGCCTGACCCTGACGAAAGCGAATCTGGTTCAGCCGCATGCCCGGTCTCACCAGAACCGAGAATGAGCGTGGACAGATCTCGGCAAAAAGCGGCCCGGTATAGCCTGCCGGTACCCGGTCAAACTCGGTGCCACCATCGGTGATCGTGCGGGTCAGAAGATCCAACCGCCCTGTCGAGCTTTTGGCATTTGCTACCGCGCTGGTATCGGCGGGCAGGGCCAGCGATTCCATCAGCGGCACCAGATAGACGCAGCCTTTTTCCAGAACGGCTCCGTCGGTGATGTCGATGCGGTGCATCTCAAATTCAGCCAGACGATCCGCGACCGTGCGTCCTTCACCGGATAGAAATGAGGCGCGAACCCGGTAAGCAACTGTACCTAAACGTAAATCAAGGCTAGCGGGTTGGATTTGTGCCGGGATAACCTCGGGGCTTGCGGTGATCTCACTGCGGCCGATCATCGCCTCGATCTGTTGGTTTGGGCATACACCTGTCATTCCGATCCCCTCTGTTGCCAGAGCGGGATCTGGCCTGTCTGCCATAAACGTCGGTGTGATTTGGTCGGGCTAGCAGGACTCGAACCTGCGACCTTCCGTCCCCCAGACGGACGCGCTACCAGGCTGCGCCATAGCCCGACGTTGAGGTGTTCATAAAGACTTTCCCGGCAGGGGCAAGAGGAAATCATCGCCTTTTTTCTTATCCTGCCGACCGGTTCTCAATTCGGTTGATGACAGCGCGCAAGTCCTTGGCGATAGGCGCGATCCGACGCAGGAGGTCGTCGTCAAAATCGGTCCGTTCCCACGCTTGTGTGGCGATTCCGCCTATCAAGGGAGCTTCATCCAGATACTCGGGCGCGGGCTGAGGTGGCTCTGCTTTTGATTGCTGCGGGGGCGTCTCAGCTTGAGGGGCTTGTTCAGCCGGCGCAGTCGCCTTGGCCATCGGGGCCGGTTCGCCCAGGTCCAGATCGATCTGATCGCTGGGCGTGGCAGGCTTGGCGGAAAAGGGCACGACAACAGTGTCGTCTGCCGGGGCGCTTTCAGGCGCAGCGGGCTCATCCAGGCTGGGCGACAGCGAGGACACATAGGCCACGCCTTGTTCGCGCAGGATGCGCTGGACACCTTTGATGGTGATCCCGTCCTCGTGCAGCAGTTTCTTGATACCGCCCAAAAGGCGCATATCGTTTGGCCGGTAATACCTGCGGCCACCCGCGCGTTTGACGGGTTTTACCTGGCTGAAACGGCTTTCCCAGAAGCGCAGGACATGAGCTTGAACGCCCAACCAGTCCGCAACTTCACTTATTGTGCGAAAGGCGTCGGGGGACTTGCTCATGACCGTTTCGTCCCGAATTTACTTGCGATTCCCTGCGGCGACGCGATCCTTCATCAGGTGCGACGGGCGGAACGTCAGGACGCGGCGAGGCTGAATTGGCACCTCTTCGCCGGTTTTTGGATTACGGCCGATGCGGGCGGTTTTGTCCCGAACACTGAACGTGCCAAACGATGAAATCTTGACCTGTTCACCTTGGACCAGTGCGTCCGACATGTGGTTTAAGACGCTTTCGACAAGCTGCGCACTTTCATTACGTGAAAGGCCAACCTCGCGGAAAACAGCCTCGCTCAGATCCATTCGCGTCAGTGTTTTATCGCCCATACCATTTCCCCTGTTGATATAAGAGAATATGGTGATGGCAAATTCGCTGTCAATATCAATGAATTGCACGAGGCTGTGTAAGCCGTTTTGCGCCGGTTACCAGCGCAGAACCACCGCGCCCCAGGCCAAGCCGCCACCGATAGCCTCGGTCACGATCAGATCGCCGGTCTTGATCTGGCCCCGTTGTTTGCCCACGGACAGGGCCAGGGGAATCGATGCGGCAGACGTGTTGCCGTGATCCTGGACCGTTACGACGACGTTATCCATCGGCAGGCCCATTTTTTTAGCAGTGCCCTGAATGATGCGGATGTTGGCCTGATGTGGCACGATCCAATCGACGTCCGCGTTGGTCAGACCGGCACGCCCCAGAGCGGTTTCAGCGGTCTTCGCCAGCTTTTCGACCGCGTGGCGGAACACCTGATTGCCCTGCATTCTTAGATGCCCAGTCGATTGGGTCGACACACCGCCGTCGACATAGAGCAAATCCTTGTAGCGTCCGTCAGAATTCAGGTCGGTCGAAAGAATGCCGCGATCCTGCGCGGTTCCTTCGCTGTCCTGCAGCTCAAGAATCAACGCGCCGGCACCGTCGCCAAACAGCACACAGGTGGATCGATCTGTCCAATCCATGATGCGCGAAAACGTCTCGGCGCCGATGACCAGCACACGTTTGGCCTGACCGGACACGATCAAAGCGTTGGCGTTGCTGAGGGCAAAGACAAAGCCTGCACAGACGGCTTGCACGTCAAACGCGAATCCATGGGTCATGCCCAGGCGCGCCTGCACCATCGTCGCGGCAGAAGGGAAAGTCAGGTCAGCCGTTGATGTCGCCAGAATGATGGCGTCGATATCCTCGGCCTTCAGGCCAGCATCGGCCAGGGCGGCCAAGGCAGCGTTGGTCGCCAGATCGGACGTGGTTTCGCCATCGGCGGCAAAGTGGCGGCGTTCGATTCCCGAGCGAGCTTTGATCCACTCGTCCGACGTATCTAGCGTCTTTTCAAATTCAGAGTTCGGAACGATGCGCTCTGGCAAATAGTGTCCGACACCTACAACAACTGAACGGCCTGCCATTTGGGGGTACTGCCTTTATTGTTATTCGCCCGCCTTTGGCGGTACGTGCGCGGCATCTTGTGCAAGCTGGGCTGTCGATGCAACCCGTGCCGCCAATTTTTCGGCAAAACCCGACTCGGCCAGGGTAAAGGCCAGTTTGATCGCCGCCGAAACTCCGGTGGCATCTGCGCCACCATGTGATTTGACCACGGTTCCGTTGAGGCCAAGGAAGACACCACCATTCACGCGGCGTGGGTCGATGCGTTTCTTCAACCGTTGCAGCGAGGTGATGGCCAAAACCGATGCGAGCCGGGACAGGGGGGAATATTTGAAGGCCTCGCGCAACAGATCACCAATCAGGCTGGCCGTGCCTTCGCCGGTTTTGATCGCGACGTTTCCGGTAAAGCCATCGGTAACAATGACATCCGCCTTGTCGCCGGGAATGTCGCTGCCTTCCACGAAGCCTACGAAGTCAAAATTCGCCTGCTCTGCGAATTCCGTGATCATCGCGTGGGCTTCTTTCAGTTCGGCCCGACCTTTGTGTTCTTCGGTGCCGACATTCAGCAAACCGATACGGGGCCGATCCAGCGCCATGCCGTTGCGGGCATAAGACGCCCCCATCAGCGCGTATTGCAGCAGATCTTTGGCGTCGGCCCGCACATCGGCGCCGACATCCAGCATTACGTTGAACCCTTGCGGGTTGCGCGACGGCCACAGAATCGCAATTGCCGGGCGGTTCACACCTGGCAATTTGCGCAATCGCATCATCGACAGTGCCATCAGCGCGCCGGTATTGCCGCAGGAAACAGCGCCGTGGGCTTCGCCTTTGCGCACTGATTCCAGTGTCGACCACATTGACGTCTGCTTGCCGCTGCGGACGACCTGACTGGGCTTGTCCTCCATCGTGACTACGTCAGGGCAATCACGAAAAACGACGCGTCCCTGCAGGACACGCCGTTTGGCGACAAGTTTGCGCAGCTTTTGCTCGGGCCCGTGCAGAACGAAGGCGATATCGGGGTTCTTATTTGCCGATTTGGCAATGCCCGCAACAACAGTCGCGGGCCCCGAATCTCCGCCCATAGCGTCAACCGAGATGGTAATCCGTCCGGTTTGCGTGGGCTGTTCCGTCATGCCTTGGCCTACGAGTTATGAGGCTTAGGCCGCGTCTTCGTCCAGGTCGATTTCGTCGGCCTGAGCGACGACTTCACGGTCATCATAATGGCCGCAGGACGCGCAGACGTGGTGCGGGCGCTTCAGTTCGCCACAGTTTGCGCATTCGTTCGGGTTTGCAGCAACCAGAGCGTCATGTGCGCGGCGATTGTTGCGGCGCGACTTGGAAACTTTGTTCTGTTGGACAGCCATGGTCTCAACCTTTGTTTATTAGGGGTCAGCAGATTCGCTGCTGGCCGGGTTTCATTCTTCGTTTTTCTAGTGGTTTGACGCGCGTTTAGGGGACGGGCCCCGCAATGTCCAACCCAAATTCCGTTGAGCGCGCGAAAATACTGCGATTCTCGGCATGTTCAAGCGATTTTTCTGGAGGCCTGCTATGACAGGAAAACAGACCTATGTCACTCGTCTTTTTTCAAAGCATCGCGCAAATTCGCCAGTCCGGCAAACGGCTTTGCGTCTTTGTCCGTCATCGCCTGTTTGCCCGGCTCAGTATAGCCGGCCTGTTCCAATTCTGCGCCGTCCTTCCGTGGGTATTGGGGCAGGGCAAGCGACAGCGCCTCAATCATCACCAATGCAGGGTCGATTTCCGCGCCCAGTGCTTCGGTCTCATCGCCTTCGGGGATTTCGAATTCAGGCTCGTCGGGGTTTTGCCAGTCTTTCAGATAGACCCGTGACACAGGGATATCGATGCGCGTGGTTACGGGTTCAAGCGTCACGACACAGGGTTGAATCACCGTCGCCCCCAGTTTTCCGGCAAGAATCCAATCGCGTTTACCTTGTGCCCTTACGTCACCCACAAAGCTGAGCTTGCGCAGGCCCAACAATCCCAGTTCGGTTTTGATCGCGTCCAGGCCCTTGCTATCGGGGCGCAGATCAAACGGCGTGGGCGCGTTTTGGGGCAGGTCGGCCACCCGCAGAGATGTATTAGTCGTCATTCGTGACCCTTTCGTGTGTTGAACCGGGGCTGCGGTTTATGTAATCGGATAGGGTCCGCAAGGTCCCAAGGCAAGAGGATGTAAATGTTGAAGGTTGTGAACAGGTTGAAACCGGCGTCCAAAAGGCTTGTCTTTGCGGCCTGTTTGGTTGCGGCTGGCGCTTGCACGCCAATCTTCAAGAATCACGGATACGTCCCGCCGGCTGACCAACTGGCTGAGATCAAAGTGGGCGTCGATACCCGCGACAGCGTTGTTGAAACAATCGGAGCGCCCACCTCTGCCGGGCTGGTGAAGGATTCGGGTTTTTACTATGTCCGTTCTCGCGTGCGCCATTACGGTCCGAAGCGCCCCGAAGTGGTGTCGCGCGAACTGGTTGCGATCAGCTTTGACCAGCGTGGTGTTGTGCGGAACATAGAACGTTTTGGTCTTGAGGACGGATATGTGGTGGTACTGGACCGCCGCGTGACCGAATCCAGCGTTCAGAACCGTGGCTTCCTGCGCCAGCTGCTGGGCAATATCGGCAACTTCAACCCTGCGAAC
Source organism: Ruegeria sp. CDSB013 (assembly GCF_059611165.1). Lineage (NCBI taxonomy): Bacteria > Pseudomonadati > Pseudomonadota > Alphaproteobacteria > Rhodobacterales > Roseobacteraceae > Ruegeria > Ruegeria sp. CDSB013. The sequence continues at coordinate 147,539 of NZ_JBXWPA010000002.1, read as the reverse complement.
ATTCCGGGCGCGAATTAAGTCTGCACTGCCTCTTGCGACGGTCACAGGACAGTCACATGTTCTGTGGTAGAACCGTTGCAACATGAAGCAGGTCAGCAACCGCGGAGGATGCGACCATGGCATTATTGCTGGGCAAGGGCAGATACCGGGCTCGTTTGGCGCAGTTCCCACAGGATGTGGCGGCGGCGCAGAAACTGCGAACCCTGGCATTCGGGACGGATCAGATTGACCGGGATGAATTTGATCCGGTCTGCGCGCATATCCTTGTTGAAGATTCGCGCTCCGATGGACGGCTGGTGTGTTGTTTCAGAATGCTGACAATGGAGCACGGGACCGAGGTTGACCGCAGTTACTCTGCCCAGTTCTATGACCTGTCTGCCCTCAAAGGGTTCGACGGCCGCATGGTCGAAATGGGCCGTTTCTGCATTCACCCGGAATGGACAGACCCGGATATCCTGCGGGTCGCCTGGGGTGCGATGACCAATTACGTGGACCAGAACAACGTCAAGATGTTGTTCGGCTGTTCATCCTTTGCAGGAACCGAAACGGTCGAGTATCTGGACGCCTTTGCTATGTTGAAGCAACGGCATCTGGCACCAAAACGTTGGTTGCCGCGGGTCAAGGCCCCCGATGTATTCAAGTTTGCCTCTCGCCTGCGACGCAGGCCCGATGTGAAAAAGGCGATGTTGCGGATGCCTCCATTGTTGCGCACCTATCTGATGATGGGCGGCTGGGTCAGTGACCATGCGGTGGTTGATCGGCATATGAATACGCTGCACGTATTCACCGGGCTTGAGATCGGAGCGATCCCCCCGGCCCGTAAACGGTTGCTGCGCGCAGTGGTCCGCTAGATTGAGTATTTTCGAAAAGGTGAAACAGGGACGTTGACGCCTTGTGCCCACCGGTTTAGCTGGCGGCATGGCGAGAATTCCTTTGTTGCAGATGTCCGGCATATCCCTGACTTTCGGGGGCGATCCGGTGTTTTCGGGGCTGGACCTGGTGGTTCAGCCGGGCGACCGCGTGGCCTTGGTTGGGCGAAACGGGTCGGGAAAGTCGACTCTGATGAAAGTCATGGCCGGTCTGGTCGAGCCTGATCAGGGTGACATCGTGGTTCCGCCTGGAAAATCTGTTGGCTACATGGAGCAGGACCCCGGCATGGAAGGGTTCGCGACATTGGGCGATTACGCGTCCAGCGGATTGGAGCCGGGCGAGCTGTACAAGGTCGAACGTGCGGGCGAGGGGCTGAAGTTCGATCCGTCACGCCCTGTTGAAACCGCTTCGGGTGGCGAACGTCGCAGGGCCGCCTTGGCGAAACTGATGGCCGAAGCGCCCGATCTGATGCTGCTGGACGAGCCGACGAACCATCTGGATATCGAAGCGATTGCCTGGCTGGAACGCGAATTGGGATCGACCCGAGCAGCCTTTGTTCTGATTTCACATGACCGTGCGTTTTTACGCGCTTTGACCCGCGCGACGTTGTGGATCGACCGCGGCATGGTACGGCGGCAGGAGCAAGGGTTCGAGGCTTTTGAAACCTGGCGCGACAAGATTTGGGAAGAAGAGGATCAGCAGCGTCACAAGCTGAATCGTCTGATCAAGTCCGAGGCCAAATGGGCTGTCGAAGGTATCAGTGCACGGCGCAAGCGGAATCAGGGTCGGGTGCGGGCTTTGCAGGCTTTGCGCGCTGAAAAGGCTGCGCAGATCAAGCGTCAGGGATCAGCGGCAATGTCGCTGGAAGGCGGACCAAAGTCTGGGCGAAAAGTGATTGAAGCCAAGGGTTTGTCCAAGACCTTTGGCACGCAGCAGATCGTTAGAAACTTTGATCTTCTGGCACAACGTGGGGATCGCGTGGCTTTTGTCGGGCCCAACGGTGTGGGCAAGACGACGTTGCTTAAGATGTTGCTCGGACAGGAACAGCCCGATGAGGGGACGGTGACGCTGGGCACCAACCTTGAGATTGCGGTGTTCGATCAGGCCCGCGCGCAGTTGGACCCCGAAATGACCCTGTGGGACAGCCTGACCGGGGACCCCGAAATGCGGGTATCAGGCAAAGCGGATCAAGTGATGGTTGGGGGCCAGCCCAAGCATGTGGTCGGTTACCTCAAGGAATTCCTGTTTGATGATGCGCAAGCAAGAGCGGCCGTTAAGTCATTGTCAGGTGGGGAAAAAGCGCGTTTGCTGTTGGCGAAACTGATGGCCAAATCCTCGAACCTGTTGGTGCTGGACGAACCGACCAACGATCTGGATGTCGAAACGCTGGACCTGTTGCAGGAACTGCTGGACGACTATGACGGCACCGTCCTGCTGGTCAGCCACGACCGTGATTTTTTGGACAGGGTTGCCACCACGACGATTGCGATGGAGGGCAATGGCCGCGCGACCGTCTATGCGGGCGGTTGGTCGGACTACATCGCACAACGGGGTGACGTTTCCGAAAAGAAAGCTGAAAAAGCAAAGACTTCGAAGTCAAAGCAAAAGCAAGAAGCGCAGCCGAAATCCGGGCTATCTTTCTCGGAAAAGCATCGGCTTGAGAAGTTGCCTGCCGAGATTGCCCGCCTGGAAGCCGAAATCGGCAAGCTGGAAGAGCTTATGTCAGATCCTGAGCTGTTCACCCGTGAACCAGTCAAGTTCCAGAAGGCGACCGATGCGCTGGTCGAACGACAAGAGAAACTGGCCGCCGCCGAAGAAGAGTGGCTGGTGCTTGAGGAAAAGGCCGAAGGCGCCTAGCGGCGCGTCAACGGTCGGGCAGGGTTGCCGACAACCGTTTCCCCGTCCGCGACGTCTTTGGTTAAAACGCTGCCTGCGCCAATAATGGCGTTGTCGCCGATGGTGACACCGGGCATCACGATGGCACCTCCGCCAACCCAGACGTTTCGGCCAATGGTCACCGGTATCCCGATTTCCAAACCTTGTGCGCGTTCTGCCGGGTCTTTGGCGTGCTGAGCACAGTAGATCTGGGCATGCGGGCCGAACATCGAGTCATCACCGATCTGAACCTGTGCGGTGTCCAAAATTACGCAGCCCGCGTTGAAATAGACACGCGCGCCGAGGTGGATGTTAAGCCCGTAGGCGCAATGAAACGGAGCCTCAAGTAAGCAATCCGGCCCGACGCGAGCGAACAACGCCTGCAACTCGGGTGCCATGGCACCACGGGCGTCAGGCGGGCAGGTGTTATGTGCGTGGACTGCGTGCCGGGCGCGGGTGCGCAGCGCCTCAAGTTCCGGGTCCAGGCAGTTATACCACTGCCCGGACTGCATCTTTTCCCGCTCTGTCATGGGACAGGCTTAACGCATACGAAGGGCTCCGTCGATGCGGATGACTTCCCCGTTCAAGTAGCCCATCTCGACGATGAAACCGGCCAACCGCCCGTATTCTTTTGGATCACCCAGACGTGCAGGGTTTGGGACATCTGCCGCCAGTTGTTGTTGAACCTCTTCGGGCAGACCGGCCAGCATCGGTGTCATGAAAATCCCCGGAGCGATGGTCATCACGCGAACGCCGGTTGAGGCCAGATCGCGCGCCATTGGCAGCGTCATCCCCACGACACCGCCTTTCGAGGCTGCATAGGCCGCTTGTCCTTTTTGTCCGTCGAAGGCTGCGATTGAGGCCGTGTTGATGATCACCCCGCGCGCGCCGTCCGGTTCGGGTTCGTTCTTAGCCATTTCAGCTGCGGCAAGGCGCGAGACGTTGAACGTGCCCACCAGATTGATGTCGATTGTGCGCTGAAACGCGTCCAACGGGTGGGGGCCATCCTTGCCGACTGTCTTGATCCCATATGCGATCCCGGCGCAGTTCACGGCAGCCGTAATGCGGCCCATCTTGCCCTTAGCGTGCTCGATGGCCGCCGCAACCGATTCTTCATCGGTTACATCTGTTTGTACGAAATGCCCGCCGATGTCCTCGGCGACCTTGGGGCCACGCTCGGCGTCGCGATCCAGGATCGTGACCTGCGCGCCTTGTTCGGCGAAGTACCGAGCCGTCGCCTCACCCAACCCCGACGCCCCGCCGGTGATAATTGTGGCTGAATTTGAAAGTTGCATTAGGCGACCTCTCAAGATTTTGACATTTTCCCGCCTCATTTAACTTTGCGGCTTGGGTAGATGTTGTATATTCACGACAAGAGATCGTCACAACTAGTGCCGTGATCATTGTAACGAGTTGTGGCGAGCCTTCATTAACGCATCTTTAGCGGGAACTTACCTGCGCTTCATTTGCGGCTCCCACAGTGTAACCGAAGACCCTGACGCACCTGGGTATTAAGGCGCAAGGAGCTAAGTGATGCGAATTAAACTGAAATCCACTGTTTCGGCATTGGTGGCCTCTCCATTCATAGGAGCTATGATAGTAACCACTGCGTATGCTGCGACGGATGTGTGCAATGCGAGAACTGCGCGGATAGCAGCCAACGCCGGCGACTATCAGACGCTTTGTGATTGTACGCACGTGACACCCAGTTTTTTGAAGCGGTTACAAACACGGTCAGATTTCGAATCAACACTAGCTTACACTGGCGAACAATGCCCGGGTTTGGCCGTATTGTTGACGGATTTGGAGACAGCTTCAGTCCGCGGAAATTCGGCACGAGGTGGCGAAGATCGGGACAGCGATCAAATTGCACAAGCTGACCCAAGCCCGCGCGGTGAGTCTGGTTCTGGCGATACCAGCAGTGGTTCGACCGGAGGTAACAACAACGGTGGCGGAAGCAACAGCCCTGGCGGTGGCGGAAGCAACAGCCCTGGCGATGGCGGAAGCAACAGCCCTGGCGGCGGTGGAAGCGACAGCCCTGGCGGCGGTGGCGGAAGCGACAGCCCAGGCGGCGGCAACGATGGCGGCGGCAACGATGGCGGCGGCAACGATGGCGGCGGCAATGATGGCGGCGGCAATGATGGTGGCGGCAACGATGGCGGCGGCAATGATGGCGGCGGCAACGATGGTGGCGGCAATGATGGCGGCGGCAACGATGGCGGCGGCAACGATGGTGGCGGCAACGATGGCGGCGGCAATGATGGCGGTGGCAATGATGGCGGCGGCAATGATGGCGGCGGCAACGATGGCGGCGGCAATGATGGCGGTGGCAAGGGCGGCGACGGTAAAGGTGGCGGCAAGGGCGGCGACGGTAAAGGTGGCGGCAAGGGCGGCGACGGTAAAGGTGGCGGCAAAGGCGGTGACGGTAAAGGTGGCGGCAAAGGCGGTGACGGTAAAGGTGGCGGCAAGGGCGGCGACGGTAAAGGTGGCGGCAAAGGCGGCAAAGGTAAAGGTGGCGGTAAGGGCGGCAGTAAAGGGAACAACGGTGGAGGCAACGGGCCGGAAGGCAATAGCCCGGGCCAGGGTAACAATGCCCACGATGATGAAAGGTGACGCAGTTCTTGCAAGGGCATCCCTAAGCTTAGCCGATACCTAAAACAAAAAACGGCCACCGCAAAGTGTGGCCGTTTCGTTTACTTCATGGTGAATGGCTCGCTAGCCCAGCTGAACCAGCGCGTGGCGCTTCTTACCTGCGCTCAGCTTGATTGGTGACGACAGAGCACCCGCGTCGATCATCAACCCGGCATCCGTCAACGGCGCATCATCCAACTTGGCGCCGTTTTCCGCGATCAGCCGTTTGGCCTCTTTACCGGACTTCGCCAGACCCGATTTCACGATGACCTGCACGATGGACATGCCGTCACCCAGCTCATCCGCGCTGAGGGTCAGGGTCGGAAGATCGTCCCCGACACCGCCCTTTTCGAACACTTCACGGGCCGTGGCCTCTGCGTTGGCTGCAGCTTCGGCACCGTGCAGTAGGGCGGTGACCTCGTTAGCAAGGCGGATTTTGGCCTCGTTGATCTCTGATCCTTGCAGCGCGCCCAGTCGGTCACACTCATCCACCGGCATTTCGGTGTAAAGCTTCAGGAACCGGCCAACATCCGCGTCGGTCGTATTGCGCCAGAACTGCCAGAATTCGTACGGCGAGCGCATCTCGGCGTTCAGCCAGACCGCACCGTCCTGAGACTTGCCCATCTTCTTGCCGTCGCTGGTGGTCAGCAGGGGCGAAGTCAGGCCGTAGATCTCGTGATCCAGCACCCGACGCGTGAGGTCGATCCCGTTGACGATGTTGCCCCACTGGTCCGAGCCGCCCATCTGCAGCACGCAGCCATAGCGGCGGTTCAGTTCGAGGAAGTCATAGGCCTGCAGGATCATGTAGTTGAACTCAAGGAAGCTCAACGATTGCTCGCGGTCCAGCCGGGATTTCACCGATTCAAAGGCCAGCATTCGATTGACCGAGAAATGCCGCCCGATATCGCGCAGGAAATCAAGGTAGTTCAGGCCATCCAGCCATTCGGCATTGTTCAGCATCAGCGCCTTGTTTTCGGCATCGCTGTCATAGTCGATATAGGCCGAGAACACCTTTTTGATGCCCGCAATGTTTTCGTCGATCTGCTCGGGGCCCAGTAGGGGGCGTTCATCCGCGCGAAACGACGGGTCGCCCACCTTGGTGGTGCCGCCGCCCATCAGAGTAATTGGCTGGTGACCGGTTTTCTGGAACCACCGCAGCATCATGATCTGGATCAGGCTGCCCACATGCAACGACTTGGCCGTCGCATCAAAGCCGATATAGGCCGGTTTGCACCCACTGATCAGCGCTTCGTCAAGGCCCTGATAATCGGTGCAGTCGGCGAGAAAGCCGCGCTCGATCATCGTGGCGATGAAATCCGATTTGGGGTGGTAGGTCATATCGTGCCCTTTGGGTTTATGTTGCGGGGCACTGTATAGGCGGCGCGTCAGCCAAGGAAAAGCCACCATTTCCAAGAAAACGCGGGCTGTGTCAGCTTTTGACCGGGGGCAGGCGGAAGGCATAAAGCATTGCGATAATGTTCAACACCACAAGGACAACAATCGGCGTGATCGGATCATGCAAATGTGCGACTGCGCCAAGGATCGCAGCAAAGACAATTCCAACGAGGCCAGCGCTGACATCCCCTAGTGCAACTAGGTAGGGGCGCTCTTTTTCGACGCTCATCTGAATGAGATACAGGTAGCGCCCATAGATCACTCCGTTCCCGCCCAGCGATAGCAGCAGGATCACCAGCGCGTAGACCCAGACGTTCTGAGCGTAGCCGAAGAATGTAAAGCCAAGCGCCATCAGGGCCGAAATTGTGGCGATCATGCACCCCAACCACATCACAGGTTTGACCGAGACACGATCGCTGAGCCATCCCCACAGAAGCGAGCCGATCACCATTCCAAGGCTGGCCCCTATGACAAAATAGCTGAGCGAATGCTTGGTCCCCATATGCAGGGTCGCCGCATGGATCGTGTAGAAGGGCATCGCCAGCTCGACCGATACAAAGATCAGCCGCGCCGAAAGAAACTTGCGATACCAGGGATAGGCCATGCCGGTTTTGAATCCGGTCGCCAGTTCGGCCAAGGGTTTGGGTTTTTTCTTCGGCTCCGGCAAAGGGGCGCGTTGTTCATCCTCAAGCAATCGCACCCCTGCAAAGGCAACACCTGCGGCGAACATGGCGATCACGCCGCACCACAAGACGACGATGTGACGCTGCATCGGTTGATCCCCGGACAGCAGGTCGCGCGTGACCAGAACGACGATGATGGCCAAAATGCCCGAGATGGTGGCTTGCGCAAACACCATCCTGTTCCGTTTCGCTTCGGGGACAGAGATGCCGTAGATCTGGCTGGTTCCAAGGCTGGTGATCCCCTGACACAAACCCAGGACCATCGCAGTAGTCAGGAACAGCAGCACGATCATCACGCTGGGCAGTTTTGTTGAAAACAGGGCCACCGCCGCCAATACCACGGCCGTCAACAGGTTCGGTGCGTAAACGGCAAGCTTGGCGCGGGTCGCCCGATTGATGAAGGGCGAGACAAAGATCTCGGCAATCAGGCGCGACCCGGTGACAAAAGGCAGAAGCAACCCCGCAAAGAACGTTGGCGCACCCAAAGCCAGATATAGGAACGGAAGCACCAGATTGGGGTTGATCAGCTGCCCTCCGATCGTGGCCAGGGCGCCGGACCAGAAGATCAGGAAATAGTTCCGGCTTTCGGATGGTTGTTTCTGTGAGTATGTGTCTGACATATGCACCTAAAACCGATTTGTGTTCCTTATACCAAATTGTCGGGAAAAAGCGCGACACTCGTGTGATCTGGCTTGCCTTGGCTTCGGCGGTAGGGGCAGGTTAAACGGGCTGTGCCGATCAACCATGACGGTACAAACAGAATTCGGCAGGAGAGATCAAAGTGGGGCGGGCCATCAAACGAACAGGTGCGATCAGGGTTTTGGGCGCGATGTCTGGCACCTCGATGGACGGGGTGGATGCTGCGGTCGTCGAAACGGACGGGCACCGGATTATCGACTTTGGTCCAAGTGGGTATCGTGCCTACTCCGATCACGAGCGCGCGGTATTGCGCGCCGCTTTAGGGCAGTGGCACGGGCCTGACGTGGATGCCGCGGCAGAGCTTGTTACCCTGGCCCATGCCGAGGCGCTGTCTGAATTCGATGAGGTCGATCTGATCGGTGTGCACGGCCAAACTCTTGCGCATGAACCAAGTGGGCGCGGGACGTTGCAGGTGGGCGACGGGAAAGGGCTGGCTCAGGCATTGGGGGTGCCAGTCGTCTGGGATTTTCGCAGCGACGATGTGGCGATGGGCGGCGAAGGCGCCCCGTTGGCGCCGTTCTTTCACTTTGCCTGCGCCAAGTGGATCGAGGCAACCCAGCCGCTGTGCTTTCTGAACCTCGGTGGTGTCGGGAACCTGACGTATGTGGACCCCAGTTACGATGGCCCCGAAGCCCCCGGCGCGTTGCTGGCTTTCGACACTGGTCCCGCGAATGCACCGGTCGACGATCTGATGCAGGCGCGTCTGGGCCTGCCGATGGATCGCGACGGAGCCGTCGCGCGCGGCGGAACCGTCGAGATGGGCGCACTCGAGCTGTTTTTGTCCGAGCCTTACTTTACACGCATGCCGCCAAAATCACTGGACCGGAACGACTTTTCCGAGATGATCAAACTGGTGCAGGAACTCAGCGATGCGGACGCGGTGGCCACGCTGACCGGCATGTGTGCCGCGGGCGTGGTGCAGGGGATGGAACATTGCCCCAAACCACCCTCGCGCATGTTGGTCACCGGCGGCGGGCGGCACAATCCAGTATTGATGGAGATGCTGCGCGTTGCATTGGACTGCCCGGTCGAACCAGTCGAGGCCGTGGGTCTGGACGGAGATATGCTTGAGGCGCAGGCCTTCGCCTATCTCGCGGCACGCGTCGCCCGCAGGCTGCCGACGTCGTGTCCGGGGACGACAGGTGTGAAAGCGCTGGTCGGCGGTGGGGTAGTGAGTTCGGTTGCGTAATGGGGCGGTGGGTTAAAAGCTAATTGCCCGGTTTCTGCTTTCGCGGACGAAGCGGTCCTTGATGGTCACAGACTGAACGTCGGCTTCTGGCACTGTTGCGTGTGCTCTTCCTACAGGGCACTTAAAAACTGGCGGTCCGTTTCGAGCAAACTAACAATGCCGGGCGATATACTTATTCTGTCTTCTTCTTTCCGACAAGAATTGCATGTTCCCTCTCTATAACCTTTTCCCAATCGCCTTGCGCTTTCAGACCGGTTGAAGAGTCTCCCATTAGCGAAGTAACCATCAATCTTCCACGCGCTTTCGCTTCCTCTTTCGAGAACCCGGCCTGTTCAAACATCCAGGCGGCGAATTGGAACCGTTTGCCGATGGTTCTTTGATACGATTCTTTCACCTTCTCATCGGTATTCGCCCACACTGAGACAGCGTGATCCGGCAAGGCGGCGTCCTCTTCAATGACTTTTTTCATAAGAAGAAGAATGCGGTCTTCCGGGGGGCCGCCAAATGTCTTTGCCTTTGCGATCACTTTGTCAGTCAGTTCTTGCTCCCAATATCTGAGGACCTCATCCAAAAGCTCACTGACGTTTTTGAAATGCCAGTAAAAGCTGCCGCTTGTCAGGTTCAGTCGCTTTGCCATTGGCACGACCTTTATCGCGGAAACGCCGCCCTCATTGAGTACTTTGTAGGCCAGCAATATCCAGTCTTCTTTGGTCGCGGCGTTTTTGGGTGAGTTTCGAGTTATAGATTCTGACATTCAGATTACAGCATTCTTTATTTGACATAGAGTAGTCTATGGATCTACCGTAGAGATGTCTATGGTGAACGAGAGGTTCACGAATTCGTGTTCTCTTAAGAGGCTTCGCTTTGAAAAGGGGGGATCAATGAATAACTTAATGAAAACCGCAGCCGGTACATTGATGGCCTTAGGCATGACACTGGCTGGCACAGCCACGGCGCAAAACGCCTTGCCGACGGGTCGGAGTGCCACTGAAATCGAAAACGGTGTTTATCCCGCTTCTTACTTTCCCAACACAGAAATCCTCGGAGAGGATGAGATGCGAATTACGGCACTGGGTACGGGGATGCCAAATCAAACCAAGGCTGCAGTTTCTATTTCGTTTTATGTGGAACTTGGGAATGGTGACGTCTTTCTGTTTGATGTGGGAACGGGCGCAACGGGCAACCTGTTCTCGCTGCGCCCGGACTTTGCAAAGGTCGACAAGGTCTTTTTCAGCCATTTGCATGTTGACCACGTTGGAGATTTCATGGGCCTCCACGTTGGGGGGTGGCTTTCAGGCAGATATACCCCGCTCCGCATCTTCGGCCCGTCCGGATCAGAAGATGAACTGGGCACCAAAGCCTATGTTGATGGCATGTCCATGGCTTACGCCTGGGACTTGGCCACGCGAACGGGCGCGCTGCCGGACGATGGCGCAAAGCTTGATGTCACTGAATTCGACTACATGCAGGAAAACGAAATTGTTTATCAGGAGAACGATGTCACGATCCGGTCCTGGCCAGCGATCCACAGCCTTGATGGTTCCGTGAGCTACTCACTGGAATGGAATGGGCTAAAATACGTCTTTGGTGGCGATACTTACCCAAACAAATGGTATGTCGAATATGCCAAAGGGGCGGACATCGCTTCTCACGAGGCTTTTCTACCACCGGATGCGCTGGCCCCTTATTTTGGCTGGGACATGAAACAGGCGACTTATGTAGCTACGCGCGTTCATACGGAACCTGCGGCTTTCGGCAAAGTTATGTCCGCTGTCGAGCCACGCATGGCCCTAGGGTATCACTCTGTTCTTTCGCCCGAAAACTATCAGGCAATCCTGGAAGGTGTCCGTTCGACATACGATGGACCGCTCACGCTGGCGCGAGATCTACAGGTGATAAACGTAACCAAGGATCAGATCGTTGTTCGGGAAGCGAGTGTTGACGACTATGCGCTGCCACCAGCTGTGAGCGACGAATACATCAATGCACCGCGTTCAAAAGAAAAAGAGCCTTCTGAAAAGGTTCAAGCCGGCAAATGGGATGGTTACACGCCACCGCCAATGCCGGACAATTAACCTTCAGGGGTGAACAAAATTCCAATTTGGCGGTATCTGTGCCGACTATTCTTGATGCTGAGTGTGATGGCCTCGGGTGCACAGGCCGTTTCAGCAGATGTCGTTTTGACAAACGGTTCGGAAGTCGCACCCAACATTGCTGTCCTTCATGTCAAAGATGATGGGGTTTACGTCGACCTTGAGGTCTATGTCGAAGATATTCCGTTGTTTGCGGATATGCTGCCAATCGGATTGTCATCCGATTTCGTCGAGGGTGAGCCGAAGGTCGAACAAGAGTCCGATCAAGGTTCTGCCCAAGCCAAAAGTCGGGCACTGTCTATTGTTGCAAGGGACGAACAGCCCCTACACGCTGAAATCAGAAAGCTAGAATACCGAACGCGCATCGACCGGGCCTCGCCGCTTGCAGGTCAGCGCGACCCATTCTCGGGTCAAATTGTTCCCAGCCCGCCAAAAGATCCGCGTGTCCTGTTCGTCGAAGTGTTCTTTCCGTTTCAAAACTCAGTTCCCAAGGAGCTGACTATAGTGCCTCCATCGTGGGATGGTGTACCACTGGCGACTATCGGGATGCAGGTTTTTGACCGAGAGGTTCCGGTCACGGATTTCAGCTTCTTGTCAAAGCAGGCAGAGTTAAAGATTTCCTGGCCTGACCCTTGGGAAACCCGATTTTCCGCAGAAAGCCTGAATCGAAAAGCCCAGGACGGAACTTCAACATTTCTTTATATCGAACCTCGTGAAGTTCGGCATGAGACGCTGATCCGCTTGCGTGAACTGGCGCCTTGGATCGGTGAAACTTTCGACGTAGGGCAGACACTTTCGCCACAACTTAGCGCCTTGATCGTAAACCAGGCAGCGCCCTTCCTGGCTTCTCGTAACCCGGTGACAATTGATGGCAAATCAGTGCAACCGTCAAACGCAACAGCAAAGCTCCTGGAGCTAACATCGCAAGGTTTTCAGGTTGTCGAGCCTGGAAAGGAAGTGTCCGTGAACAATGCGTTTATCGGAGCTATCCTGTCTTTCTCATCGGCAGAACTTCCCGAACAGGTGACAGTCACATGGGATATGTTTGACGAGGAAATTACCCGCGTCGCGACCATTTCAAACGATATCGCCGGGCCGTTCTTTGGAGCTGTGACACCAGTGGACCCTCAGTTTCAGTGGCAGAACCACTTGCTCCAATACGAAAAAGCATCTGTCACTCAGGTTCCAGTCGAGCAGCAGATACAGCAGAACCCGGCAATCGCTTTAATCACCGGAGTTATCAGTGCCGTCTCACTTGGTTTCTTCCTCATGTGCAGGGGCAAAGTTGCAAAGCGCGCCAGTTGCGCAACCATGATTGCCGCAACATCGGCAACCGTCGCATTTTCGGGATATTTGCCGGACTTGCCTTGGAAGAAGTCTGAGCCCCCTGAGCTGCAGGCTGCGGAAGATATACTGCGCTCAATGGTCGAGAACTTGAGCACGGTGAGTCTGGAAATTTCGCCGGCCGCAAGAAAGGCAGAGCTGGCGCACATTGTAACGGAAGCGTCTCTAGGTGACATCGCAACAGAGGTTGAACGTGGTCTCGCGATCCGAACGCCAGGAGGCAGTCTTGCTACGGTTACTGATATCAGCGACCTGAAATTGGAGCGCATTAACCCAACCCACACGCCGGGAGGATTTAGTGCCCTGACCAAATGGACAGTGAAAGCACAAGGCGGTCATTGGGGGCACGCCCACATACGCGCCGTTACATTTCGGGTGCTGGCGGAGGTCATACCTGAGTCAGGGCAATGGAAGCTGGATGGATTAACTGTAATCGAGGCTCGCGATCCAAATGCGTAAGTGTTTAAGACCAAAGGTTTTTGCTTTCGGCGCTTTGTTTGTCGGTGTGTTCTTGTCACTGACGCTGTCAGCCTCGGCACATTTTTTGCTTAACCTCAACGTTCGAATTTCGCATGTCGAGCATTCCGAAGACGGTCTGCGCGTCTACATCCGTACGCCCATGCCTTATCTGGTTGCAGACAAGGTCGGTGATCAGGAAGGTGATGCCTTGCCGATAGCTGCACCATTCACGACTAATGCCATGAGCGACGGTCAGTTGGTCCACTTTGTCGACTTGCAGGCTGTCATGAGCGATCCCAACGGTCTGGGGCAATTCGCCGAAGGTGGGTTGCATCTGTTGGTCGACAATCAGCGCATAAGAGGAACAGTTAAGTCCGTTCGCTTGCATCGAATTGGAAATGAGCCCGGATTTGCAACTTTGGCCGAAGCTCAACAGGCCGAGGACAGCGAAACGGCCCTAACGCCACCGCTTTTTGTTGGTGACACAATTGTCGATCTCGTCCTGCATTATGACACGGACGGCCCGGTCCAATCGTACAGCATTGCCAACGTGCTGGACCCCGGCTTGCCGGATCAGGACCAAACGGCCAACCTCATTCTCGATTACGCTTCGGACACACCGCAGATATTCCGATCTCGGGGCCTGATGACTGAACCATTGGTGGTTCAGCAAGAGGGGTATGGAGGATTCCTGAGTTTTGTTTGGGAAGGTATACGACATATCCTCGAAGGATTGGATCATGTTCTTTTTGTTGTGTGTTTGGTCATTGGAGCGCAGACACTCAGGGCGCTATTGCTGCGTGCAACCGGTTTTACCATTGGGCATAGCGTGACGCTGTCTCTGGGGTTCTTCGGGTTTGTGCCATCGGGCGCGTGGTTTGTTCCTGCCGTCGAAACTGGGATCGCGCTTTCTATCATATTTGCAGCCGTCGCAGCGTTTGTGGGTTTTAAGGACAATGCGCGCTCTGAAGTCACGATGGTGCTTCTGACAACGCTGATTGGCCTCTTGCACGGGCTTGGGTTTAGCTTTGTGTTGCACAAGATTTTGCAGGTTACATCCCCAAACATCTGGCAGAGCTTGCTTGCTTTCAATCTTGGCGTCGAGCTTGGCCAGGTCGCCATTATTCTTGCGCTCTGGCCTGCCTTAATAATGTGTCGGCGCGTGAACTCCAGTTTGTGGATGTCCTTACGAGTGGGCTTAGCCGGTGGATGTGCGGCTATCGCCTGCTTTTGGACCTTTCAGCGAGTTGCCGAGGTTTATTCCACGTTGGCTTAAGGTCATTGCGATGGTGCGTGCCGTGATGGTTTCCTGAGAGAAATGCGGACATTCGGCTGTTCCGCAGCATAAGACAGATTGGGCTCTCCTGACACCTTCGCCGGGATCTGCACCAAGGGCCGGTTTGGTATGGATCGACATTCGCTGCGCGTCGCATGAACAGGCAAGACGCGGACAAAGCCGACATCGCGCGGGTTCTAGAAAACTTCAGGCGGTTTGGCCAGAGGCCCCCAAGTTTCCGGGTCAGGTAAGCCGACACTTGACCATGCCTCCAATAATACCTTGGAATCTGCTGACCGTGTACGAGGCAAGTCATCCAAAATGTCGAACCAAGGCATTTTGCTTTCTATCCCGGAGTGGACCGATGGAGCGAAGTTTTCTGGGTTATCGAGGCTCGAAGTGTGCATAACCAAGTAAGCCGTTTCCCTCGGCTGAACGAGTTGGTAGGTCAGGCTTGCTCCGCATTTGGCGCAGAAGCCCCGTTTGGCTATTGGCGTAGTCGCGAAATACACGGGCTCTTCATCAAGAAATCGAACAGCAGAAACGGGAAAAGCCGTCCACGCATTGACCGCTGACCCAGAGAATTTTCTACAGCAGCTGCAATGGCAATACCCTGTACTGATCGCTGGTGCATTGACTTCGTACCGGACGGCTCCACAAATGCAGCCGCCCTTTTCCATAGTCTTTGCCAATTCATCCTTGTCGAAATCCAGAAACCCGCCTTCTTCACCGTGCTTTGACTGGGTCATGTAAACATGGACTGAAGTATCCGTGCTTTTCAGTTTTTTGTGCCCGCAATCCGCAAGTGGAATGTCTACCTTACCATTTATTTGCGCCATCACTTCGCCGGAGACCGCTATTCCTCCTGGCTCGGCCATTGCTTCGAGCCGAGCGGCAATATTAACACCATCTCCCAATATATCTGCCCCATGTACAACGACATCACCAAGAGAGACCCCGATACGCAAGATGAGTGCATTTTCCGTGTTCGACTGACGGGCTTCGAGCGCAGACGCTTTTTGAATGCCAATTGCACAGTTGACCGCCTCAATAACGCTTGAGAACTCAGCCAAGAATCCGTCGCCAGTAGACTTGAAAACACGGCCTCGGTTCGCCTCAACTTGCATGCGGATGATTTCACGTTCCAGACGTACCAACTCGGCCAATGTTCCGCTCTCGTCGCGCGAAACCAGCCCCGCGAAACCAACAACATCCGTGGCCAGTATGGTCGCCAATTTGCGTTCCATCTCTATTCCTTAGAACTGTTATGTCTCTGCTGGTTTCTGTAAAGCTTAACATAAATCGCCATAGCCCGAGGGATGATCATTCAGACGTTTGTTTTGACTTTCAAAAAAGCTGCTCTGGGCTCAAAATGAACCTTCGTTGCGGTGGATCGAATGTCGGCTTTCTAGCTTCAGAAACTGATTTAGATCTGATCCCCTCGGCCTAGCCTTCGCACTTAGGCAGTGCTTGGCTCAGTACATTGGTGTTTTTTGCGTAATTCCGAAACATAATTGACAATTTTGGACGCTGTTTTACAAAATCGGTCATGACGCAGCCATTAGATCGCAAGTTAGACATAGTTGTTTTGGTGAGTTCGCATTTTAATGTTTCGGCGACAACGTCTTTCGTGGATCCATTCAGAGTAGCAAATTACCTGTCAGGTTCGGCTCGATTTTCTTGGACCTATGTCTCAGACCCTGGTGGTCCAATTGAATCCAGCAGCGGCTTGGTCGTTGACACTGCCCCATTGGCGGAGGTGGTGGCGCGCAATCCTTGGATGGTTCTGGTGAGTACAAGTTGGACACCTGAGCGTCACGGGACACCTCAGTTCAAGGTAGCCCTACAGAAATGGGAATCGGGTGGAACGATCCTTGGCGGTTTGGATACCGGCGCGATTGTTCTTGCGACGGCTGGACTACTCAAAGGAAAGACCGCAACGGTTCACTATGAACACATCGACGCCTTTGCCGAAACGGCCCATGACACCACCGTGTCGGAGAACATGATTGTTATGGATGGAAAGATTTTCACTTGTTGCGGGGGTTCTGCAGCAACAGATCTGGGATTGCGGTTTATACATTCTGTCGCTGGTGAGAGTATCGCTAATGCATCTGCTCGATACCTTTTTCATCACAACGTGCGGGGTGAAGGCCAATCACAGAACCCCAAAGACGTAGAGCCGCTGGGGTATGTCACCTCTGGGGTGGTAAGGGACGCGATCGACTTGATGGAAGCGCATTTGGAAGCCACTTTGTCGATCCCTGAAATATCAGCGAGGTTGAAAATTTCGCAACGACAACTTAGCCGATTGTTTCAGCAATATGTCCATAAGTCACCGATCGAGTATTACCGCGACATACGCCTTGATCGCGCGCGCGGATTAGTGACGCAAACTGAGCTTAAGTTCAGCGAGATTGCGGAAGCATCAGGGTTTAATGGACAGGTTCATTTCAGCCGGGCATACCGCAAACGATTTGGATTGACACCCAGTGCGGATCGCATTGAAGGCCGCACCCCGTTCGAGTTTCGCGCTTGGCCAATGTTCAAACCTGACATCAAGTCCGAAGGTGTTGGGTAGCTTTTTGCATCGCCGTAAGCATCTTGTCGCGTTGCGCTGATAACTCTTCGGTACTTTGCCCCTGTGTCTGATCCTTTATGCCGTCGACCAGTTTATTGATGACATCCTCATCAAGACGAGGGTCGCCCAGGTCGTCCCACCAGCCATTGAATGTGTCTTTGAAATGGTCACAGAAGGCCTGCAGGCCACCATCGCCTGCACCCAAGTGAAAAAGCGTTGTGGGACCCATCACGGCCCATCGGAGTCCCGGACCAGCCCACATCGCTTTATCGATGTCTTCGACACTGGCGACACCTTCGACCGCCATATGAACGGCCTCGCGCCAAACTGCGGCTTGCAAACGGTTCGCGACATGCCCTGGCATGCCTTTCTTGATCCGGATCGTGATTTTACCAATGTCTTTGTAGAAAGCTTCTGTGCGGTCCAAAACATCTGAACTGGTGGAATCGTTGACGGTCAATTCGACCAGTGGGATGAGATGCGGTGGGTTAAATGGATGACCTAGGATCAATTTGCTAGGATCGCGCCATCCCTCTTGCAAGGCTTCGAGCGTCAGGCCGGAAGTTGAGCTTGAAACTATTGCGTTAGGGTTCAACTCTGGCTCAATCCCGGCATAGGTCGAATGCTTAATTGGCAGTCTTTCTGGCACGTTCTCCTGAACGAATTGTGCGCCCTGGACAGCCGCCTCGGCGGTTGAAACGAAAGTGATAGCGTCAGGTGTGGCCCTATCTGTGAGATCCAATTCGTCCAATGTCGGCCAGGCTTTTTCGATATAAGAGCGGACGGATGCTTCGGTATTCGGATCGGGGTCAAAGACCGTCACGCTACGGCCCGAGGCGAGAAACAAAGCTGCCCAGCTTGCCCCGATGACACCGGCTCCAAGAATGGCGGTTCTTTCAATTTCTGACATCATAACAGTCCCGGATTAAGGGGGGAGGCCGCCGTCAGGCCACCGTCCACCGTGAACAACTGGCCGGTTGCAAAAGACGAGTCGTCAGAGGCCAGCCACACGGCCATCGCTGCAATATCGGCAGGTTTGCCAAAGCGTTTGACCGCGTGGCGAGCCAGCGCGTCGGATTTAGCTTTTTCCGAGTCATGGGCGAGGTCGAACGCTGCGTCCAGCATGCCCGTTTCAATCCACCCCGGGCAGATCGCATTGCAGCGCACCGCTGGTCCGTGGTCCACTGCGATAGAGCGTGTCAGCCCATGCACAAACGCCTTTGACGCATTGTAGAGCGCCATCGATGGGTCCGCGGCATTGCCCGAGATCGACCCGATGTTGATGATCGAGCCACCTTGCGACATTTCTGGAATGAAGGCGCGACAACAGTTAAAAACGCCTCGCGCATTTACGCCCATCACTAAGTCCCAATCCGCGTCAGTGCTTTCGGTCACTGTTTTTTCGACCTGAACACCGGCGTTGTTTACAAGGATATCAGTCCCACAGACTGTCATGGCGATCTCTGCAACTGCGTCGGCTTCGGACACATCCAGCGTGTACCAAATTACGTTTTCCGGCAGATCATCGGGTTGAGGGCCACGCCCGCAGGTAGTGACAGCGGCCCCTTCAGCCACGAACGCCTCAACGATGCCCCGCCCAATGCCCTGCTTGCCGCCTGTGACAAAGGCACGTTTTCCAGCCAACCGCATCAGTGTGCCACCATAACGTGACGGACTGCGGTGTAAGCATCCAGCGCATAGACCGACATATCGCTACCCGTACCGGACCCCTTCATAGCGGCCCATGGCATCTCGGGGGTCGCGACCCCATGCGTGTTTACCCACGTAAACCCATAGCGCAGCTTGGATGTCATTTGCATCGCGCGTCCAACATCTCGTGTCCAGACCGATGAGGCCAACCCGTAAGGCCCGTTATTGGCAATCTTCAACGCCTCTTCTGCGTCAGAAAAACGGGAGACTGTTACAACAGGTCCAAACACCTCGTTGCAAGCTATCTCCGCAGTATTGTCTACGTCAGCGATGACTGTCGGCTGGTAGAAAAAGCCGTCTACTTCGCCAGATGCCCCACCGGAAACGATTTCAGAGCTGCAGCGTGCGCGATCAACAAAACCCGCTACACGATCCCGCTGAACTGCAGAGACAAGCGGGCCCATTTCCGTTCCTTCAGCTTTCGGTGCACCTGTCTGGATCTGGCCTACCTGATCGGCAATCGCAGCCACAAGTTTGTCGTAAACACTGTCTGCAACCATCACGCGGCATGGCTGTGCGCAGTCCTGACCGGCATTGAAGTAGCTGCCATATCGGATCGTCTCGGCCACAGCATCGAGATCAGCATCATCAAAGACTATGACCGGTGCCTTGCCGCCCAATTCCAGATGAACGTGTTTAATTTTCTGGGAAGCAGCCCGCATTGCAGCCATGCCTGTCGCCGGAGAACCCGTTACACTGATCCCTTCCATCTGTGGGCTGTTCATCAGGGCATTCCCCACGCCGAGCCCGCGACCATGGATTACGTTTAGCACGCCTTTTGGCAGAACATCTTGTAACAATTCTGCAAGTCGCAGAGTAGATAGGGGCGTTATCTCGGACGGTTTCAACACAATGGAACATCCTGCCGCAATTGGTGCGGCAATCTTCCAGGACGCCATCATCAGCGGATAGTTCCAAGGCGCTATGGCCGCTACGGGACCAATTGGATCACGCCGGATCATCGAGGTATGACCCGCAACATATTCGCCAGCAGCAGATCCCATCATGGTTCGCGCAGCACCAGCGAAAAAGCGAAAGACATCAATCGTCAGCGGCATCTCGTCATCATGAGCGGATGGCCAAGGCTTTCCCACATCCAGGCTTTCAAGTTCTGCCAACTCCTGGCTGTTCGCCTCGATAACATCAGCTATGTGAAGCAACATCGCGGCTCGTTCTGCAGGGGGCGAGGTTGAAAAAGCTTCAAATGCCTCTGTAGAGCCGCGCACGGCCGCCTCGATCTGTGCATCGCTGGCCTCTTTTACTTCGCCTATAGTCTCGCCTGTTGCAGGGTTCAGGATGTGCAAGGCTTCCCCGGTACCTTCCACCATTTCACCGTTGATCAACATTTTGGTCTGCATATGCGTCTCCTTAGAACCCAACCTGATCGCCGCCCTTAAGTGCAAGCCGCACGCGCGCCTCAGCTGGGGTCGCGACCGTTAGGCCAAGGTTTTCAATAATTGATCGGATGCGCGTGACCTGCTCCGCGTTAGATCTGGCCAACTCACCTTTGCCGATGAACAGGCTGTCTTCGAGACCCACCCGAAGGTTTCCGCCGCGCAATGCACTTTGGGTTGCAAAAGGCATTTGGTGACGGCCAGCGGCAAGGACAGACCATTCGTAGTTCTCTGCCCCGAACAGCTTGTCCGCTGTGTTGTGCATGTGGGTTAGATGGTCTGCATCGGCGCCAACGCCACCCAAGATGCCGAACACCATCTGAATGAAAAAAGGCGGTTTGATCAGGCCTTGATCCACGAACCATTTGACGTTGTAGAGATGGCCAAGATCATAGCATTCGAACTCGAACTTGGTGCCATGATCACCACCAAGTTTTTCAATGGCGTAACGAATTGTTTTGAAGGTGTTGGGAAAGATGAAGTCCTCTGTCATCTCCAGGAATGGCTGTTCCCAATCGTGCTGAAACTCAGTGTATTTCTGCAGCATCGGAAAGATGCCAAAGTTCATGGAACCCATGTTGAGAGATGCCATCTCTGGGCTAGTCGAGGTCGCCGCCAGCAGGCGCTCATCCATCGACATACCCAAACCGCCGCCGGTAGAGACATTCATCACCACATCAGTGGACTGTTTGATCACAGGTAAAAATTGCTGAAACAGCTCGGGTCGGGGGTCGGGTTTGCCGGTCTCTGGATGCCGTGCATGCAAGTGAATGATCGACGCTCCGGCTTGGGCCGCTTCAATACTTGCTGTCGCGATCTCGGCAGGCGTTATCGGCAGATGTGGTGACATCGACGGCGTATGGATGCCCCCTGTGGGTGCGCAGGTGATGATGACGGATTTGGGCATCAGAGTTTCATCTGCTGCACTTGTGCAGACAGCCCCCCGTCCAGAACCCACAACTGGCCAGAGGCATACCGTGCTTCGTCGGAAGCAAGCCAGTTAACCAGGTTTGCAATGTCCTGTGGCGTCCCGTAGGTGCGCGTCGGATGAACATCGCGCACGGCCTGTTGCAGCGTTTCAATATTGCCGCCGCCGCCACCAGATCCATCTCCGTTGAAGAAGCTCTGCAGCATTGGGGTATCGATATAGCCGGGGCAGATGGCGTTTACGCGGATACCTTCGGGGCCATGATCGCAAGCCATTGCGCGGGTCAAAGCGTGTACTGCACCTTTGGTTGCGCAATAGGCCGCAAGACCCGGATCAGCAATGAACCCATCGTAGGAGCCAAAATTGATGAGGCTTGCGCTGTTGCCTGATTTCGCCGCTTCGCGCATCAATGGGATGGCGTATTTCGAGGTCAGGAACGTGCCTGTGGAATTAACCGCAAAGCTTTGGTTCCATTCCTCCAGCGTAGTCTCTTCAACGGTTTTTTCGATCTCGATCCCGGCCGCGTTCACCAGGATGTCCAACTTTCCGTGTGTGGCGCGCACATGATTCATCGCCGCAACCGAATCTGCCTCTTGAGTCACATCCAGCTTAACAAAATGACTGCCATCTTCGTCGTGCTGGTCTAACGATCCTTCCGGTGTGAGGTCTGCGGCAAATACTGTTGCCCCTTCTTTTAGGAACCGCGCGACAATTGCACGCCCGATGCCACCGC
Source organism: Ruegeria sp. CDSB013 (assembly GCF_059611165.1). Lineage (NCBI taxonomy): Bacteria > Pseudomonadati > Pseudomonadota > Alphaproteobacteria > Rhodobacterales > Roseobacteraceae > Ruegeria > Ruegeria sp. CDSB013. The sequence continues at coordinate 125,679 of NZ_JBXWPA010000002.1, read as the reverse complement.
GCGCGCCGGTCACAAGGGCAATTTTTCCGTTCAGCATCATTGGCTTCAATCCTTTAAAGGCGGATAGCGGTAGCGACTAGCGGCCACCGTCCAATCCAAGTTGTTGCGGACATACTGCTGACTTGCATCAGATGGTGGGTTGTAATCCCATGACTCGCTGGCACCTGCTTCCATCGCGGCATGTAACGCGCGGCGTGATCTCTGCGTGGCGATAATCTTTTTTCGCAATTCACCACCGTCCCACCGTTCCGCGACTTCGGCTGCAAAGCGGGCTGCCGGGTCAGCATAGTCAGGGTCTGTGGCAACATTTTTTGTTTCCAGCGGGTCGGCGTTTAGATCGTAGAGCTGCGGCGGATCGCTGTCGCAATGAATGTATTTTAAAGGGCCGCGCCGGATCATGATTACGGGATAGCCCGTCATCTCGGCACAATACTCACCGATGGCTTCATCAACTGGGTCGTATTCGCCACGGGCCAAAGGCATTAGACTGCGGCCGTCGATCGGTTCTCCGATCATCGCCTCATTACCGCCGCCAATATCGATAAAGGTCGGCAGCAAATCGACCAGCGACACTGCATTCTGCGTTGTCCCCACTGCAACGCCCGGCCCGGCCATGACCAGTGGAACGCGCGCAGAGTGTTCAAAGAAATTCATTTTATACCACAGCCCACGTTCGCCCAGCATGTCGCCGTGATCCGCAGTTACAAACACTATGGTGTTGTCCAACTCGCTCGTCTCTTCGAGGGTCTGAATCAGCTCCCCGATCTTGCTGTCGAAGTAGCTGACATTGGCCAGATAAGCATGACGCGCGCGACGGATTTCTTCGTCGCTGAGCGGCACATATGATGCTTCGATCCCATCCATCAACCGACGCGAGAACGGGTCCTGATCCTCCGTCACGGGTGTAAAGGACGGCATGTCGATCTCATCGTCCGAATAAAGATTCCACCATTCGGGCCGCGCAACGTAAGGATCATGCGGGTGAATGAAGCTTACCACCATCGCAAAGGGTGCATCGTTCCCACGTGCTTTGTCTCGGGCCACATCGAAGAGCCAGCGATTGGCGGCAAAGCCAACTTCATCGTCATAGTCGATCTGGAAGGTCGCATGGGCCAAACCGCTTTCCTTGACGGTTTGCATGTTATGATACCACTTATCGATCCGCTCATCCGGCGCTTCCCAATCCGGGGTCCATGCAAAATCTGCGGGGTAGATATCGGTTGTTACCCTGTCTTCGAACCCATGCATCTGATCTGGGCCAACGAAATGCATCTTGCCTGAAAGGCAGGTCCGGTAGCCTAGCGATTTAAGGTAGTGCGCAAATGTTGGCACCGATGCTCTGAACTCGGATGCATTGTCGTAAGCTGCAATGCGGCTGATGTGCTGGCCCGACATAAAGGCAAACCGTGAAGGTGCACAGAGTGGAGAATTGCAGTAAGCCGCATCAAAGCGCATGCCGCGCGCGGCTAACGCATCAAGGTGGGGTGTCTTGGCAACCTTGTGCCCGTATGCCCCAGTGAAGTGCGGTGCCAATTGGTCCGCCATTATCACGAGGATGTTTGGCCGCGTCACGCAGCACCTTTTGCGTAAGCATCCAGGACTAAGCCATGGAAGTGATGTACGGCGTGCTCGGACTTGCCGGAACCATCCGGGTCATTGACGATCCGACCTTGGGTGAACGCAGGTGTGTTCATCCCGCGCTGCACACTTTCGACAAGGCTGATATCTTCGACCTGAAGAACTTCGTCCAGATAACGAATTGCGTCCAACTCCATCGCGTCGGGTTCCGGCGTCTCAAGGAAGAAGTCGTAAGTTTCAAGCGTCCGATCTGGCCCAACGGGGATGATGTTCAACACGATCATGCTTGACCGTCCCGGATACCGCATCAGGCAGGTCGTCGGATAGAGCCACCAAACCGCATGGGTTTTCACGGTGGCATTCGACACGTCATATGCGGAATTCGGACTTGTGCCCGCGTCAGCCATATGGCTGGAGTAAATGCCGTAGGTCGTAACCTTGTAGGTATCCATATCCACGAGGTCACAAAAATCTTTGTGCGCTGTAGGACAGTGATAGCACTCTAGGAAGTTGTCCACGACGTTCTTCCAGTTGGATTTGATGTCATAGGTCAGACGATGGCCAAAAGTGAGTTGATCCACATCCGGTGCCCAATGGCGCACTTCGGTTTCCAAGTTGCCGGATTGTTCTGACAAAGAAGCTGCCATCGGATCCAAATTGACGAAAACAAAGCCGCAAAATTCCTCGACCTGCACTGCATCGAGACAAATCTCGTCTTTCCTGAAATCTTCGAGGTTTTCGGTATGTGGTGCGCGGGCCAATTGCCCGTCAAGTTTATAGACCCAAGCATGATAGGGGCACATGATCCGCGTTGTATTGCCTTCGCCCGACAGCAATTCATGCGCACGGTGTTTGCAGACATTATAAAAGGCACGAAGCTTACCCTCTTTGTCACGCACAACGGCAATGGGTTGGCCGGCAATATCCACTGCTACATAAGATCCCGGCTCACGTGTTTTCTCAACATGACATACCCATTGCCAAGTTTTGGAGAGGATGGCGCAAAGGTCTGCGTCAAACCACTTGCGCTCGGTGTAGGCAGCAGCCTGCAATGAGCTGGAGCGCGATGGATCAGCATGATAGCCAAAGAAAATTGTATCTGTATCAGTCATGATTGCGTCTCCGATGTTAGGTTAAATCTATTTCAAATTGGATTCGGAGCTATGTTTAATCAGCCGCCAGTTTGATTATTTTCGCCAAGTATTCGGCATTTGGGGACACCGTAGTAATCCATCAAGCATTGCATTTAGTTGATAAGCGAATGCTGGGTCCTTGCCTGCACCTGTTCAGCGGTCATTCGTGCACATTGCAGCAATCGGCAAAATGGGCTCAAAGCAGCCAATTCGTAACCAACTAGCTGAATGATTGCCGCTTAACACTGCGTACATAATCAATCGTAAACTCCGAGTATCCGTCCGAAGTCGATCTCAGATGTTCCCGTGTCCAGTGATGCAATGCGGGCAACTGATGGAACGGAACATTCGGAAACGCGTGGTGCTCTGCATGATAGGGCATGTTCCAGGCCAAAAAACGCACGATCCGGTTGGTGAATGTGGTGCGCGAGTTCTCGAGCATGTTGGCGACTGGCGGACACAGGCCGTGTTCTGCCAGAAGGTAGAGGCGCAAGAATGGTTGCCCAAGTAAAACCGGTAAAATCCAAAGCCAGAAGAGCAGCGGTGACAGGAACAAGCTTAGGGCTGCGACCGCGTAGAGTATCAACAGCAAAAGTGCCTCAGACCGCATGGCGGCGTGTTGGCGCGCAGGTAGGTACGGGGCGTCGATGCGACCAAAGGCGTTTTGTAACAGGAGAAGTGCCATGCCTTTCCAATAGGGCCAGCCGGACAGATAGATCAGCAGGCTCAGCCGGTCCTGGGGTCGTGGCTTGCCGCCAAGCTCGGGGTCTTTCTCTGGGTGGTTCGTCCATTTGTGGTGCGCAAGGTGAAAATATCGAAACCACGTGAAGGGCAGGGCGATCGGGACTGAAACAAGATGCCCAACAGCGTCGTTCAGCCAGCCGGTCTTGAACGGCGTTTTGTGGGTGCATTCATGGCTGAGCGTGAACAGAAACACCAACAAGACACCCTGTGGCAGGATCAGGAGCGGCCAGAGCGGGACCTGCCAGGCGATACCCGCGCTGGTGGCGGACAGTAACACCAGGTAGCCCAGAAGGTGCCGCAGACCTGCTGCGTCCGAGCGCCGTTGTAGCTGATCTTTGGCCTCAGGTGGCAGCGACGCTATGAGGGCGCGGTGATCCATGCATCATCCGCGCGCTATGTCGAACCCTGGCTCCGCCAGTTCGAACCCGTCAAACTGGAACCCGGGAGAAACAGAGCAACTGACCAACGTATAGTCTCCGGTGGTGCGTGCCGCCTGCCAATGGTTTTCGGGCACGATCAGTTGCGGTGCGCCTTGTGACAGGTCGGGGCCTAGGATGTGATCGGTGGCTGGACCGTCATCCGTAGCGCTCAGCGACAGGATCAGCGGCGCGCCAGCGTGGTAGAGCCAGATCTCGGTCGCATCCACGCGGTGCCAGTGGCTGCTTTCACCAGCGGCCAGCAGGAAATAAATGCAGGTGCCGGTGGCGCGGCCTTCGTTATCTGCGCGCCAGGTTTCGCGAAACCAGCCGCCCTCCGGGTGTTGTTCCAGTCTCAGGTGGTCGATGATCTCTTGTGCGGTCATGGGGCCTCTTGTCTTTTGCGATGATTATGCACGGGAAGGTGCGATCCGCTATGGTATTCGTGTACGCAAGGAATATGTTTGCCGCATGACCCTGACCATCCCGTTTGATAACAGCTACGCCCGCCTTCCCAACAGCTTTTATGCGCGGCAGGCGCCGATTCCCGTTCGTGCGCCACGCCTGATCGCCTTCAACACGGAATTGGCCAAGATCTTGAAAGTCACACCGGGAGAGGTAGAGGAGATGGCCGAAGCCTTCGCCGGCAACACGCTGCCCGAAGGCGCAGAGCCGATTGCGCAGCTTTATTCGGGACATCAGTTCGGCAACTATAACCCGCAGCTTGGCGACGGCCGCGCTGTACTGCTGGGCGAAACGATCGGGACAGATGGTCTTCGTCGGGATATCCAGCTCAAAGGGTCGGGACCGACCCCGTTCAGCCGTCAGGGGGATGGCCGCGCTTGGCTGGGACCCGTGCTGCGGGAATACGTGGTGTCCGAGGCAATGCATGCGCTGGGCATCCCGACGACCCGCGCGCTGGCGGCGGTTGAGACTGGAGAGATTGTGCTGCGCGAGGGGCCGATGCCCGGTGCGGTTCTGACCCGTGTGGCGAAAAGTCATCTGCGGGTCGGGACATTTCAGGTTTTCGCCGCGCGTGGCCAACTGGACAGCCTGCGCCGCCTGACGGAATACGCAATAGACCGCCACTATCCTGACGCGGATGGCCCGATGGGCCTGCTGCGCGCGGTGGTGGAGGCGCAATCGCGGCTGATCGCGGCATGGATGAGTGTTGGCTTTATCCATGGGGTGATGAACACCGACAATTGCTCAATCGCGGGTGAAACCATCGATTATGGGCCCTGCGCCTTTATGGACAGCTATCATCCGAACACGGTCTACAGCTCGATTGACCGGATGGGGCGCTATGCTTTTTCCAACCAGCCCGACATTGCCGTTTGGAACGTGGCACAACTGGCGACGGCACTGATTCAGCAGATGGAAGACAAGGACGCTGCCGTTGAAGAGGCGACCGAGATCGTACACGCCATGCCTGTGCAACTGCAGGAGCACTGGTTGAAGCGGTTCCGCGCCAAGATCGGTTTGGTGACCGTGGAAGAGGGCGATCTGGAGCTGATCTCGGACCTGCTGACACGCATGGCGCAGAATCAGGCAGATTTTACCAACACCTTCCGTGCGCTGGGCGATGATGCCGCACGTGATCAGTTCACCGATCCCACGGCGTACGACACCTGGTCCGAAGGGTGGAACGCGCGTCTGGGGCGTGAGCAGGACCCATCCGCCGTAGTGTCCGCCGCAAACCCGGCGTTCATTCCGCGCAATCACCGTGTTGAGCAGATGATCCAGTCTGCCGTTCAGGGCGATTATGCGCCGTTCCAAAGGCTGAACAGTGTATTGGCGCGACCTTATGAGGAACAGCCTGATGCGGATGATCTGAAGCGTCCGCCGACCGACAGCGAAGTGGTGCACGCCACGTTCTGTGGAACCTGAATTTTGACCCCTCAGGCCTCATCACGATAGGGATTGACCTCATCCGGCCAACGGCGGGCGTATTGCGAGATCATTAGGTAAACGTCCGCCCCGTCGATTGCCTTGCGCGCATCGCGGACCATGCGCAGGTTAAGCGTGTCGACCTCGTCGGCGGTGATGGCGCGCAGGGGGTTGTAGTAGACGGTGATCAAAATGGTCCGACCTTGCTTGGTTACGGACATGTCCCGCAATGCGCCACCGTCCTCTGCGATTGCCGGGCGCAAGGCACGACGCGCAGCAGCAAGAAGTTCTGGGCTGGCGGTGGCGTTTGCCAACTCTCCCAGCCCGCCGCGGAAGTCGCGCAGATATGATCCGATGGCTAGGATGCACAGGAAAAGTACGATGATCGAGTCACCGACGGGTGCGATCGCCGATAGGGCACCATCCCGGAACAGGTATATTGCACCAAGGCCAATTGCTGCAGCAGCGGTGAACAGGCCATCGAAAAGTGCCGCCTTGGATTCCAACCGCAGGATTGCACTGGCCTTCCCGGTCTTCCGCCAAGTGAAATAGTGAAACGCCCACAGTAAAACACAGGTCAGGCCAATGGCGGCAAAATAGATGAACATCGGTCCGAATATCAGCGGTTCAGGCATCATGCCGTTGTAGTAGCTGTAGATGTTTTTAGTCGCGTTCGAGATGGCGAACAGCACCAGTCCTAACAGAGACAGAGAGCGGAAGGTGGAAAAGATCGCCTCATCCGCTGCATAGCCAAAGGGGCGGCGTTTGTCGGGGCCTGCATCAATCTTCAGGCTAATACGACGGCCAAGGAATGCCGATCCAAAGCCGACCAGCGAATACAGCCCGTCCATCATGATCGCGTTGGAGTTCGACAGGATCCCGGCCAGAATACCCGCGGCACCCATGAACAGGTTGCCGCCCATGGCAACGACGAGCGCGCGCCCCTCAAGCTGTTTTCTACGTTCCGCGTTTGGCGTCGACATCTGGTAACGTCCTGATAGGGCAACAAACTCGGCAACAGATAAACACTCGAAAGGGATAGGCCAACAGTAGCTTTGAAGGTCAAAGCGGTTCGTTGCCTAGTCCCGTATGATTTCTAGCACTGCGGCACTGACAATCAGGATGGCGCCTAAAAGCTCGCGCAACCCGAACGGCTCGCCCGAGAACGCGGCGGCCGAGGCCAGGCCAACGACCACCTCGCTCATAAGCAGGATGCCAACGCGGGCAGGGGACAGTTTGGTTGCGGGCCAGATTGTCATGAACACCATGGGTAAGGTGTAGAAGGCCGACAGCAGTACGAACTGAAGGGTCCAAAGAAGATCCGCCTGCACAATTGTCGGCAACACAGGTTCGGGCAGGACCGTGAGGCTGACCAGAGAAAGGATCAGCGCGCCTGCGACAAAGGCAAAGACCTGACCCGAGGCTGAGATCTTGCTGGTTCGGTACAGCCCCAACGTACCCAGCGCCCAGCACATGCCAGAGGCCAACGCCATCCAGTCGCCGCTGTTTTGGGGCAGCGGAACACCGCCTGAGTCGCCTAACACGACGAACAGGCCACCGACTCCGCAAGTAAGACCTGCAAGCCGCCCCAGACTCAGGCGTTCGCCCAGGAACACGCGGCCCAGAATCGTGCCCCAGATCGGTGTGAGGTAGAACAAAAGGATCGACCGCACCACATCCGTATAGACAAGGCTGATGGAATAAAGACTGAAGGCCGCGCCGGTGAACATTCCGCTGAACACCAGATCGCGCCATTGCAGGGCCAGCGTCCCTCTCTCTTTCCAGATGAAGGGAACCAGGCCCAGCAGCGCAACGCTATACATCGCAATACCCGGCCAGGGCCCGGTCAGGCCCAGGTCAAAGAGAAACCGAACGGGGATCCAATAGAGACCCCACATCATGCCACCGATCACCAGAACGATGCTTGCCCAGGTGCGGTTGTTCGAGAGTGTGTTGCTGGAAACCACTTCAGGCCTCAATTGGACGCGTTCCACGGGGATAGAGTATCGGCACCCCGTTGATCAAGCGCAGCATTCCTGATCTCGCGATCTGCCGAATTTTCGGGCAAATGGTCAGGATAATCAGCGTTAATTTATCGACCTTAGAAAGACTGGGGTTGCACCCCGCAACCAGCATGGCACTTTGGGAGTCGACCATTTGATCGGAACCCTATGTCGCCTCATTCAACCCTGCGGATTGCAAGCTATAACATCCAGAAATGCGTGGGCTTGGATTTTCGCCGCCAACCGCAGCGCATCATGCAGGTCATTGAAGGCATGCAGGCTGATATTGTGGTGCTGCAAGAGGCCGACAAAAGGCTGCCGCCGCGACCCGCGGCCTTACCGCATTTCATGTTGGATGAAGCCGGTTGGCAGATTGTCGATCTGGGGGGCGCAGGCAGCTTGGGCTGGCACGGCAACGCCGTCATCTGGCGCGGAGACAAAATCGACGTGCGCAAGACCGGTCACCATGATTTGCCTGGGTTGGAACCCCGCGGTGCCGTGCGGGTAGAGTTCGATACCCAGATCGGGCCGCTTCGGGTGATGGGGATGCATCTGGGCCTTCTGCCCGCTTCTCGGCGGCAGCAGATTCACCAGCTCCGGCGCTGCGATGAGGATCTGGATCAGATGCCTACCGTATGGGCCGGAGATTTCAACGAGTGGTCGCGCCAGCCAGTGCTCGATCATCTTGCACCCGACATGCGATTTTTACCCCCGGTTCCCAGTTTCCCGGCTGCACAGCCTCTGGGCGCACTGGATCGGATCGCGCTGGGCGCTGGGCTTGAGGCCGTGGTGCATGGCGTCCACAAAGCGCGGCCTGCGCATATCGCATCAGATCACCTGCCGATCTGGGCTGATCTTCGCCGGGTTGCTTAGGCGCAATTCCCCTGTGGCGCCAGCGGCGCAGACGTATTAAGACAGAAACCCGAACTACTCTGAGGGTCACTATGTCCGACACGATCATCACCCGTTGCGAAGCCAAAGGTTTGCGCATGACGGGTCAGCGCCGCACGATTGCTCAGGTGTTGCAGCAAAGCGATGACCATCCGGATGTAGAAGAGCTGTATGCGCGCGCCTCAAAAGTGGATTCTGGTATCTCGATTGCCACGGTCTATCGCACCGTAAAGCTGTTCGAAGAGGCAGGGATTCTGGAGCGGTTGGAATTCGGTGATGGGCGCGCCCGCTATGAGGATGCTGAGAGAGACCACCACGACCATCTGATCGACATGCAGTCGGGGGAAGTGATCGAATTTGTCGATCCCGAGATCGAGGCTCTGCAGGAAAAGATCGCAGCCAAGCTTGGGTACAAGCTGAAAGGGCACCGGCTGGAACTGTACGGCGTGCCGCTGGAACAAGACTGATTCATCACGAAACGCGATTGGGTGCCGCACGGCAATTCATGAAACATGTCGCAATATCGCTTGCGGCGTCGTCGATGTTACGGTTTTGCTGACTTAAGGTCGCGGAATTTCCCGCGCCATTTCAACGGACACGCGTATGAACAACGTACACGGCATCTTGCTGATCATCGGATCGATGGCGGCCTTCGCGCTTGAGGACATGTTCATCAAGCATCTGTCGGTCACTGTCCCTACGGGCCAGATCATGATCGCATTGGGGTTGGTATGTGGACTGGTATTCGTCGCGATGTCGTTGACCACGCGCAAACGCATCCTAGATCCGGTGGCGTGGCAAGGCCTGCCGCTGGCGCGGGCAGCGACAGAAGCGGTTGGTGCCCTGACCTTTGTCACTGCGTTGTCTCTGGTCGAGTTGTCTACGGTTGCCGCCGTATTTCAGGCCATGCCGCTGGCCGTGACCATGGGCGCCGCGCTATTTCTGGGCGAGCAAGTCGGTTGGCGACGTTGGAGCGCCATCGGGATCGGCTTTATCGGTGTCCTGATGATTATTCGTCCGGGTCTGGAGGGGTTCCAGCCCGAGTCGCTGTTCGTGGTGGCGACCGTTATTGCGATCGCCGCACGTGATCTGATCACACGCAAGCTGGACGTCCGTGTGGCCTCGTCCGTTGTTGCCATGCAGGCGTATATCGCCGTTGCCCTTGCCGGGGTGGTTCTGATGGTATTTTTGGCTCAGCCCATTGTCCCGCTGCAGAACGCCCAGATTGGTCCGTATCTGGGGGCAATCGGCTTTGGCGTCCTGGGATATTACGGCATCGTGACGGCCATGCGGATCGGTGAGGCCTCGGCCCTGACACCTTTCCGGTACAGCCGGCTCGTGTTTTCCATCGCGGCAGGGATGTTGATGTTTGGCGAACGGCCTGATTTGATGACTGTGGCCGGTGCCGCGTTGATCCTCGGCTCTGGCATGTACACCTTTGTTCGCGAACGCCGGCTGGCGCGTGCAATGGTGGTTGCGGCCTGACGGATCGTCGCACGTTGGCGCAAACACGTTGCTGTTAGCCCTAAACCCTCATGAATATACCTGTTAGCGGTAACATGACTGGTTTACTTTTGGCCCGGTGATGTTATGAGGCATGCAACTAAATGCAGCCACAGGGACGGGCCTCATGAGCACCATCATCGACATCCACGCACGCGAAATCCTGGACAGCCGGGGCAACCCAACCGTCGAAGTGGACGTGATTCTGGAAGACGGCACCATGGGCCGCGCCGCTGTGCCTTCGGGTGCGTCAACCGGTGCGTATGAGGCGGTGGAAAAGCGTGACGGTGATAAATCCCGCTATATGGGCAAGGGTGTGCTTGAAGCTGTCGCCGCTGTGAACGGTGAGATCGCCGAAGAACTGGTCGGCTATGACGCGACCGAACAGGTGGCCATCGACGGTGCGATGATCGAACTGGACGGGACCGAGAACAAGAGCCGTCTGGGCGCTAACGCCATTTTGGGGGTCTCATTGGCCACGGCAAAGGCCGCAGCGGATTTCACGACGCAACCTTTGTACCGTTATGTCGGCGGCACCTCGGCCCGTGTATTGCCGGTTCCGATGATGAACATCATCAACGGTGGTGAGCATGCCGACAACCCGATCGACATTCAGGAATTCATGATCATGCCGACCTCGGCCGCGAATATCCGCGAAGCCGTGCGCATGGGCTCCGAGGTGTTCCACACGCTGAAACGTGAGTTGTCGGCGGCTGGTCTGGCCACCGGTGTTGGCGACGAGGGCGGCTTTGCCCCCAATATCGCATCGACCCGCGAAGCACTGGATTTCATCCTGCAGTCTATTGAAAAGGCAGGCTACAAGCCGGGTGAGGAAATCCATCTGGCGCTGGATTGCGCGGCGACCGAATACTTCAAAGATGGCAAATATGTCCTGTCGGGCGAGAACATCTCGCTGACGTCCGAGGAAAACGCCGAGTATCTGGCGGCTTTGGTCAAAGACTATCCGATCATATCGATCGAAGACGGTATGTCCGAGGATGACTGGGACGGCTGGAAAGCCCTGACCGACGCCATAGGCGATAAAGTCCAACTGGTGGGGGACGACCTGTTTGTAACCAACCCGGCGCGTCTGGCCGAAGGGATCGAGCGTGGTTGCGCCAACTCGATGCTGGTCAAGGTGAACCAGATCGGATCGTTGACCGAAACGCTGCGCGCCGTCGATATGGCGCACCGCGCAGGCTACACCAACGTCATGTCGCACCGCTCTGGCGAAACCGAAGACGCGACCATCGCCGATCTGGCGGTTGCGACCAACTGCGGTCAGATCAAAACCGGCTCTCTGGCGCGGTCGGACCGGTTGGCCAAGTATAATCAGCTGATCCGTATCGAGGAATCGCTGGGTGAAGTCGCGGAATACGCAGGCGCGTCAATCCTTCGCAACTGAGATCAATAATGCTAGACTGATCCTCGTGTTTTTCGAGGATCGTGTTTTGCTTAAAGTTATCGAAGCTGAAACGCCGGACCACTTTGATGAGGTTCGGCGTTTGTGTTGGGAATATCGCGACTTCCTGCTGACGTTGGACGCCAAGTCCGTGCGCGTCGTAAAAACCTTTTATCCCCGCGCCGTTTATGCCCGGTTGATGGACGAGATCGAAGTCGAACACGCCCCACCGGGCGGTGGTGTACGGCTGGTACTAAAGGATGGACATGCCGTTGGGTGCGGAATGTTCCGGACAATCGGGCCGGGCATTGCCGAAATTAAACGGGTGTTTGTAAATGACGCCGCCCGAGGGACAGGGGCAGGATTTGCGGTCATGATGTCCTTGATTGAACAGTGCCGAAAACAGGGGTTCGACTGTATTCGCATGGACACGGGCAAACCATTGGAATCGGCAACGCGTCTGTACCTGTCGATGGGCTTCCAACTGCGCGACGCATATTCCGAGATTCCGGAGATCGCGAAAGACACATTATTGTTTTTTGAGATGCCTTTGTCCGGTGCTCAGGCAGAAAACTCGCAAATTGAGTGATTTTTTTTCAAAGCCTTACGTGCTGTTTTCGCTTGTAAAAATCAAACTTGTTAGAAATATACCTACATAAATTCAATTTTGTGTGAACTTTTACCTATTTGTCCGATCCCGGTGTCTCGTAATGTGCCTGCATTACAGAAAGGGGAACGACATGACTGGTTCGAAAATCCTTCTCGTAGCTTCAGTGATCAGCACTGTATTTTTGGCGGCCTGTGCGGGGCCGGGTACTTATCCGATCACCGGGGAGGCGGTGTCCGCAAGTGACCCGGTTTTGGCAATGGAATCGCCGACCTACATGTATCGCGGTGAAGCCCGCTAGGGCATTCACGGGGGGACGGGCGGCGACGCCCGTAAGTATCTGACCGATTTAGAGCGTTCGGCTCATCAAGACATAGCGATCGCGCGGTTTGAAGCCGGTGCGCAAGTACAGTTTATGCGCGGCCTCGTTCGTGCGATCGACTTCTAGGTGAAGGGCGGTCAGACCGGCCTCGGCCAGAGCTTTTGGCAGGTCAAGCAACACTTCGGTGGCGATGCCACGGCCGCGTACGGCTGGGCGGATGTAGATTTCGTCTATGAAGCCGTCCATGCCGCCAAATTCGACCGACCAGCCGAAGGTCAGGATGACGTAGCCCAGCGGCGCACGTCCTGGACCGATCAGGTAGACGCAACCGTGGGGAATACCCTCTAGCAAGGGGGTCAGCGCATTGCGGGTCTGGTCCATGTCCTGCGCGATCCCGGCTTCGGTGTGGAACGCGGTCACCAGGCCCATCAGGCGATCCAGATCTTCGGGGCGCGCAAGGCGAAGTGCGGCGCTCATAGCCGGGCCAGCCGTTCGGTCAGCAGGGCAAAGAAACCGTCAGCGTCGATTTCCCCAATGAACAATGCATTGGGCGGGTGGTCTGTCACGCGCCACCAATCAGCGACGGTCATACCCATCGTCAGTTCGGACTGCGTTTCGATCTGGACGTTGATGTGTCGGCCCGAGAACAGCTCCGGCCGGATCAGATAGGCGGTCACGCACGGGTCGTGCAGCGGCGCGCCTTCCGAGCCGTATTTCTCTATATCGAATCGTTCGAAGAATTCCGTCATCTCGGCCACGGCATGCCCGACCTTACTGTCGAGCGCGCGGAAGGCGTCATTGCGATGTTTCGTGACCAGCGCATCATGGGTCACGTCTAGCGGCATAACGACGACATGAACGCCGGATTTAAACACGATATCAGCAGCTTCGGGATCAACATAGATGTTGAATTCCGCCGCTGGAGTGATGTTGCCAACCTCAAAATACGCACCGCCCATCAGAACGATTTCTTGTACCCGATCAACAATGTCTGGCGCTTTTTGAAAGGCGGATGCGATGTTGGTCAGCGGGCCGAGCGGGCAAAGTGTGACGGTTCCCGGCTCATGTGCGCGCAGGGTGTCGATGATGAAGTCGACCGCGTGCCCGTCAGCCAGCGGCATTTCCGGATCAGGCAGGATGGGACCATCGAGGCCGGTCTTGCCGTGCACATGTTCTGCGGTGACCAGAGGGCGGTTTAGCGGGCGATCACACCCGGCATAAACAGGGATATGCGTGTGGCCGGCCAGTTCACAGACGATCCGCGCATTCTTGGCCGTCAGTTCCAGCGGTACATTCCCCGCAACGGCGGTAATGCCCAGAACATCAATCTCTTCCGGGCTTGCCAATGCCAGCAAGATGGCGACTGCGTCGTCCTGCCCGGGATCGGTGTCGATGATGATCTTGCGCGGTGCCATGCTTTGCCTCCGGGGTATTGAAGCGCGGACACTCGCAAGTGTCACCACGCTTGTCCAGCGGTTTCAGACCTCGGTCGTCGCACCTACCGGCGGGAGTTTGCCATTGGCGCGGTGCTCTTCAATTTTGACCTCGTCCCACAGCGCATCCATTTCTTCGAGATCGCTTTGAGATGGTGTTTTACCGCGCGCAGCCAGCCGCGCCTCGACCTGCTCGAACCGGCGGGTAAACTTGGCATTGGTGCGGCGCAGGGCGGCCTCGGGTTCGATGCCCAGATGACGGCCCAGATTGACCATCACGAACAGAAGATCGCCGAATTCATCCTCCAGCGCGTCTGCGTCCTTAGCATTGCGCGCTTCCTCCAGCTCTGCAGCCTCTTCCGTGATCTTGGCCAGCACATGGCTGGCATCAGGCCAGTCAAACCCCACGCGGGCCGCACGTTTCTGCAGCTTGTGCGCGCGCAATAAGGCAGGCAGGTTGGCCGCGACACCGTCCAGCGCGCCTTTCTGTTCCTTGCCGGCGCGCTCTGCCGCCTTGATGGTTTCCCAATCCACGGTCTGCTGGTCCGCTGATTTATGGCGGGATTCATCGCCAAATACATGCGGGTGACGGTCGACCATCTTGTCCGACATGGTCTGCACCACGTCCTGAAAGGTGAAATGCCCGGCTTCTTCGGCCATTTGTGCGTGAAAAACCGACTGGAACAGCAGGTCGCCCAGCTCGCCTTTCAGCTCATCATAGGCTTCGCGCTCGATGGCATCGGCGACCTCATAGGCCTCTTCGATCGTGTAGGGGGCGATGGAGGCAAAATCCTGTTCGATATCCCACGGGCAGCCTGTTTGCGGGTCACGCAGACGGCGCATGATTTCCAACAGGCGCTCGATACCTGCATCGCTGTCGTGGATCAGAGGATTTTCGGCCATTGCGAACCCTTTCGTTCCGGTGTCAGATGCATCCATTCCGCAGTCCCGATCAGGAGTCCACCCCAGATGCCCGTCGTCAACCGAATTGCCGATTACTCAGCCGATATGGCCGCATGGCGCAAACACTTGCATTCGATCCCCGAGTTGGAGTTCGAATGCCATGAAACGGCAGCGTTCGTAGCGGACCGTCTGCGCGAATTCGGAGTGGACGAGCTGCACGAAGGTATTGCCCAGACCGGGATCGTCGCGATCATCAACGGGCGGGGCGAGGGGCCGACGATTGGTCTGCGCGCCGATATGGACGCGCTGCCGATCCCTGAGGAAACGGGCGTTGAATACGCCTCGACCAATCCGGGCAAGATGCACGCCTGCGGTCATGACGGGCACACTACGATGCTGTTGGGTGCGGCGCGCTATCTGGCCGAAACGCGGAATTTTCGCGGCCGTGTGGCGCTCATTTTTCAGCCAGCCGAAGAAGAAGGCGGCGGCGCGGGCGTGATGGTCGAAGAAGGCATCATGGACCGGTTCGACATCTCTCAGGTCTATGCGCTGCATAATGCACCGAACCTGCCTGAAGGCGCATTTCACACCACTCCGGGGCCGATCATGGCGGCGGTGGATACGTTCGAGATTCATATTCAGGGCGTTGGTGGTCACGGGGCCATGCCGCATGAAGCCCGCGACCCGGTGATGGCGGCTTGTGGTATCGCGCAGGCGATCCAGACGATTGTTAGCCGCAACAACTATGCGCTGGACGACCTGGTCGTCTCGGTCACGCAAATCCACACCGGGACAGTGAACAACGTGATCCCCGATACGGCATTCATCAACGGAACCGTCCGAACCTTCGATCCAAACGTTCAGCAGATGGTGATCGAGCGTATGCAGCAAATCGTGCAGGGGCAAGCGACCTCATACGGGGTCGAGGCGCGGCTGGACTATGAAAAGAACTATCCGGCCACGATCAATGATGGCGAAAAGGCCGGGTTCGCTGCCGAGGTGGCCCGAGATGTGTCGGGGGCCGAGCGTGTGGTGGGCAACATGGGACGCGAGATGGGGGCTGAGGATTTCTCGTACATGCTGCAATCGCGCCCCGGCGCCTATCTGTTTCTAGGGCAGGGCGAGAGCGCCGGGCTGCACCATCCGAAATACAATTTCAACGACGAGATCGCGCCGATCGGCGCTTCGTTCTTTGCACGGATCGTCGAAAAGGCGCAGCCGCTGGGCTGACGGGGGGAAGACATGGCACTGGAAGACGCAAAGAACCAGGTGGACGAGGCATTCACCAATCCTGATCTCAAGGGACTGTCCTACGAGAACACCTTTGGCGGCGCGACCTCGTTCCTGCGTCGCCTTTACACTAAGGACCTGAAAGGCGTGGATATCGCAGTCACAGGTGTGCCCTTTGATCAAGCGGTGACGAACCGTCCGGGTACCCGTCTTGGACCGCGTGCCATACGTGAGGCCAGCGCGCTGCAATCGCCGGATGCGCCCTACGGCTGGCCGTTCGATGCGCTCAGCGAGTTGGCAATCGTGGATTACGGAGACATGGCTTATGACTATGCCAATATCCCTGCCTTTCCCGATACGTTGACCGACCACATCCGCACCATTCTGGCCGCTGATGTGTCTTCGGTCACGTTAGGCGGTGATCACTATATCAGCTTCCCGATCCTCAAGGCCTATGCTGAGAAATACGGGCCGATTTCTCTGCTGCAATTCGATGCGCATACAGATACTTGGGCCGATGACGACATGTCCCGCGTGGATCACGGGACGATGTTTTACAAGGCGGTGAAATCCGGGATCGTGGACCCGAAACGCTCGGTTCAGGTCGGTATTCGCACGACGAACGAGGACACTCTGGGCGTCAACATCATCGACGCGCGCGAGGTATACGAATCCGGCCCCGCCGCGGTGGCGCAAAAGATCAAAGGCATTCTGGGGGACAGCCCGGTCTATCTGAGCTTTGACATCGACGGCCTGGACCCGGCCTTTGCCCCCGGCACCGGCACACCCGTTTGGGGTGGTCTGAGTTCCATTCAGGCGCAGATCATCCTGCGCGATATCGCAGGGATCAACATCAAAGGCGGGGACGTGGTCGAAGTGTCGCCGCCCTACGACACGTCAGGTGCAACGGCCATTGCTGGTGCGCATGTCGCCACTCAGATCATCTGTCTGCTGGGGTGGAATAAGCTGGTGCAAGATTAACCTTTGGTTAGCCATCTTTCCGGTATCTGATTAACCAAAAGCCGGACGGGAGAAATACGGGCATGACAGACTATAATCAACCGATCAGCGGCAATGATCTGGCTCGGTTTTCCGGGCCGAACACGTTCATGCGTTTGCCGCAGGCGGAGTCGCTGGCAGGACTGGATGTGGCCGTGCTGGGCATTCCGATGGATATCGGCACCTCATGGCGGTCCGGCACGCGGTTCGGGCCGAAACAGATCCGCAGTGAAAGCGCGATGATCCGGCCTTATAACATGGCCAATTCGGCCGCTCCGTTCGACAGCCTGCAGATTGCGGATATCGGCGATCTGGCGATCAATACCTTTTCGCTGGCCGAATGCCTGAAGATCATCAAGGAAAGCTACGATTCCATTCTCGATCAGGCGGTTATCCCGGTTGCGATGGGAGGTGATCATTCGATCACGTTGCCGATCCTGCGCGCCATTGCCGCCAAGCACGGACCGGTGGCGCTTGTGCATGTGGATGCCCATGCCGACGTGAACGAAGAGATGTTTGGCGAGCGGGAAACGCACGGCACTGTCTTTCGCCGCGCCTATGAAGAAAAGCTGATCGTCCCGGACAAGACTTTTCAGATCGGCATTCGCGGTTCGGGTTACGCGGCCAGCGACTTTACCGAGGCGCAGGACTGGGGCTTTCGCCAATTCCCGGCGTGGGAGCTGTGGCAGCAGAACCTGACTGAGATCGGCTCACAAATCCGCAAAACGATCGGCGACCACCCGGTCTATATCACCTATGACATCGACAGCCTGGACCCAGCATATGCCCCCGGCACCGGCACACCGGAAATCGGAGGGCTGACCACGCCGCAAGCCTTGCAGCTGATCCATGCGCTGGCAGGCGTGAACGTGGTCGGATGCGATCTGGTCGAGGTGTCGCCGCCATACGATCCGTCAGGAAATACGGCGCTCACGGCGGCCAATCTGTTGTTTGAGTTGCTGTGCATCCTGCCAGGCGTGACGTCGCGCTAGAGGCAGGTAATTACTGTGATCTACCTATTTGCAATCAGGATCTACACCAGAGCTGTAGTATTCCGAATTGCTATTTGAGGGGCTACGATCCTGAGAACTTCTATTTTTCGAGAAATGCATGTAAAGCATGAAAAATACAAACGGGATAGCCACCCATGCAAGTTCCTCAAAAATCCAGATTACGATCTCCATGAAGAATTCCTTTAGCCCTAGCGCGCGTGTTTGTGTTGTAGTTTATTCAACCGTGAGCGTTTGTCACCTTGCCCAACAAAGATGAGGGCTCGACCTGTAGACTGGCGGAATAACCTTGGACAAAAAGATGATGGTTTGGGTAATCGTTGGCCTGCTGGTTCTATTCGGGGTATACATTCGGCTTGCCCCCTCAGACCCGGAGAAATGGCATATTGCGCCGGTCAGCGATCATGACCTTGATCTTGATGGAGGTGTTGTCCGCGTGGTCGAAATGGGGCCGGATGGCCTGCTGCGGCTGGATGCGTTCGCACGCGTTTCAGACCGAACATCAGTTCTGGCCGGGTCTGTTGATGAAGGGATGATTACCTACATCACACGCACGAAAGTGATCGTCTTTCCAGACTACACGACAGTGCAACAGGACGGAGACACGCTTCGCATCTATGCTCGTCTCAGGTTTGGGCGGTCAGATTTTGGGGTAAACCGCGCTCGTGTTGATGAGTGGCTTGCTCTGTTGCAGCCCTGAGGACAGGCACCCCTCCTGAACCTCGCGCCACATCGGTACGTTCAGAGACATCTGGCATTGCGCCATGAACATGCGGCCGTCGACCTGCAGGCAGATCATCTCGCCCAGTTCGACGCGGGTTCCGGATTTGTCGGTGCAATAACAGTCCTGAACCTTGCCGCCGGGGCCGACCACGTCGGCCAGGGCGGGCGTTACGAGCAGTGTAAAAACAAGTATGAACCGTTTCATGTGCATTAGCCTAGCATAGTGAGGGGCCTTGACCAAAGGGCCGGATTGATAGACACCGCCCGGATGATCCCCGAAGAACGACTTGAACAGATAACCCAGCGATTCCAGTACCTCGAAGCGGCCATGGCAGATGGTGCCTCGGGTGGGGATATTGCGGCCTTGGCCAAAGAATATTCCGACCTCAAACCGATTGTGGATCAGATCATGGCGTGGCGTCAGCTGGTCGCCGATCTGGCCGAGGCCGAGGCGATGCTGGCCGACCCCGACATGAAAGAACTGGCGGAAGAAGAAATTCCGGCGTTGAAGACCCGCATCCCCGAATCCGAACACGCCTTGCAGCTTGCGCTGTTGCCCCGTGATGCGGCGGATGCGCGTCCGGCGATGCTGGAAATCCGTCCCGGAACTGGCGGCGATGAGGCCGCGCTGTTCGCCGGGGACCTTCTGCGCATGTACCAGCGCTATTCCGAAGCGCGGGGATGGAAGTTTGAGATCATCGAAGAACAGGCCTCGGACCTGGGTGGGATCAAGGAGGTCGTGGCCCATATCAAGGGCGAGAACGTGTTTGCCCGGATGAAATACGAGTCCGGCGTGCACCGGGTGCAGCGCGTGCCGGAAACCGAAAGTGGGGGGCGCATTCACACCTCGGCTGCGACGGTCGCGGTTTTGCCCGAGGCCGAGGATGTGGATATCCAGATCGACGCCAATGATATTCGCATCGACACTATGCGCAGCTCGGGTGCTGGGGGGCAGCACGTGAACACCACCGACTCGGCGGTGCGGATCACTCACCTGCCGACGGGGATCGTTGTGACAAGCTCGGAGAAATCGCAGCACCGCAACCGCGAGATTGCGATGCAAGTGCTCAAAACCCGACTGTATGATCAGGAGCGTCAGCGGATCGACAGTGAACGGTCTGCGGACCGGGCCAGTCAGGTGGGATCGGGGGATCGGTCCGAGCGGATCAGAACCTACAATTTCCCACAGGGGCGCATGACCGATCACCGCATCAATCTGACGCTCTATAAGTTGGATCAGGTGATGCAGGGCGATCTGGATGAGGTGATCGACGCATTGACTGCCGACGATCAGGCGCGGCTGCTGGCAGATATGGCGCAATGATCGCCGCACTGACAGCAGCACAGGCGATGGTCGCGGCTACAGCGCGATTGCGGGCGGCTGGCGTGGCTGACCCGGCGCGGGATGCGCGCGTTCTGCTTGCCCATGCGGCGCGGATCGAAGCCAGCCGGGTCACTCTGATTGCGCCCGAAGAGCTGTCTCCTGAGGTTGCAGAGCGTTATGATCAGTTGATCTCGCTGCGTGCGGTGCGTGTTCCGGTGTCGCATCTGTTGGGCGAGCGTGAGTTTTATGGCCGACGGTTCCGTGTCAGTCGCGATGTGCTGGACCCACGGCCGGAAACCGAAGCGCTGATCGAAGCCGCGCTCAGCGAACCGTTCGATCATGTTCTGGATCTGGGGGTCGGATCAGGTTGTATCCTGATCACGTTGCTGGCCGAACGGGCCAGCGCTTCGGGTGTTGGCGCGGACCTGAGCGAGGCCGCCTGTCTACAGGCCAGCGCAAATGCAGTGCAGCATCAGGTACAGAGCCGGGTGGAAATTCTGCAATCGGACTGGTTTCAGAATATTGACGGCCAGTTTGATCTGATCGTTTCGAACCCCCCCTACATTTCACTGCAAGAAATGGCCGACCTTTCGCCAGAAGTGCGCGTGCATGAACCGCGCATGGCGCTGACGGACGAAGGGGACGGGCTGGGTGCCTATCGCCGCATCGCCGCGGGTGCGCCGAACTTTCTATTGCCCGGCGGTCGTCTGCTGGTGGAAATCGGGCCAACGCAGGGGCAAAGCGTCGCGGCTTTGTTCGAGTCGGCGGGTTTGACAGCCACAAGGATCATTCCCGATCTGGACGGCCGCGATCGCGTCGTTTTTGCCAAAATGCCGCTTTAATGCGGCAACCTGAGGCCGAAATACGCCGATTAATGTAAAAAAGCTGCGATTTTTGGGACAACCCCCTTGTCTGTACGCACAGGACGTGTTTACTCAACACCAGTCGGAGGGCTGACGCTGGTTCAGCGGGCCCCGGACGCCAAGCCCAAAATAGTCGACATCGCGTCACAGCTAAGCTTTTGAGCAGTGCAGGATGCGAGATGAT
Source organism: Ruegeria sp. CDSB013 (assembly GCF_059611165.1). Lineage (NCBI taxonomy): Bacteria > Pseudomonadati > Pseudomonadota > Alphaproteobacteria > Rhodobacterales > Roseobacteraceae > Ruegeria > Ruegeria sp. CDSB013. The sequence continues at coordinate 104,521 of NZ_JBXWPA010000002.1, read as the reverse complement.
CGACAGCGAATGACAAGGCTGACGTAAAGTAAATGAGATCTTCCAAATCCCGCTCTCGGGTCAAGAATAACCGCAACCGTCCTTCTGGGGGCAATGTCGTCAACCGGGTTTTTGACAGCTCGGGTCCCGAAGGCAAGGTGCGTGGTACGCCCCAGCAGATTATCGACAAATACAATCAGTTGACGCGCGACGCCCAACTGTCCAATGACCGTGTGGCCGCCGAGAACTTTCAGCAGCACGCAGAACACTATCTGCGCCTGTTGAGTGAGGCACAGCGCGAAATGGAAGCGCGCCGCGAAGAGCAAGATCGCCAGAACCGTGAGCGTCAGGCCGAGCGGGATCGCGAACGCGCCGAGCGCCAGGAGCGCGAAGCTGCTGCCCGTCAGTCGGACCCGGCCGAAGCGCCGCAACCGGACGTGATGGATTTTACACCCGAGGCAGCCACCCCGGAATCCGGTTTGGTCGAGACCCCGGAAAGCAAGGATGCCGCTGCGGCCGCCGAAGCACCGGCGAAAAAAGAAAAAGCACCGCGTCGCCCGCGTACGCGTAAGCCAAAGCCCGCGCCAGAGGGGGCAGAGGACGCACCGACAAGCAACGGTGATGCACCGGAAGCGGCTGAGTAATTTCTGCCATAGAGTTCAAAAAGCCCCGGAGTTCACTCCGGGGCTTTTTCTTTGCGCATTAGCTTTTTTGAACTTCCCGGGCCAGCGCACAGAACGCTTCGAGCGGGACTTGTTCGGCGCGCTCTGTGGGTTGGATACCAGCCGCGAGCAGGCGGTCCTCGATATCAGGCGCCACGCCTTTTAGCGATGCGCGCAGCATCTTGCGGCGCTGGTTGAAGGCTGCGGCCACGACGCGCGACAAAACCCGGGCATCTGCCGGGTAGCGCGGTTCGGGCAGGGCCGTTAGATGCACAACAGCGCTTGAGACCTTTGGCGGAGGCGTAAAAGCCCCGGGCGGCAGGGACATAGCGATGCGCGCCTCGGCCCGCCATTGGGCAAGGATCGCAAGTCGGCCATAGGCTTTGCCCCCGGGTTGGGCAACGATGCGTTCGGCGACTTCGCGTTGGAACATCAGCGTCAGGCTTTGCCAGAACGGCGGCCATTCGGGTGGGGTCAGCCAGCGCACCAGTAATTCGGTGCCAACGTTATACGGCAGGTTTGCGGCAATGCGGATAGGTGGGGTCAGATGCGCCAGCGGGTCGATTTCCAGTGCGTCGCCGTTGATGACCTCAAGACGACCCGGGTAAGCAGCAGCGATGTCGTTCAGGGCAGCGATACAGCGGGTGTCTTTTTCGACCGCGACGACCTTGCGCGCACCTTCGGACAACAGACCGCGGGTCAGACCACCGGGGCCGGGGCCGATTTCCAGCACGTCGCATTCCGTCAGATCCCCTGCCTGCCGCGCGATCTTGGCTGTCAGGTTGAGGTCCAGTAGAAAGTTCTGCCCCAGCGATTTACGCGCCGAGAGTTGATGTGTCGCGATAACCTCGCGCAGAGGGGGAAGGGTGTCGATTGAACTCATGATCCGATTACCGTGGCGCGTGTCCGGGGGGGAACGCCAGTGATTTTTTGCCTCCGGCGGGGATATTTTCAGCCAGGTGAAGGATCAAGCGCTTTGTGCCATCCGTTGGGCCAGTTTCAGTGCCTCGATCAGACTGGTGGGGTTTGCTATGCCCTGCCCGGCGATATCCAATGCGGTGCCGTGATCGGGCGAGGTGCGAATGAAGGGCAGGCCGAGGGTCACGTTCACGCCACGGTCGAAGTCGAGTGTCTTGATCGGGATCAGTGCCTGATCGTGATACATGGCAATTGCGGCGTCATATCGGGCGCGGGCGGCGGCGTGGAACATCGTGTCCGCCGGGTGTGGGCCGGTAACCGTGCAGGTATCGCCCGGCAAATCAGATATCAGAGGGGCGATCCAGTCCAGTTCTTCATGCCCCATTTTACCGCCTTCGCCCGCATGCGGGTTGAGGCCTGCAATGGCGATGTGGGGATGGGGGATACCAAACTGTCTGCGCAGGCCTTCAGCGGTAATGGCGATGGTTTCGCGCAGCAGATCGGGGGTAAGCTCAGACGGGACGCGCGACAGCGGGATGTGGATCGTTGCGGGCACCACGCGAAGCTGATCGCTGGCGAGCATCATAACGACACGCTTGCGCCCGGCTAGAGCGGCGAGAAATTCGGTATGGCCGGGATAGGCGAACCCGGCCCCGTCGATCAGGGCTTTTTTGTGGATCGGTGCAGTGCACAGCGCCGACGCCGCGCCGGATTGCACCAGAGAAACACCGGTTTCGATGGCGTCGATCACACTGGGCGCATTGGACGGATCTGGTTGGCCTGCTGTGTTTGTGGCGGGAAAGCTCAATTGCAGAACAGGCAGGGCACTGGCGCTGATTTCATTGGCCTGCGCCGGATCGCTGATCCGCTGCGTGGGCGTGCCTGCGGGCAGATGTGCCGCATCCCCGATATAGAAAAACGGGCAGCTCGCGCGCAGTTCAGACCATGCCTTGGCGGCGATTTCAGGTCCAACGCCAGCAGGATCGCCACAGCTTAGCGCGATGGGCGCGGTCATTGCTCGATAATCGTCGCGTCGGCGCGGAGCTGTTCAACCAGACTTTCGGCAAAGGCCTGCAGACGCTGTTGCGTCAGGGCGTTGGCCACATCCACGCGCGTGGTGTCTTCGCCCCGGTCCAATGTGCGTGTGCACAGCATCAGGAACTTCAGAGTCTGGCCATTGTTCCCCGTCAGCGTCGTCGAAACTTCGTTCAGGTCCAGCTTGGACAGCTCAAGCGCTACGTCGCGCGGGATCTCGGAGGGGCTGGCTTCAACACGTTGCAGGACTGCGGCAGGTTGATCCTTGGCGATGCCATAGAGGTCGTCGCAGGTATCGATCTGTTCGCGCAGCTGGGCAGCGCTGGCCAGAGTTTCGGCACTACGACCGCCGGCCATGTTGTAAATTGCGTAGTCGATCTTGGAGTATCGCGGCGCGCTGGTGCTGACTTCGCGCAAGCCGCGCAGCTGGAACAGGGCGATGGCATTGGGCAACGACAAAGGCTGCGTGATGTCGCCTGATTTGAGACCCAGAATCACAGGTTGCAGGGCAGGGGGCAAGTCGGTCAGGTTCAGCCATTCCAAACGCCCGCCGTCATCGCGTGTGCCAGCAGCTGAATACTGCGTGGCAGCAGAAGAAAACGCATCGAAACCTTCAACCTGAGCAATCTCTTCGGCCAGCAATTCGGCTTGTGCAAGGGTCTGCGGAGTGACCGGAATGATTATTTCCGACAACAGAACCTGAAGCCCGCCGCTCCCGGCCTGTCCTAAAGCCCGGTTAATCTCGTCGTCGCTCGGCCTGGCTTGGGACAGAAAGCGCGAACTGACGTAATCGCGCCACGAAAGCTGATCAGCGACGAAATCCCGTACGGTTTCGGGGGAAACGCCGGCTTCGCCCAGCAATTGCAGGAATTCGTCGGTCGAAAGGCGACCACGGGCTGCAAATTCATCAATGCCCACCTGAATGTCTTCTGGTGCAACCTCGATTCCTGCGTCGCGCATGGCCTGCTTGCGCAGTCGTTCGTCGATCAACGCGTCGCGGACTTCGTCCTCGGTTGCGCCAGGGGCACCCAGAACAGTCAGGAATTGCTGGCGTTGCTGAAGTTCGTACCAGGTGACAATGTCCTGATTCACCTTGATCGCAGGTGAAAACAGGCTCTGAGCCTGGCTGTGACCAGTGGACAGGGCCAGCAAAGCGGCAGCCAGTGCCGGTGCAACCGGTTTTAGCCAACCGGAACGAATGAATCGCGAGAAACCTGAAATCAACTGCATCTTCTCTTGTACTGTTGGCCGCCACCCTCAACGGAGTAACCTGTCAGGGCTACGGTAAACCCGAATTCTGTCGAAGGCTCAATACTTGATGATGAGGTAAATCGCCTGCTAACGGTCATGTTAACTTTTACACACTCATTCTGGTAGGTAACGCCCAGCCCATAACGGATCGGTTCGGATTCGCTGAGGTCATAGCGCGCATAGGCCTGCGTCAACCAGTTCTGGTCAACAAGGTAGCGGCCATTCATCCAGATTTCGGATATCTCGTCATTCGCATTTTCTGCCGGATCCTTTTCCTGCCACACATAACTGCCGGTTAGGCCGACATTTGGCTTGTTCCAGCCTGCGCGCACCTCGGCCTTGGCAAAGCTGAAATCACCATTCAACAGGCCGCGACCCGCCAAAGACCAGCCATTGGCGGTTTGCAACTGACCGGCCAACAACACGTCGGAGGCGGTGCCCTGTAGGCCCGACGTTAGGTTGAAGTTGGGGTCAGCGGTCGAGCGGAAGACCTGTCCGACAGTGGCAAGCGCGCGCCAGCCATTTGCGGCATAGCGCGCCCAGTTGACCCCAAACACCGCCGTCGCGCCGTCTTCGCGACGATCCGGGGCCGGAAAGCGAGACAGGGACAACAAGTTCCCCTGGTCGAATTCCTGAAACGTGCTTTCGTCATTGGGAACGTCTTGATCTGTCACGTTCGTCCAACCGACTTGCGCGATGGGTTCAAGCACCTGAGTGGCGCCTGACTTTTCCCGCCGGGTCATCGGGTAACGCAAGGTGAGTGCAGCGCGGGGGGCCGCGCGGGTCACCTGGTCAGGAAACTGGCTGTCATCTCGGATGTCAAAGATATCCACCGATGTCCCGAACCGGGCATCAGCCCTGAGGCCCGATGCGAAAATCCAGCTGCGCATCCAATCCGCATCGAATGTGGCGCGCGCGACATCGCGGCCAACGATGTCCTGATCGCTGGTGCGTGTGTGATTGTGGGCCACAAAGCCCAAGCGTACTTCGCCGCCGACAGAGGTTGGGAAGTAACGTTTCTGGAAATACAGGTCGAAGATCCGAGATGGGATCACTTCCTCATTTTCACTGTCTCGCAGGGATTTGTAATGGATGAAACTGGTGCGGAAGGCGGTATCGCGTTTGATCCGCTCAAGCGCGATTTCGCTGCGCAACCGGTCAAAATCAGGCAGACCATAGTCGGCGAGATACGCGTTATCCGAGGTCGTCTTCACATCAAACAAAAGGCGGAAGTCGTTGTTCAAGAAGAAATAACCGTTGGCAAATAGATAGCCCCGATCCTCATTTTTTTGCAGGTCGTCGCGGGTGAAAGCACCGTTCAGCTCAATCCGGCCGCGTTTGAATGCCTGGCGATAGCGATAGCCCAGTGTTCTAGTTTTCCCCGAGATATAGGGGGTCAGCGTCAAGTCCCTGTGGTCGCCAAGCTTAAAGAAATACGGCACCTGCACGCCGGTTCCCAACTGCGATGTGGTGCGAATCGACGGAACAAGAAAGCCCGTCGCGCGGTCCAGTGTCGGGTCGGGCAGGCGCAGATAGGGGAAGTAGAAAACCGGGAAATCCAGTATCCGGAACTGTGCCCCTTCGAAATACAATTGGCGTTCCAACTGGTCATGCGTGACCTTGCGGGCGCGGATTTGCCACAGCGGCGGTTTACCATTTGCGCAGACATGGCAGGACGTGGCCGAGACCTTGCTGAACTGTGTGTAACGCCCCCCTGCGCGCGCAGCCTGGACCGAGGCGATCTGAACCTGTTGATCGAATACCATGCGGGCTCCGATCAGCAGACCGTTCATGATCCCGTCATCCAATTCGGCGGAATCAGCCAGCAACGTGGTTTCGCCGCCCTGATCGATGCGGACCGGGCCTTCCAGCGACAGATTGCCGGTTTCGCGGTCATAAGTGATGCGCGTGGCCGTGACCTTGGTGTCGCCCTGAAAGGCTTCGACATTCCCTTCGGCCACCAGATTACGCTCGGGTGTGATAAAGATCCGGTCGGCCACCAGGAGGGCAGGCTGATCCTCTTGCGTGGCACCCTGCGCGGCACCGGCAGCGGGTTGAGATTGCGCGAATGCGCCCACGGGCATGGTCAGTGCGACTGCACCGGACAGAAACAAACTGGCAATAAGCCGCATCAGCCGTCCTCCGCATGCAGCAAAAGGCCGAGGGACAGAAGAATTGCTGCGAAGGGCGGGGCCCAGGCCGCGACTAAGATAGGCAATTGACCGTTTTCCCCCAGAATTTGGGCAAAGTTGCGAATGAAGTAGATACCAAATCCCAGCAGGACGGCGGTTAAAACCGCGATCCCGGTGCCGCCAAATCGCACGTGGCGCATGGTGAAGGCCGCGCCGATCAGGACCATCGACATCAGAAACAAGGGGCGGGCCAGTTGGACCTGCAACCAAACCTCATATTGCTTGGTCGAAAACCCGGCTTCGCGCAGGTCGCGGATCAGTTCCGGCAGGTCATAGACCGATACGGAATCCTGATCGCCAAGCGTGTCCAGAATCCGTTGGCGTGTCAGCGATGTGGGAACCTCAAGCCGCGCGTGTTCAGTGGCGTGGGTTTCTGGATTCACACCGCCTTCCAGCGCCCAGATCTTGGCATTGGTCAGAACCCACGTACCGTTCTCCAGATCCGCCTGGTCGGCTACGATCTGCTGGGTCGGTGTGCCGTCCGGGGCGAAGGTAATGATCGTCACCTGATTAAGGGTGAACCTGTCGCCGTTAGATGTGTCCTGGGCGTGGATCACGGATTGACCATTGGCCGATCCCTGCCGCAACCAAAGACCATCTGCACTGATCGACAGCGTCGATCCGCCGTTGTTTTTGTAGGATTCGGCAAGCTGTTTGTACTCTTCCGACGTGGCGGCTGCGATGGGGTTCAACATGCCAACCGCCAGTGCGCCGATGATCAGGGCGATCACCACAGGGGCCAACAGGGCGCGGATGCCTGAACGGCCAGTGGCACGGGTGACAACCAGTTCCGAACTGCGGGCCAGACCGATAAACAACGCGATCGTGGACAGGATGACCAGCAGCGGCAGCATTTCGCTGATCGCGGCAGGCGTATTCAGCAACGTCAATTGCAACAGCTGACCAAAGGACAGGTTTGCATCGTCAAAGCGGCGCACCTGTTCGATCAGGTCGATCAGAATCATCAGCGTCAGGAAAATGCTGCCGATGACCAGGAAACTTTGAATGAATCGGCGGGCGAAGTAGCGGTCGAGGATCACGAAGGAACTCCTGCCGAAAAGACGCGCAAACAGCCTTTGGTCGGGTACAGACCAGAATCACCGCTGCACGCAATTGTGCGCGACAGCCTATGCCTGCTCTGTCTTGCCAAAACCTTCTCCCCCGAGCCTGTCGGATTTTTTCCGGGACTGTAGTCCAAATGCGGGCCGGGGAAAACTGCTATCTGGTCAAGCCGCGCGGCGCGGGCTAGGTCTTGGGGAACTGATTTTGAGGAGTTCGCAATGAGCAGTCTTGTACCGATCCGTTTCCAGGACCCCGACATGGATGCGATGGCGCAGGCCGAAGGGCGCGTGGCCATAATCATCCCGTCCGACGGCAAAATGAACCCCGCCGCCCGTCGCGCCAACCGCCTGACCCGCGGGGCTGTGACACGGCTGGTCGAAAGCGAGCGTTTCGAAAAGGTGAAAACCGGTGACGTGATCTCGATGGCGTGGCCATCCGGCATGGCAGCCGAGGCGCTGGACGTTCTGGTCCTGCCGCGCCGTCCGGAACCGGCCGAGGCCCGCAAGGCCGGTGCTGCGCTGGCCAAGCTGGCGGGCAGCAAGGACCTGCTGGTGATGTCGGGCAATCAGGTCAAAGCCGAGGATCTGGCCATGGGCATCGCGCTGCGCAGCTATGATTTTGATGCGCACAAGACCAAGGATTCGGATGAAGCCGGTTCGGTCATCATAACCCACCAGAAGGCAGATGAGATCGAGGCTGCGTTTGCACCGCTCTACGCGGTCGCCGACGGTGTCCGTATGACACGCGATTTGACCAACGAGCCTGCGAATATCCTGACCACCACCGAATTCGCCGACCGTCTGGACGAGATGAACGCACTGGGGCTTGTGGTCGAAGTGCTGGAAGAGGACAAGCTGGCCGAGTTGGGCATGCGCACGTTGCTGAGTGTCGGGCAGGGCTCTGTCAGCCCGTCAAAGGTTGTGGTTATGCAGTGGAACGGCGGCGACAAAGATGACGCGCCGCTGGCTTTGGTGGGTAAGGGTGTGGTGTTCGACACCGGTGGTATCTCGCTGAAACCTGCGGGTGGCATGGAAGACATGACCATGGACATGGGCGGCGCTGGCGTAGTGGCAGGTACAATGCGCGCGCTGGCCAAACGCAACGCCAAGGCCAACGTTGTCGGCTTGGTCGGATTGGTGGAAAACATGCCTTCAGGCAACGCCACCCGTCCCGGCGATGTGGTCAAATCCATGAAGGGCGACACGGTCGAGATCATCAACACCGATGCCGAGGGCCGTTTGGTTCTGTGCGACGTGATGTGGTACGCGCAAGAGCGGTTCAAGCCTGTGGGCATGGTCGATCTGGCCACCCTGACCGGAGCGGTCATCATCGGACTGGGGCATGAGAATGCAGGTGTTTTCTCGAACAATGACACGTTCTGCAATGCCTTCCTGAAAGCCGCAGGTGCCGAGGATGAAGGCGCATGGCGCATGCCATTGGGCGAAGCCTATGACAAACAGCTGAAATCGCGGATCGCCGACATGAAGAACGTCGGTGGTCGCCCGGCGGGCTCGATCACCGCAGCGCAGTTCCTGCAGCGGTTCGTCAAGGAAGACATGCCGTGGATTCACCTGGATATTGCCGGTGTGGCTTCGGTCTCGTCCGAGACATCCTACGCCCCGAAGGGCGCAACCGGCTGGGGCGTACGCGCGCTGAGCCGTTTCGTTCAGGACAACTTCGAGTAAGCCGATGGGGGCCGTCTATTTCTATCACCTGACCCGCCAACCGCTGGAGCATACCTTGCCGGTGTTGCTGGACAAGGCACGGCAGGCCGGGTGGAAGATTGCCGTGCGGGGCAGCGATCCCGCGCGGATGGACTGGCTGGATGAAAAGCTGTGGCAGGGGCCCGAAGAAGGGTTCCTGCCACATGGCCGCGCAGGCGGTCCGCACGATGCCGCGCAGCCGATCCTGCTGACGACCGAGGCGCAGGCTGCCAATGACCCGTCTTGTGTCATGGCGGTAGATGGCGCGGCGGTCGACCCCGATGAGATCAAGAAACTGGACCGCGTATGTATCCTGTTCGACGGCAATGACGCAGAGGCCGTTCAACACGCGCGCGGGCAGTGGAAGGCTTTGACCGGTGCGGGATGTTCCGCCCAATACTGGTCCGAAGAATCCGGGCGCTGGGAAAAGAAAGCTGAGGCTTAGGGCCCGAGCCGCTTTCCGGAAGGCGTGGTGGTGATTGCGCAAAGATGTGCGATCAGAAATGCCTCAATGACCGGATTGAAGCCCAAATTGACGGATGCCGTACACGGCAAAAATGACAGCTTTCAATTGTTAAGGCCTAAGTTTGAGGAGCCAAATGTCCAACAAACCTCAGTCTCTCTTGCGCCAACCGCTAATTCTGCCCTGCGGCGTAACTCTTAAAAACCGAATTGCTAAATCGGCGATGTCTGACTCGCTTGGTGACGGCAAAGGCAATCCAAGTGATGATCAAATCAAACTTTATGAGCGTTGGGCAACTGGCGGCCTCGCCCTCTCGATCATCGGCGAAGTGCAGGGCACACCTCATTTCGCAGAGAAGCCCGGCAATTTGGTTTTGAACGATCAATCCGATTTCGCATTTCTAAGAAAACTTGCACAGGCAGGGGCAACCAACGACGCTCATTTGTGGCCGCAACTTGGACATGCAGGTGCGATGGCGGATGCTCCGATCAGCTCGCCGAAAGGTCCGAGTAGACTTGATTTGCCCGGTCTGAAATGCGACGCGCTGTCCTTGGATGAGATCCACGCGCTGCCGGCCGAATTTGCACGCACGGCAAACCTTGCCAAGCGGCTTGGGTTCGGTGGCGTTGAGTTGCATGCGGCCCATGGATTCTTGCTCAACCAGTTTCTGTCTCCGCTATTCAACAAACGCGAAGATGCCTATGGCGGTTCTTTGCAAAACCGGATGAGACTGCTGCTGGAAGTGATCAGCGCCGTGCGTAATGCCGTTGGCCCGGATTTCCCTGTGGGCATCAAGTTGAACGCGACAGATCAACTTGAAGGCGGCTTCGCTGAAGATGAATCCCTTGAGGTCATTGCGGCATTAGACAAAACATCGATTGATCTGATCGATGTCAGCGGTGGCACATATTTTCCGGGTGCTGCGTCATCATCAGATCGTGCGGGTTCCGGCGTCTATTTTCTTGATTTTGCTGAACGTGCGCGTGCGAAAACGAACATTCCCCTTATGGTGACGGGCGGTTTCAAGACGCTTGCACAGGCCAAAAGCGCCATTGCAGAGGGCAAAGCCGATCTCGTTGGATTGGCCCGCGCATTGGTCGTTGATCCAGAATTGCCATCATTTTGGCTTTCCGATCAACGCGACGAGCCGCAATTCCCACGTTTCAGAAACCCTCCGGAAGGCGGTGTGACTGCATGGTACACGATGCAAGTCACGCGGATCGCCAGAGGTGAGGACGCGCTTGAACCAGATGATCTAGACGAAGCAATAGCGGCATACGAGGCCAGAGATGAGGTTCGACGAGAGGTTTGGAATTCTCATTTCAGCTGAATCTTACGAGCAACCTAAGGCCGGCATTGGCGCAGCTGCAGTGACCGAAAGCATTGGTCCGCATGGCGGACCAAAACTTTGAAAGGAAAGCGCATTCGCTGGAATCGGCATGGATACCCGTATCACAGGGGGCAGAAACTCCGCGCGCTGCGTTTGGCTTTATTCCGCTTTTTGCAGAGAGGTTTGAACAAGCCCAACCCCTTGTTGCACCGGAATTGATCGCCTGCACCCTTGCTCTGACGGTTCTCTGCTTTAGGGTGCGCGGCGTTGCGAGCGGAAGGATTTTGAGATGAAAAAGAACCCATTGGGGCGCACTGGTATTGAAGTGACGGATCTGTGCCTTGGAACCATGACGTTTGGCGCGCAGACCTCTGAGGCCGATGCACATACGCAGATCGATATGGCGCTGGAGGCGGGGATCAATTTCGTTGACGCCGCTGAAATGTACCCGGTGAACCCGGTCTTGAAAGAGACCGTGGGGCGGACCGAGGAAATCCTGGGCAACTGGAACGCGGTGAACCCCGCGCGGCGGGCAGAATATATTCTGGCGACCAAACATTCCGGTGCAGGTTTCGCCCATGCCCGCGACGGGGCACCGATTTCTGCGCAAACGATTCCCGAAGCGATCGAGGGGTCTCTGCGTCGTTTGCAGACAGATTGCATCAATCTGTATCAGATTCACTGGCCCAATCGTGGCAGTTACATGTTTCGACAGAACTGGGACTATGCGCCGTCTGGTCACAACACCGATGAGGTGTTGGCGAATATGCAGGAGTGTCTTGAAGCCCTGCAACAGCAAGTCGACAAGGGCAATATCCGCGCATTCGGCCTGTCGAATGAAAGCGCATGGGGCACCGCGCAATGGCTTCGGCTGGCAGAACAGATGGGCGCGCCTCGGGTCGCTTCGGTTCAGAATGAGTATTCTCTGCTCTGCCGTCATTTCGACACCGATATGGCCGAGTTAAGCGTGCACGAAGATGTGGGCCTGATGGCGTTTTCTCCGCTAGGGGCAGGGTTTTTGACCGGCAAATACCAGGGCGGAGCGGTGCCTAAGGGTTCGCGCATGGATTTAGTTCCGACCATGGGCGGGAGAAAATACGAGCGTGTGTTTGGGGCCGTCGATGCCTATCTGGAGATTGCCCAGCGGCATGGTCTGGATCCGGTGCATATGGCGCTGGCATGGTGCCGGACACGCCCGTTCATGATGTCTGCCATATTTGGAGCGACCACGGTTGCGCAGCTGGCCCATATTCTGGCGGGCACGGAGGTGGTGTTGGCGGATGAGGTGCTATCGGATATCAGTGCCGCGCATCGCGCACATCCGATGCCGTTCTAAGAGGGCTCTGCATCCTCCCTGCTTTGCGCGCCTCCCCCGGGATATTTTTAGCCAGATGAAGCGGATCCGGTCAGTGATGTGTCGGCTGGATCCGATCCTGACGGAGGTCTCTGGCTGACAGACCGTGGGCGGTGCGGAAGGCACGGGCAAAGCTGGATTGTGAGGCAAAGCCCGTAGCGAGTGCCACGTCCATCAGGGGCATGTCCGTGTCGGTGACTAGGCGGCGGGCTTCGGCAAGGCGCAGTTGCAGATAGTGGTCTTGTGGCGTCGTATTCAGGCGCAGGCGGAACTGTTGCTGCAGGGTGCGGGGGCTGGTGCCCAAGGTATCGGCAATGTCGGCCAATGGCAGAGGGTCCTCCAGTGACCTTTCCATCAACGAGTTCGCCTTTGCTGTCAGAGCCGTATGACGATGCGGCGCGCCTGTACGGCTTTGTGGCTTTGACGGTTCGGGTGCGCCCTCGTATAGGAACAGACCGGACACGCGGGCGGCAAAACCTGCGCCGTGGCGCGCGGCGATGATGTGTAGCATCATCTCGACCGCGGGGATCGCGCCGCCAGATGTGAGGCGGTTGTCTGATACGGTGAACCGGTCAGGGCGAACATCAACTTCAGGGAAGCGGGTCGCGAAATTTTCCAGATCTTCCCAGTGTGTTGTAGCCGAGTGACCGTTAAGAAGGCCGGCTTCGGCCAGTAGCCAAGGGCCGCCGTCGATGCCAGCCATGGTGGCTCCGGTACCGGCAATGCGGCGCAATCCGGCGAGCAGGCTGGGTGTGGCGTGACGGGCCAGTTGGAATCCCGCGATGACAATCATCAGGTCGCAGCCCTGCAACCGAGCCAACGGTGTGCCTGGAACATTTAGGGCGCTGGTCAGCATCGCCGGTTCCGCCGTGGCAGTCACATAGTCCCAGTCAAAGGCCGGGCGGTCCGCTAGACGGTTGGCGGCGCGCATGGGATCAACGGCCGAGGCAAAGCTGAGCGTGTTGCATTCGTCCAGAACCAGCACGGCCGTTTTCAGGGCGCGATGTTCGGGCTGCAATATGTTTTTTGCGGATTTCATCAAGTTCGATTCGCATTCTGGCAAGTTGTTTCCATAAAGCTGCGCCAGAGTCGGGGATGAACGCAAATCGGAATCCGGGGAGAAGCCTGAGGATAACTTAGGTCAAAACCGGGTATAAGTTGGGGAAAACACCATGCCACTGGAAATGAACCGCGAAGTCTTCATCACCTGCGCTGTCACCGGCTCGGGCGGAACACAGGATCGCAGCCCGCATGTGCCGCGTTCGCCCAAGCAGATTGCCGAAAGTGCGATCGCGGCGGCCAAGGCGGGCGCGGCCATCGTGCATTGCCACGTGCGTGACCCGGAAACCGGCGCGCCCAGCCGCCGTCTGGACCTGTATCGCGAGGTGACAGATCGTATTCGTGAGGCTGAGGTCGACGTGGTCCTGAACCTGACCGCCGGGATGGGCGGTGACATGATCTTTGGTCCCACAGAATCTCCTCTGCCGCTGAACGAAGAGGGCACAGATATGATCGGCGCGGCTGCTCGGGTGGAGCATGTGGCCGAGTGTCTTCCTGAAATCTGTACTCTGGATTGCGGCACCATGAATTTTGCCGAGGCCGACTATGTCATGACCAACACGCCCGGTATGCTGCAGGCGATGGGCCGGATGATGACGCATCTGGGCGTGAAGCCCGAGATCGAAGCCTTTGACACCGGTCACTTGTGGTACGCAAAGCAGCTGGTGAAGGACGGCGTTCTGGACAGCCCGGCACTGGTTCAACTGTGCATGGGCGTGCCATGGGGTGCACCCGATGACCTGAATACCTTCATGGCTATGGTGAACAACGTGCCTGATGACTGGACATTCAGCGCATTTGCGCTGGGACGGAACCAGATGGCATACGCGTCAGCTTCGGTGCTGGCGGGCGGTAATGTGCGCGTTGGGCTTGAAGACAACCTGTGGCTGGATAAGGGCGTTCTGGCCGAAAACTGGCAGTTAGTTGAGCGGGCGAACACCATCGTCTCAAACATGGGTGCGCGGGTGATCGGCGCGCAGGAAGTGCGTGAGAAGTTGGGGCTGGTCAAACGAGCGCCTAAGTGAGTCGTGTTTTGGTTTCAGGTCTCTTTGTGACCGTGGCAGCTTGCTCGACATCTACGATTCAAGAGGCAGATGTCGAGTTTGATGGCGCTCACGCCCTGAACGAGACTTGCGAGAACATTGCAGGTGACTATCGCGCAGACCGAAACGCAAACCCCCAAACTTTGCGTCGGCTATGATGAGAATGGCTGGCCCATAGATGGTGCAGAAATCAAACTGCCAGACAATTGGTGAAACTAATGACAAAAATAGCAGCTATCATCGGTGGTGGTGTCATCGGCGGCGGGTGGGCCGCGCGGTTCTTGCTTAACGGTTGGGATGTCCGTGTGTTCGATCCGGACCCGGAGGCCGAGCGCAAGATTGGTGAGGTGCTCGACAACGCGCGCCGGTCTCTGCCGGGGTTGAGTGATGTGCTTTTGCCGTCTGAGGGGGCGCTTACCTTCCACGACGATCTGACTGACGCCGTGCAAGGTGCCACCTGGATTCAGGAAAGCGTGCCCGAACGGTTGGATCTGAAGCTGAAGGTTTACAAAAGCTTGCAGGATGCCTGCGATCCGGAGGCGATCATCGGGTCGTCAACCAGCGGGTTCAAACCGTCCGAGCTGCAGGAAGGAGCGCTGCGCCCAGAACAGATTGTTGTGACGCACCCGTTCAACCCGGTGTATCTGCTGCCGCTGATCGAATTGGTGCCGACCGACAAGAACCCGCCCGAAATGGTCGACCGCGCGAAGGACCTGTTGAAATCGGTGGGCTTCTTCCCTCTGCATGTCAAAAAAGAGATCGACGCGCATATTGCTGACCGGTTCCTCGAAGCCGTCTGGCGCGAGGCGCTGTGGCTGGTCAAAGACGGTATCGCGACAACCGAAGAAATCGACGAAGCAATTCGCATGGGCTTTGGCATTCGCTGGGCACAGATGGGTCTGTTCGAAACCTATCGTGTAGCCGGTGGTGAGGCGGGGATGAGGCACTTCATGGCGCAGTTCGGCCCGGCGTTGCAATGGCCTTGGACCAAGCTGATGGATGTGCCCGAATTCACTGATGAGCTGGTCGACATGATCGCGGATCAGTCTGACGCGCAATCGGGCATGCACTCGATCCGCGAACTAGAGCGCATCCGCGACAATAACCTCGTTGGTATGATGCGGGCGCTCAAGGCGCAGAACTATGGGGCCGGTGCTGTTCTGAACCAGCATGACGTGGCGCTGAAACCGGGTGCTTTGCCGACGATGGATCAGGCCGATCTAAGCCAGCCAATTCTGACCTTGTCGCGCGCGGTGCCGTTGGACTGGACCGATTATAACGGTCACATGAACGAGGCGCGTTACCTTGAGGCCTTCGCCGCGGCGACCGACCGGTTCATGGAGATCATGGGGTGTGATGCGGATTACATCGCCTCGGGCGGCAGCTATTTCACGGCCGAAAACCACATCCGCTATATCGACGAAGTCCACGCGGGTGCAAAGATCGAAGTGCGCACGCAGATGCTGTTGGGGCAGGGTAAGAAGCTGCACGTGTTCCATTCCATGTACGAAGGCGACAAGCTGTTGGCGACGGGCGAAAGCTTCCTGCTGCATGTCAGTCTGGAAACCCGCCGCCCGAGCGCACCTTCGGCCGAGATTGAAGCTGCCATGGCTCGGATCGCCGAAGCTCAGGCCGGATTGCCCTATCCGGAAGGTGCGGGTGCTGCGATCCGGAAACCAGCATGAGTGGGCGCGTTCTGATCACGGCCGGCGCGTCAGGCGTTGGCCGCGCCATGGCCGAGGCCTTTGATACAGCCGGTGCGCAGGTTTGGGTGGCTGACGTCAACCCGAAGGCCCTGTCTGATTGCCCGGCCCATTGGCAGCGGTCCGAGGCGAACGTCGCGGATGAGGATGCCATGGCCACCTTGTTCAATGACATCGAGGCGGAATGGGGTGGTTTGGATACCCTGTGCGCAAACGCAGGAATCGCGGGACCAACCGCTTTGGTTGAAGACGTTGCATTGGACGATTGGCGCATGTGTCTTTCGGTGAACCTGGAAGGGGCCTTTTTGTGCGCCAAATACGCGTCTCCGATCCTGAAACGGCAAGGCAACGGCGCGGTGGTCATAACGTCTTCGACTGCGGGACAATACGGCTATCCCAATCGCGCGCCCTATGCTGCGGCGAAATGGGGGATGATCGGGCTAGCCAAAACGCTGGCGATGGAGCTGGGCGCACACGGAGTGCGGTGCAATGTCATTTGCCCTGGCTCGGTTGAGGGTCCGCGGATGGAAGGCGTCCTGCAGCGCGAGGCCGATGCCAAGGGCATGACACGTGATCAGGTCTATGAGGGTTATGCCTCAGGCACTTCAATGGGTCGCTTCGTCGAAGGGCACGACATCGCCAATATGGCCGTGTTCCTTGCATCGGATGCGGCGCGGCTGGTGTCGGGGCAGGTGATTGCCGTCGATGGGCACACCGTCAACCCCGACCCGAAAATCTAACCCTGATTGGGTCCGCGAATCTGGCGGATGCTCTGGCGAACCGCCTGCCAGTCGCGGGCTTGCTGCATGTTCCCGGCGTCTTTGCATTCGCGCATCTTCTGCGCGGCTTCCGCCTCGGCCTGATCTCCGTGGGCGGAATAAAGCGCCCGTGCGTATTGAGCGGTTTTTAGTGCGTCCATTCTTATGGTCCTCCGTCTGTGATCGGATCGCTCGAAAGTTCGCGCCAAGTGACGATATCACACCTTGGTCGCTTACGCATCTATGGGACTGCGATCAGGTAGATATTGTTGATCGCAGCTGCCTGAGGTGTTCGGGGAAATCCCGTGCCGTCACATCCGCTTCGCGCACCAACGTATCAAAATGACGGGAAAAAACTTCGATCCTGTCGCGGTCCCGAAAGGCCATATAGTGGCTGCCCGCGTAGAACACACACAGCAGCGGACCAAAAATCGTGACGGGCGCAGAGTAGAGGCGTTTGGCATCAAACAGATAGATGCGCATGCGGGGATAAAGCTGGTCGCTCAGCTTTAACAGGTGGTCGATCTGTTCCATCCTGATTTTCGGGCACAGGCCTTCGTAGTATCCGGTCGCGCGGGCAAAACTGTCGATCTCATACAGTGGCATGGCGATTTCATAATCTGATTGCGCGCTGCGCATCCACGTCAGCCGGTCTTCTGATGCGCCGATGGCCTGGTCCGCTGTTCGCCCCAGATGCGGGGCGTATTCCCACTCTAGCACAGCGCGGGTTTTCAGCATGTCGGGCAGGGTGGCAGGTACATAGCGAACCTTGTAGCCAGCCGCCTCTTTGTGCCATTCAAAAATGCGCTCATCGACCAGCGCGCGGGGCGCCTTGGTCATACTCAGAGAAAGCGCCAGTAGCTCTGCAGCGCTTTCTGGCCGATCCGATAAGCTCAGCAGCCAGTCAGCCGAAACACCAAGCGCTGTGGCGCAGCTGCCAACGACATGCGCGTTCGGCAGGCGCGCACCTTCGCCAGTCAAAAGTTGGGATACGGTCGATCGGTCGACACCGATATCCCGGGCAAGCGCGCTTTGGCTGATGTCACGTTCTTCCATCGCGCGGGCAAGGCGTTGGCGAAACTGCGCAGCGCGATCTCGTTTGTCTAATTTATCCGTCATATGATGATTTTTATCATAAGTGATGAGTTTTGTTAATCATATTCAGAATTTTCAACTCGGCCACGATCCGTAATTCTTAAAACATAACAATAATATGGGTGACGGAATGGAAACGCGACGAAGATCGGTCGTGAAGGCTGTGGTGTGGAATGCGATGGGCCTGGTCATGATGACGCTGGTGGGCCTTATCGCGACAGGCTCTGCCGCAGTTGGTGGAACTCTGGCGATTGTGAACACGGGCATCGGCCTGACGATGTACGTGATCTATGAGCGTGTCTGGGCAGGCATCACATGGGGCCGAAATGTCTGAGCGGCCAGGTCCCGAGTGGGGCACCTTTGCCCTTATAGTTGCATGCTATGCAGCTTGGCTTGCTGTGATCTTCATGTTCCCGGTTTGGCTGGCCATTCCCGCAATGGGGTTGGTCGCGGCGCTGCACTCATCGCTGACCCATGAGGCGCTGCATGGACATCCTTTTCGCACCCGTTGGCTGAACGAGGCATTGCTGGCGCTGCCGTTGACTTTGTTCATCCCATATAACCGGTTCCGCGATCTGCATCTGGCGCATCACAGGGATTCGACCCTGACTGATCCGTATGACGACCCCGAATCGAACTACCTGGACCCCAAGGTTTGGAATACGCTCAAAGGCTGGCAGAAGCGGTTACTGATGGCGAACAATACGTTGCTTGGTCGTATGGTGCTGGGCCCGGCGATTGGTCAATTCACCTTCATTCGGGATGAGCTGCGCGGCGCTAAACGCGGAGACAAAGACATATTACTGGCCTGGGGGCTGCACCTGATCGGCGCCGCTGTGGTTTTGTGGATAGTCGCGCAATCGCCAATG
The DNA here is from genome assembly GCF_059611165.1 of Ruegeria sp. CDSB013. Taxonomy (NCBI): domain Bacteria; kingdom Pseudomonadati; phylum Pseudomonadota; class Alphaproteobacteria; order Rhodobacterales; family Roseobacteraceae; genus Ruegeria; species Ruegeria sp. CDSB013. Next base: position 86,045 of record NZ_JBXWPA010000002.1, on the reverse strand, counting down.
CCGCTGTGGGCCTTTGTTCTGTCAGCGAACGTTGGGTTGGGTTTGGTCAAGATCCGGACGTTTCTTGAACACAGGGCGCATGAAGACCCAGGTGCGCGTACCGTCATTGTCGAAGATCGCGGATTACTAGCTTTCTTGTTTTTAAACAACAATCTGCACGTCGTACATCACATGAATCCCGGTGCGCCGTGGTACCGATTGCCCGCTCTGTATCGGGCTGGAAGAGATCGGTATCAGTCAACGAACGAGGCCTATGTTTATCGGTCCTACGGCCAGATTTTTCGCTCGTACCTTTGGCGCGCGAAGGATCCGGTGGCGCATCCGCTCTGGCCAAAGGGTTGATTTGACGACACAAGGGAATTCATGAGTTTGTGGATTCCCGTCACCATCGCCGCCGCGGCATTTCAGACCGTGCGGTTCATGCTGCAAAAATCGCTGAGCACCGTGAAGCTTACGGCTGCCGGTGCGACATTTGCCCGATTTGCCTATTCCATGCCTTTGGCCGTTCTCGGGTTGGTCGTGGCAATGAAGGTAACCGGTTACAGCCTGCCAGTCCTGACCGGAAGATTCTGGCTGTTTGCTGTGATCGGTGGGACAACGCAGATATTGGCGACCATTTGTGTGGTGTCGCTTTTCAAACAGCGTAATTTCGCCGTAGGCATTACATTCAAGAAGACCGAGGTTATCCAGACTGCCATCGTCGGATTTCTTGTCTTGGGTGATCAGGTGTCCTCGGGCGCATTGTTTGCAATAATTCTGGGACTGGTGGCCGTCCTGCTACTGTCGAAAAATCCAGGCGGGGAAGGGGTTTGGTGGGCACATCTCACCAACCGGGCATCGCGCCTTGGGTTGGGTTCTGGCGTTCTGTTCGCCTTCTCATCCGTCAGTTATCGCGGAGCGTCTTTGGAGTTGGGAGACATTGACGCGTGGTATCGGGCACTGATCACACTGGCAGTGGTCGTGTCGTACCAATTCCTGAGCATGGGATTGTGGTTGTTGTGGCGCGATCGGGCTGAGTTACGCGCGGTTTGGGACACACGTCGAACCGGCGTCTTTGTCGGCCTCACCAGCCTGTGCGGTTCGTTCTGCTGGTTTTTTGCATTCACGCTGCAAAACGCGGCCTATGTCAAAGCACTGGGCCAGGTTGAACTGATCTTCAGCCTATTCGCCTCGATCTTGTTTTTCCGCGAAAAAATCACCCGGCGCGAAATCGCCGGGATGACCTTGCTTGGTGCCTCGATACTGGCACTGGTACTTACGATTTAGCCTGCGCGGCGCTCGTCAAAGCTGAGGGCGATGAAGCTGGGCATGTGATCGCCCATGCCGACAACAGCAGGGCCTTTGTCGTCTCTGCGGCCACGGCCCTTGGGTTCTTTGTCCTTCTTCCGGTCGCTCTTCCTGCTTTCGCTTTTCTTGGCGTCAGTCGGTTTGGCTTTCCGCTCAGGCTTTGGCGCTTCTTCTTTGGCTTTGGGCTCTTCAGCCTGAACCGGGGTGTCGATCCTGGGAATTTCTTTTTGGATCAGCTTTTCAATTGCGGCCAGGGCTTTTTCATCTCGCCCTGAACAGATTGTAATTGCTTTGCCATCGCGTCCGGCGCGACCTGTACGGCCAATGCGGTGAACGTAATCTTCCGGGTGTCCGGGAACGTCGAAATTGAACACATGGCTCACCGACGGCACATCAAGACCGCGCGCGGCCACGTCTGAGGCGACCAGCAGGCGCAAGGAGCCGTCGCGGAAACCATCAAGAGTTTTCATCCGCTGCGACTGGTCCAGATCACCGTGGATCGCGGCGGCGTCATAGCCATATTTCTTCAGCGATTTCGCGCAGATATCCACATCCGTCTTGCGGTTGCAGAAGATGATCGCGTTGGTGCACTTGTCACCTTCTGCATCAATCAACGACCGCAGAACCTTGCGCTTGGCGCTGGCTTCGCGATCGCGGCGACCGCCCTTTAACATCACGACGCCCTGTTCGATGGTCTCGGACGCGGTGGCCTGACGGGCGACCTCGACGCGGGTGGGCGCGGACAGGAACGTGTCGGTGATACGTTCAATCTCGGGTGCCATAGTGGCCGAGAAGAACAGGGTTTGGCGCGTGAACGGCGTCAGCGAAAAGATGCGTTCGATATCGGGGATGAATCCCATGTCGAGCATTCTGTCTGCTTCATCTACAACCATGATCTGAACGCCGGTCAACAACAGCTTGCCGCGTTCGAAATGGTCCAGCAGGCGACCCGGTGTGGCGATCAGAACGTCCACGCCCCGGTCGATCAACGCGTCCTGCTCTTTAAAGCTGACGCCGCCAATCAACAGCGCTTTGGTCAGTTTCAAATGTTTGGCGTACGTGTCGAAATTCTCGGCCACCTGCGCGGCCAGTTCCCGGGTCGGGCACAGCACCAGCGAGCGCGGCATCCGTGCACGGGCGCGCCCACGGGCCAGCAAGGTGATCATTGGCAGCGTAAAGCTGGCCGTCTTGCCGGTACCGGTCTGAGCAATGCCCAGAACATCCCGACCTTCAAGGGCAGCGGGAATCGCGCCTTCCTGAATTGGCGTGGGCGTTTCGTATCCGGCTTCCTCAATGGCTTTGAGGACCTTCGGGTTCAGGTTCAGTTCGTTGAATTTTGTCATGTATGTCCGGTTCATGCGGACACTAGACCTGGCCCGCGCGTCAATGGAATGCCGGGCCCGGATGGCCATGCGCTGTCAGGCACATTTCGGCTTTGCGCGGACATAACAAAATCATGAGGCAGGGTCAAATGAAGAGGTTTTAACCTGGGGTTGCTAGCGCCCACTGCTGGTTTTCCGCAACAATTCAGCAGCTTCCGGGGAAGTGTTTCGCAACTTTCGCGTCCAGATCCAGCGGTCTGTGCCGGATCAACCCATATTCTTCGAGACGAGCGCGTACGCCGGGATCGGCACCGCTAATTTCGTCAAAGAACGCGCGCAAGCCGTCCTGGCCCTGTTCTGTCTCGATCCAGTTGAACAGCTCATTCTTGTTCAGACCGCCCAGTTCGCGCGGAACGTTCGGGGACATGCCGGGTTGATAGGACCCACGCGCCATCCGGAACTGATAATGCGCCGCCCAGTGGTCCCAGTCAGGGGCGTGGCGATGACACAGCTCCAACCCCGGAAGTTCGAATTTGCAGGGCAGAAGCTTTTTGTTTTGAAACAGGTTGTGGATGCGAAAGTTCAGCTTTTCCATGCCTGTGCGGACGAACAGCTTACCCTGAACGTGGCTGAGGAACCCGCCGAGTACAAAGCCGCCATAGTTGGGATAGATGGACTGCACCATGGCTGAGCGGTCCGGGCCGCTGGGGATATGCGCCTTGAACAGATCCTCGCCGCTTGCCATTGCCTCCATTGGCCGGACGCGGACGGCGGGGATGTCGGCGGGGACGGATTGCAACTGCTCCCGGATGGGTTTTGAAGACCACAGGAACTCGTCCACGTCGATATGGGCCAGCCAGTCCAGATCAGTGTTGCGATAGGCGAATGTGGCATGCAGCGTCTGACGAACCTGATGGCGTTCCGGTCGGTCGCGTTTGCGTTTCTCCCAAAAGGCATCGTCGCAGATTCGCGCTCTGATTTTCGGGTGTTTCCTGATGGCCCGGTGCGCCTCACGATTGGGTTCGTCCAGGTAGATGTACAGATAATCCACACCCAGATCGAGGTGATGGGCCGCGAACCTGAGTATGTCGCGGGTCGATCCGCGAACCATTGAGACGATACCCCAGGTCGTCATGCCCAAACCTGTTGTGCGACGCCATATTCACGCGCAACGCAAGAATGAGGGTCGGGCGATTCCATGCTGAATTCAAAAAGTTTTTTCTGGGCGCCGAACCCGTGTAGTGCGCCTGTGGGCGTCTGGAAGTCGTCATTCATGCGGGTAAAATTGCACAGGCCATGTTGCCTGTGCAATCAGCCTGACGCATCACACCATCATTTCTTTCGTGGCCGTCAGGTTCAGTTCGGGATAGTCGCGGATGACCCGGTCGATGTCCCACTGAAGACGCGTCAGATAGACGATGTCGCCATCATGATCGTGAGCGATGTGCTGCTTGTTGGCGTTGACGAACTTTTCGACCTCGGCCTTGTCACCGCTGACCCAGCGGGCCGAGGTGAACTGAGATGCTTCGAACCGAACGGGCAGGCCGTATTCCATCTCGATCCGGCTGGCGAGCACTTCAAATTGCAGCGCGCCGACGACGCCGACGATGAAGCCCGACCCGATCGAAGGTTTGAACACCTTGGCGGCACCTTCCTCGGCAAATTGCATGAGGGCTTTCTCCAGATGCTTGGCCTTCATCGGGTCGCCGGGCCGCACGGTTTGCAGCAGTTCAGGCGCGAATGAGGGGATGCCAGTAACCCGGATCGCTTCGCCTTCGGTCAGCGTGTCGCCGATGCGCAATTGGCCGTGGTTGGGGATGCCGATGATATCACCAGCCCATGCCTCTTCGGCCAATTCACGGTCGGACGCCAGAAAAAGCACAGGGTTCGAAATCGCCATCGGCTTTTTCGACCGCACATGGGTCAGCTTCATTCCACGCTTGAAATGGCCCGATGCCATACGAACAAAAGCCACGCGGTCGCGGTGCTTTGGGTCCATATTGGCTTGAACCTTGAAGACAAAACCCGCGACTTTCTTTTCGTCGGGTGCAATCTGACGCGGTTCGGCAGACTGGATCTGCGGCTGGGGGCCGTAGGCGCCAATGCCTTCCATCAGTTCCTTCACACCGAACGAGTTGATCGCCGAGCCGAACCAGATCGGGGTCATATGCCCCTCAAGCACCGCCTGCGGGTCCATGGCGGGCAGCAGCTCGCGCGCCATCTCAACCTCTTCCAGGAACTTCTCCAACAGGTGCTCGGGCACGTGTTCGGCCAGTTTCGGGTCATCCAACCCGTTGATTTCGATACTTTCGGCCACTTTGTTACGATCGGCGCGGTCCATCAGTTCCAGCCGGTCGCGCAGCATGTCGTAGCAGCCGATGAAATCGCGACCTACGCCGATAGGCCATGCGGCAGGGGTAACGTCGATCGCCAGCATTTCCTGAATTTCGTCGATAATCTCGAACGTATCGCGGCTTTCGCGGTCCATCTTGTTACAGAAGGTCAGGATCGGCAGATCGCGCAAGCGGCAGACCTCGAACAATTTCTGCGTCTGGCTTTCCACACCTTTCGCGCCGTCGATCACCATCACGGCGGCGTCCACAGCGGTCAGCGTGCGATAGGTGTCTTCCGAGAAATCGCTGTGACCGGGCGTATCCACCAGATTGAACCTGAAAGTGTCATAGTCAAAGGACATCGCCGATGCGGAAACCGAGATGCCCCGATCCTTCTCCATCTGCATAAAGTCCGAGCGCGTCCGCCGGGCTTCGCCCTTGGCGCGCACCTGACCGGCCATCTGAATAGCGCCCCCGTACAACAGGAACTTTTCAGTCAGCGTCGTTTTGCCCGCATCCGGGTGCGAGATGATGGCGAATGTCCGGCGCCGGGCGATCTCGGGCGGCAAAACGGGTTGGTTGGTGGCGGTATCAAGCATGAACGCGCGTATATGCGGGGAATTCTGCCGAAGCAAGACAAAGGGGGTGTTCAGAATCGCCTGACGATGGCAAAAAGAACATATAGTGAACAAATGATGGAGAGGTGTGATGAATTTAAAAGAAATCGCAAACGAACTGGTCGCTGGTTGCCGAGAAGGCCGGGCCAAAGCGAATTTGGATAAGCTCTATGCGGACGATGCCGTTTCCGTCGAAGCCGTGGATTACTCGGGCATGGGGCGCGAAGTCGCCGGCCGCGACGCGATCCGTGGCAAACAAGAATGGTGGGAAGGTGCACATGATGTGACAAAAACTTCGGTAAGTGATCCATTTGTGCATGGTGAGGACCGCTTTGCCGTAATTTTCGAAGTAAAGGGCACAGTGAAGGAAAGCGGTGACAGCTTTGATATGCGCGAAGTCGCCATTTACCACGTCGCGGATGGCAAGATTGTGCGTGAAGAGTTCTTTTATTGATCAAAGGTCCATTGCTGGTCTTCCCTGAAAGGCTGGTGCTAGATGTGCGGCAAATACAGGGAGGATCAGATGGATCTTGGTATCAAAGGGAAACGTGCGCTGGTCTGCGCCAGTAGCAAAGGTTTGGGTTTGGGTTGTGCCGAGGCACTGGCCGCCGCGGGTGTTGATCTGGTGATGAACGCGCGGGGGGCCGAGGCTTTGGAGGCATCGGCTGACCGCATTCGCGCTGAACTTGGCGTACAGGTTCAGACTATCGCCTGCGATGTGACTTCGACTGAAGGACAGGTGCAGGTAATCGAAGCCGCGCAGGGTGTTGATATCCTTGTGACAAATGCCGGAGGCCCGCCCCCGGGTTTGTGGTCGGACTGGGATCGCGATGATTTCATCAAGGCGCTGGACTCCAACATGCTGACGCCGATTGCTTTCATGAAGGCTTTGTTGCCTGGGATGATGGACAAAGGATGGGGCCGGGTGGTGAATATCACCTCGCAATCTGTGCGCGCGCCGATCCCCGCACTGGGTCTGTCGAACGCGGCCCGTACCGGTTTGACGGGGTATGTCGCGGGAACTGCGCGTCAAGTGGCGCCGAAAGGGGTGACGATTAATAACTTGCTGCCGGGCATTCATGCCACCGACCGGGCGGACTCGTTGGATGGTGGCGTGGCTGCGCAAAAAGGAATTTCGATGGACGAGGCGCGCGCTGAACGCGCGGCAACCATCCCGGCGCGACGGTATGGAACGCGTGAAGAATTTGGTGCAGCCTGTGCGTTTCTGTGTTCGCAGAATGCCGGTTTCATTGTCGGGCAGAACATACTGCTGGATGGTGGCGCCACCAACCTGACGATGTGATCATGGCACAGAACTTCTCGCTTAAAGATCAACTGTTTAATGTCGAAAAGACCCGTTTTTTGGCGGGGCTTTTCGCGGGCGCGGACCCGTCCTTTGATGCCGAGGCCTTTGAGGCGCAGGTCATGTCGCGCCTGCTAGATCTGGAGCTGAAAGAGAGGATGACCTGGATCGCCGAATGCTTGCAACAGGCGGTGCCGGGCGACTTGCCTCAGATCGCACCAACGCTGCTGCGCGCCTTGCCGCCACCATTGGATCCCGGCAAAACGGATGACGATTTTGGTGATTTCATCTTTGCACCGCTGGGTGACTGGGTTGTTGCCGTTGGGATGGATCATCCTGAGCAGTCATTGGATGTGCTCGAGGAACTGACCCAAAGGTTTTCAATGGAATGGGCCATAAGGCCGTTCCTCAATACCCATCAGGAACAGGTGCTGGCGCGGATGCAGGAATGGTGCGCGCATGACAGCTATCACGTGCGTCGACTGGTCAGCGAAGGCACACGGCCGCGCTTGCCTTGGGGGCAGGGCGTTGCGCTGGAACTGACCGATCCGCTGCCTTTACTGGATCGGCTGCATGCCGATGGGGCCCGTTATGTCACCCGGTCGGTGGCCAACCATCTGAATGACATCACCAAAAAAGACCCCGATCTGGTTTTGGGCCGGTTGCAGGATTGGGGCAGGAACGGGCGGCAGGACCAGGCCGAGATGGATTGGATGACCTCGCACACCTTGCGCGGGCTTGTGAAAGCAGGCCATCCGCGCGCCATGAAAATGCTGGGCTTTGACCCGGATGCGAAGGTTTCGGCCGATGTCACCATCAAGGGTGATGCCAGGATTGGCGGCGCGCTGGAATTCGATGTAATGCTGTGTGGAAACGGCGACCAACCTGTTTTGGTGGATTACGTTGTTCATTTTCAAAGGCCTGGTGGTAAAACCTCAGCCAAAGTGCACAAGCTGAAACAGTCCGCGTTGGCAGATGGTGCTCTTACCCTGACCAAAAAGCATAAGCTCAAGGGCGACGCGACCACGTTCAAACTGATTCCCGGAGCACATCGGCTTGAGGTTCAGGTGAACGGCAAATTACGTGTGGGTGTGGATTTTGAACTGCTGGCGTGAGGCCAAAGAATCCTCACGCTTTCGTCAGATCGCAAGTGCTCGGATTGCGCCAATCCCCGCACTGCATTAGCTGCTATGCAGCCATCAGACAGAAGGATAACCGCGATGAAGCATGAGTCAGTGCAGAATTACTATGGCGAAGTATTGCAGGGCAGCTCGGACTTGCAGACAAACGCGTGTTGTACGCCTGATGACATACCGGATCATGTCAAAAAGATCCTGTCGAAAATTCATGATGAAGTTCTGACGCGCTACTATGGCTGCGGTCTGATCGCTCCGCACGACCTTGAGGGGATGAGCATTCTGGATCTCGGCTGTGGTGCGGGACGTGATGCTTATGCCCTGTCTGCCATGGTAGGTGAAAAGGGACGGGTTGTCGGCGTGGACATGACGCCGGAGCAATTGGACGTAGCGCGCGCGCATCAGGATTATCACGCGCAAGCCTTTGGGCATTCTGACAGCAATGTGGAATTCCACCATGGCTATATCGAAAAGCTGGATGAGCTTGACCTGGAACCCGGTTCTTTTGACATTATCGTCTCGAACTGCGTGATCAATCTGGCCACTGATAAAGAGGCTGTTTTGCGTGGGGCGCATCGGTTGCTGAAAGACGGGGGCGAGATGTATTTCTCGGACGTCTACGCCGACCGCCGAGTGCCTAAAGAGATGGCCGAGGATGAGGTCTTGTACGGTGAATGCCTGTCCGGCGCGTTGTATTGGAACGATTTCCTGTCGATGTCGCGTAAGGCTGGCTTTGGCGACCCGCGCCGGGTCACGCATCGTCCGCTGACTATTGAAAACGTGGTGCTCGAAGAGCGTGTTGCGCCTCTCAAATTCCTTTCCGCCACCTACCGTCTGTTCAAGCTACCCGAGTTGGAGCCTGCGTGCGAGGATTACGGCCAGGCCGTGATCTACAAGGGCACCATCCCGAATGCCCCGCATCTGTTCGAGCTAGATGATCACCACGCGATCCAGGCAGGCAAGGTCTTTCCTGTCTGCGGCAACACGTGGATGATGTTGAAAGACACCCGTTTTGCCCGGCATTTCGACTTCATTGGCGATTTCTCGACCCATTACGGGATATTCGAAGGCTGCGGTGGTGAAAGCCCGTTTGAAGCCACGGGCGAGGCCCCATCCGGCGGCTGTTGCTGATCTCTTGCACCTGAGGTGCGGGGTTGTTATCCCCGCCTAAGCCCGATGGAATTGATCGGGAAAGGCAACGGGGCCCATCGGTGACAGAAAACGCTACTCCTCCTCGGTTGGAAATCCGAAATCTGATCGCCCGGTATGAGGGGCGGGTTGTTGTGGATGACGTCTCGCTGACGGTGCGGGCGGGCCAGGTGACCTGTCTGTTGGGGCCTTCGGGCTGCGGCAAGTCGACGACCCTACGCATGATCGCCGGGGTCGAGATGCAGGAATCCGGTGAAATCTATGTCGATGGCAAGTTGATCTGTGACACGGTGTTTCGTGTGCCGCCCGAACGGCGTGAAATAGGGCTGATGTTTCAGGACTTTGCACTGTTTCCGCATCTCAGCGTTGCCGACAATGTGGCCTTTGGCCTGAAGGGGCATAGGGACGAAAAACGCGCCCGCGTCGAAGCGCTGCTGCGCAAAGTCGACCTGATGCGTTTCGTCGATGACTACCCGCATCATCTGTCAGGTGGCGAGCAGCAACGTGTGGCCTTGGCCCGCGCATTGGCCCCACGTCCGCGGATCATGCTGATGGACGAGCCTTTCTCGGGCCTCGACAACCGGTTGCGGGACGGCATTCGGGATGAAACGCTTGCGATCCTCAAGGAAGAGGACGCCGCAGTTGTTCTAGTCACGCATGAGCCTGAAGAAGCGATGCGCATGGCGGATGAAATCGCCCTGATGCGGCGCGGTAAAGTCGTGCAACAAGGCGCGCCCTACAACGTCTTTACCCGCCCGGCGGACAAGGCGGCGGTGGCATTTTTTAGTGATATCAATGTTTTACCATCCAAAGTGAATGGAGCCCTGGCCGAAACGCCATTCGGGCAATTTCTGGCACCCGGCGTTCCGGACAATACAGATGTCGAGATCGTATTCCGCCCACAGCACGTGCGGCTGGACTTTGACCGTAACGGCAAGGGCCCGCTGCCGACACCGACCGACGGCGTTGCGGCGCGGGGCGTGGTCGAGCGGGCACGGTTTTTGGGCAACGAAAGCCTTGTTGAATTTCGGATGGACCATGATGGCTCGATCCTGAGGGCGACGGTGCCCAATGTCTTTGTTCCCAGCCCGGGACGGGTCATGTGGCTTACCATCCGCCGTGACAGGTGTTTCGTTTTCCCGGTTTAGGCTGGAAAGCCACAGTTTAGCGCCAAGTGGTGCGCGAAAGCATCAGATTGGACGCGCGCGTTGCTTGCCGCGACGCGGGGGCGGGTCTATCAAGGGCAAAACGCCGGGTGGATGGGGCTTATGCGTATACTTCTGACCAATGATGACGGGATCAATGCCCCGGGGCTGATCGCACTTGAGGCGATTGCCGCCGATCTGGCAGGCCCGGATGGTGAAGTCTGGGTCGTCGCGCCTGCATTCGAACAATCAGGTGTGGGCCACTGCATCAGTTATACCCACCCGATGATGGTCGCCAAGCTGGGCGAACGTCGCTATGCCGCCGAAGGCTCACCCGCTGACTGTGTGTTGGCGGGGCTGCACGACGTCATGAAAGACACACCGCCCGATCTGGTATTGTCCGGTGTGAACCGGGGTAATAACTCGGCCGAGAACACGCTGTATTCCGGCACGGTGGGTGGGGCGATGGAAGCCGCCCTGCAGGGTATTTCTGCAATTGCCTTGTCGCAGTATTTCGGACCGCGCAATCTTGGTCTGAATGATCCTTTCGAGGCTGCAACGCGTTATGGGGCCGACCTCGTGCGGCGAATTCTGAAAGCAACGCCTGAAGAGCAAGTCGATTACCGCCTGTTTTACAACGTGAATTTCCCACCTGTGCCGGCGGATGAGGTTCTGGGGACGCGCATCGCGCCGCAGGGCTTTCGCCGGGATACCAATTTCTCGGTTGAACCACACAGCTCGCCCTCGGGCCGGCGGTTCCTGTGGATCAAGGGCGGCTATCAGCACAACCCGACTGCACCCGGTACTGATGCAGCGGTCAATCTTGGGGGCTACATATCGGTCACACCAATGCGCGCCGATTTGACAGCCCATGACGTTCTAGAACAACTGAAGTCGATCGAATGAGCGGACTTGATCCAGAAACAACCATGCAGTTCCTCTTTGCCCTGCGGTCGCGCGGGGTAACGGATGCGCGCGTTCTGGCTGCGATGGAACAGGTCGATCGGGGCCGTTTCGTCAAAGGTCTGTTCGCCGAGCGAGCTTATGAGGATACACCGCTGCCGATTGCCTGCGGTCAGACGATCAGCCAGCCTTCGGTGGTGGGGCTGATGACGCAGGCGCTGGATGTGCGCCCCCGTGATACGGTGCTGGAGGTTGGTACAGGCTCGGGCTATCAGGCGGCGGTTCTGTCCAAGCTGGCGCGCCGGGTCTATACGGTCGAACGTCATAAACGTCTGGTGCGCGAAACCGGCGAGCTGTTTCGAGAATTGGGAATGACCAATGTGACGGCGATGCTGTCTGACGGATCGTTCGGTTTGTCGGAACAAGCCCCGTTTGATCGTATCATTGTGACCGCCGCCGCTGAGGACCCGCCCGGGCCGCTCTTGGCGCAGCTCAAAATCGGCGGTATCATGGTTTTGCCGGTGGGACAGTCGGATGCGGTTCAGACCCTGATCCGGGTCAGACGCACTGAGACCGGCCTGGACTATGATGAATTGTTGCCCGTTCGGTTCGTGCCCCTGCTAGAAGGGCTTGGCAAAGACGGAGCGTAAGGAAATATTTCGCGATAAGCGCTGGAACCCCGGACAACAGGGGCAGGCGGTGAGGACAGTAAAATGAGAGCAGTTTCCAAATCAGCAGTCGCAGCAGGTGTTGCGTCTTTGGCGTTCCTCGCGGGATGCGAAGGCCCCATAGATTATGATCTGCGCGGCAATGTCGGTGGTTTTTCCACGGCCGATGCGGCGCAGGCAGCCACTGCCAACCGGCCGGTACCGGATGCGCGTGGCGTGATCACCTATCCCAATTATCAAGTGGCCGTTGCGCGCCGGGGCGACACGGTTGGCGATGTCGCCGCCCGGGTCGGATTACCGGCAGCGGAAGTCGCGCGTTTTAACGGATTGCAAGTTGCGGACCAGCTGCGTGATGGCGAGGTGGTCGCCTTGCCCCGTACCGTCAGCGCGGCCAGCTCTGTCGATATCGCGACAATTGCAGGCACTGCGATTGACGAAGCGCCCGCGGATGGGTCGGTGCGCACATCGACGCTGGAACCGGCACAACCAGCCGCTGCGCCTGCACCGGCCACTGCGCCAGTAGGACCCGAGCCCATTCGCCACAAGGTCAAGCGCGGCGAAACCGCGTATACGATCGCGCGCCTGTATAACGTACCGGTCGACGCTCTGGCCGAGTGGAACGGGCTGGGGTCTGACTTTACCGTCCGTGAAGGGCAGTTTCTGCTGATTCCCATCAAAAACCAGGCTGCACCCCGTCAGGAAGCTGCCGCTGCAACCGTTCCTGCGACCACGATCACCCAACCGGGGCAGGGATCGCCCACGCCGACCCCGCCCAGTGCGACGCAACCGCTGCCGGATGAAGATATCAAGCCGGCAGAACCCGCGCCGGACGTGACCGCCGAAGCACCCACAACGCAAAGCAATTCCGCACTTGGCCTGCCGGTCACCGGAACGATCATCCGCACCTATAAAAAGGGCTCGAACGAAGGCATCGACATTGCGGCCTCGCCTGGTAGCCCGGTTAACGCTGCCGCAGCGGGCACCGTCGCCGCAATCACGGCAGACGCGGATCAAGTGCCGATCATTGTGGTAAAGCACAACAGCGACCTGCTGACCGTCTACGCGAATGTCGAAAACATCACTGTGAAAAAGGGTGCTCGCGTCAAGCGCGGCCAAAAGATCGCCTCCTTGCGCGGTGGCGACAATGCTTATGTGCATTTTGAGGTTCGTAAAGGGTTCGAATCTGTCGATCCGGAACCCTATCTGCGGTGAAGGTTATGGCCCTGAGCGGGCCAAGCATTCGGCCAGAGTATTTGAGAAAAGACGAATCCCGTCAGGCGTGCGGATCATAATCGCTTAGGCGCTTGCCGGGCTCGTCTGCGAAGACCTCAGGCAGGGGCGAGATTGCTTCGACCAGGTCGATGCGAAAAACGCGGAATCCTTGGCGCAGCTCGCACCACGCCGTCAGGGTCCAGACGCGCCCCCAGTATTCCATGTGCAGGGGGCGTATGACCCGGTCGGTCAGAACGCCGTCGATCCGGCGGTAAGACAGACGGAGTTTCTGACGGGATTTGATGGCGGCACGGATAGGGGCCATGTGCGCCAGCCCCCGAGCCGCATCGGCAAAGGGATAGACTGCAAACTTCCAATTGTCAGCCTCGGCCACGACCTGCGTGGGCAACACGGCGTCGATCTTGTCGGCCAGCGACGTGGCTGCGGCCTTGAGGTCGGGGTCTGCGGCTTCGGCTACGATGGCCATACCGAGGTTCAACGCCTCAAGCTCGGCAGGGGTCAGGTTCAGAGGGGGTAGGGTGATCTGCTCGCGCACCATGTAGCCTACGCCACGCTCGCCCTCGACCGGGACGCCCGAAGCAACCAGCGTATCCATGTCGCGATAGATGGTGCGGACCGACACCTCAAGCCGATCCGCGATGTCCTGCGCACGGTGCAGTTTGCCGTCGCGCAGGATCTGGATGATATCGAATAGCCGGTCACTGCGGCGCATGGGATGTCCTGTGTGTCATGACGCTCCGATGGTCCAATGGATTGCATCGTGGCGCATAGTCACCGTGTCCGGCGCGATTGCAGCCATCACCGCGGGGGCGAAGTCCTGTTTGGGAAATGCAACGGCGGCGGATTGAGCGCAATCCATGTCTGCCCAGATGACGGTGTCGGTCCAAAGCCCGTCATCCCCTGCGCTGAGGCGTCGAAAGACAAAGCCATCTGCGTTCCGAACAAAGGATTCGGTGCCTTTCATGATGTTCACGAAATCCTCCTTTGTTACATCGGCCGCGAGTTTGAAGGTTACGGTTTCTGCGATTTGTGTCACGTCATGCTCCTGTTTTGATGAGACAGGGCCGTTCTACGTGCTCTCAACTGACATAAACCTGTCAGTTGAGAATTGCGAGTCCTCAAAAATCGCGTGATCCGTTCATTTTTGGACACAGAACCGGGCCGACACGCTTTTGCGATGGGCCGCCCGCGCGTAAACACAGTGCCAGATCACATTCCCGGCGCATGTGCGTCGACTTCAAAGGAGAAGAGACATGCTTAACAATATCGGACTTCCCGGTCTTCTGCTGATTGCCGTTGTGGTGCTGGTGCTGTTTGGCCGCGGCAAAATCAGCTCGTTGATGGGCGAAGTGGGCAAAGGCATCACCTCGTTCAAGAAGGGCGTCAAAGAAGGTGCGGACGAGCTGGAGCAGGACGCGTCCGAGATGGCGAAAGACGTCACCCCCGAGACCGACAAAGACAAGGCCTAAGCGCAGATGTTTGATCTGGGCTGGACCGAGCTTCTGGTCATCGGCATTGTTGCCCTGATCGTTGTGGGGCCAAAGGACCTGCCGGTGCTGTTCCGTAACGTTGGCCGCTGGGTCGGCAAGGCCCGTGGCATGGCGCGCGAGTTTAGCAGCGCCATGAACGAGGCAGCGGATCAGGCGGGTGTGAACGAGATCAAGAAGGGTCTGAATGCGGCCACCAATCCTGTGAACACCGCCATGGACGGCGTGAAAGAAGCTGCGCAGGAAATGGCCAAGAGCATGGACCCGACTAAGTTCGACCCCGACAGCGAAACCGGTAAACTGGCTGCTGAACGTGCAGAGCAGGCCAAGAAGATCCAGGCCTCGACCGCGCGTGCCGCTGCCGAGCGTAAGGCCAAAGAAGCTGCGGATGCGCTGGCCAAGGCTGAAGAGGCCGAAGCCGCGCTGAATACTGAAAGCAAGACATGAGCAATACCGACGAGATCGAAGACAGCTCGGCCCCATTGATCGAGCATCTGGCAGAACTGCGCACACGGTTGATTCACTGCGTCGTGGCGTTCCTGATCGGGATGATAATTTGCTTCACCGTTGCCACGCCGCTGTTCAACTTCCTCACAAACCCATTGTGCGAGGTGCTGGCAGAACGCGGGCAGGATTGTGATTTGATCTTCATTTCACCGCAGGAAGGGTTCTTCGTCGCCATCAAGGTCTCGCTTCTGGGCGGCTTCATTCTGGCATTCCCCTATATAGGGATGCAGATGTGGCGGTTCGTTGCACCGGGCCTGTACCGGTCGGAAAAGAACGCGTTCCTGCCGTTCATGCTGGCATCGCCATTCATGTTCCTGCTGGGGGCAAGCTTTGCCTTCTACGTGGTCACGCCGCTGGCTTATGACTTCTTCCTTGGCTTCCAGCAGTTCGGATCAGAAGGCGAGGCAGTAGTTGACGGCACTGCTACTGCACCGCTCAGCGTGGTCTTCCAGGGCTCGGCACAGGAATACCTGAACCTGACCATCAAGTTCATCGTGGCCTTTGGGCTGTGCTTCCAGTTGCCGGTTCTTCTGACCCTGATGGGAAAAGCCGGGCTGGTAACTGCTGAAGGTCTGGGGGCCGTGCGTAAGTACGCGGTGGTCGCCATTCTGGTTCTGGCCGCACTGGTGACACCGCCTGACGTGATCACTCAGGTCATCCTGTTCGTGGTTGTCTATGGGCTGTACGAGATTTCGATCTTCCTGGTCGCACGCGTCGAGAAAAAGCGCGAGGAACAACTGCGCGCTGACGGCTACTACGACGATGAAGAAGAAGCGGATGAAGAGATTATTCAGGAAGAAGAAGGCAAGTAATCCTGATGATCGATAACAATAAAGCGCGTCCGTCAGGGCGCGCCTTTTTTGCGCGCGGCTCTTGTTGCGCCCGGCGGAACATGGTTTGAAACCAGCAAAACCGACCGGAGGCGCCTATGAACGACCAAGCCCTGAACCGTATCGCTGACGCCTTGGAACGCATGGCACCGGCGCCTTTGGCCGCGCCTGACTTCGCGGCAGCCCCGGCTTTTGTCTGGCAAGTCGAGCCGGACCAGCTTGAGCCGGTCAAACAGGTCAACCGTGTCGATCTGGACCTGCTGGTGGGTATCAACCGCTCACGCGATACGTTGCTGGACAACACGCGCCGCTTTGCGGCCGGGTACAAGGCCAACAACGCGCTGTTGTGGGGTGCGCGGGGCATGGGCAAGTCCAGCCTCGTCAAAGCTGTCCACGGTACGTTGCAGGCGGAATTTCCTGACCTCAAACTAGTCGAACTCCAGCGTGAAGACATGGGCTCGGTCGCGCGCCTTCTCAACCATCTGCGCGCCGCTCCGCACCGGTTCATTCTGTTCTGCGATGACCTGTCGTTCAGCCACGATGATCAGCATTACAAATCACTCAAGGCGGTGCTGGACGGAGGCATCGAGGGCCGCCCCGAAAACGTTGTCTTCTACGCGACCTCGAACCGCCGTCACCTGATGCCGCGGGACATGATCGAAAACGAACGCTCCAGCGCGATCAATCCGTCAGAGGCGGTCGAGGAAAAAGTCTCGCTCTCTGACCGGTTCGGCCTGTGGCTGGGCTTCCATCCCTGCGATCAGGATGAATACCTTGCGATGATCGACCGGTATTGCGCGGCTCATGGTGTAAGCGTCGACGCCGATATCCTGCGCGCCGAGGCCATCGAATGGCAAGCCACCCGGGGCGGACGCTCGGGTCGCGTGGCATGGCAGTTCTTTGTCGATCTGGCTGGGCGCAACGGCGTACATATCGCGTAGACCGCCCGCTACATCTGGCCAAAATATCCCCACTGGTGGCATGGCCTAAAGGGCTATTCCTACAACAATGCCAAAATTCTGGCAGCCTCATCCGCCGGGTTTATCAACGCATTGCGGTCTTCGCCGGGATGGAACCTGGCGCGTACGGCCGTCGGCATCGGTGCGGGTTCCACGATCGAAACGCGTGGTCCTGTACGTTCTGTTTCCACTGCCCAGCTACGGGCAAGCGCCAGTTGCGCAGCCTTGGTTGCACCATAGATGCCATAGAATTTTTCACCGGCCTTGGGATCGTCGAAAAACACCGCATGGCCGCTGTCGCCCAACAGGGGCGCGATATAAGGGATCAGAACCGACGTGGCTGTTGCGTTGATGTTGACCGCCTTCGTCCATTCCTTGGGGTCCACGAAATGCGCAGGCGTCAGGGCCGAAGTGTGGACTGCAGTGTGCATCCACAGATCAACTTTGCCCCATCGGTCATGAATGCCCCGGCACAGCGTCGCCATGGCGTTCGGATCCGCGATGTCCATCGGCGCAAGCGTGGCGGCACCACCCTTGGCTTTGATCCGGTCGTCCAACTCTTCCAGCCCACCAGTGGTGCGGGCGACGGCGACGATGTGATACTCGGGTGCCAGAGCTTCGGCCAGGGCAGCACCCAATCCGCGCGAAGCCCCGGTGATGAGGGCAATTTTAGTCTGATCGGTCATAAGGGCGGTTTGAACCCATGCGCGCAGGGCGTCAAGACAGATTAACTTCCGGGGATGACGATCCGCTTGGTCTGGCCGCTTTGTCGCAGCATGACGCCTTCGTCATCAATGGCAATCACAGTGCCCGACGACACCCGGCTGCCGGGCTTGACCTCTTTGACCCGGCCTGACGACAGGCGCACTAACGCACGCATGTCAGCTTTTGGACCAAAGACGCCCAGCACAGAGACTGAGTTCTTCTTTAGCGCGCCCGTCTGTGTGGCCGCGTTTTTGACGTTAGCGTTTGACATAATTTTCGGCCTGGCCACGTTGGCCTGACCCCTTGTTTTATGAGTGGTTCGGCAAATGCGCTATCAAACGAAGGACAGGAACTAAAGAGGCGGGGATTGCGCGATAGCGCGGCTGAATAACTGCGCCGCCGAAGCTCCTGCAATTGCGGTTTCTTCATCGAAAAGTTGTGCGCGAAAACCGACCGATCAGGCGCAGCCCATACGTGAAAAGGCCCGCATCGCAATTGCGAAACGGGCCATCACTGCAGTCTGATTCGGGCGCGTATTCTTAGCCGGACGCCAGTTTGGCCGCATTCCAGGACCCGCCGGGCACCTGCATGTCCTGCTTTTTCTTGCTGACCCGGCTGCTGTTTTCGAGGCTGTCCAGATAGTCTTCGCTGACGCTGCCGGTAATGTAATTCCCGTCAAAGCACGAGCAATCGAAGGATTCGATATCCGGGTTACCTTCCTTGGCGGACCAAATCAGGTCATCGAGATCCTGATAGAACAGGGCGTCTGCGCCCAGCTCCTGCCGGATATCTTCAATGTTCTTACCGTTTGCGATCAACTCATGCTTTGTGGGCATGTCGATACCATAAACGTTGGGGAATTTTACCGGTGGCGAGGCGCTGGCGATGAACACCTTCTTGGCCCCGGCTTCGCGGCACATCTGAACGATTTTTTTGATCGTGTTGCCGCGCACGATGGAATCGTCGATCAGCAATACGTTATGGCCTTTGAACTCCAACGGAACGGCGTTCAGCTTGCGGCGTACGGATTTCTGACGCTCTTCCTGACCGGGCATGATGAATGTGCGGCCTACATAGCGGTTCTTGACCAGACCTTCACGGTAAGGAATGCCCGTGGCTTTCGCGACCTCAAGTGCCACAGGTCGCGCGCTGTCCGGCACAGGGATGATGCGGTCGATCTCTAGGCCTGCAGCCTCAATCTGGCGCGCCAGCGTCTGGCCCATACGCATCTGGGTTTTGTAGACCGAAACACCATCCAACAGCGAATCCGGACGGGCCAGGTAGACGTATTCGAAGATACAGGGGGTAAGTTGACCTTCAACCGCCTGGAACGTGTGCATGTTGCCATTGAGGTCAATCAGGATGGCCTCACCCGGTTTCACATCACGCAGCTTTTCAAATCCGTTGATGCCGAATGCCACGTCTTCGGACGCAAAGGCATAGTCGTCGCCGTCCCCATCCACATCGCGCTTGGCAACCGACAGCGGTCGAATGCCGTAGGGATCGCGAAACGCCAGCATGCCAACACCGGCCACCAGACAGATCACTGAATAGGCACCCTGAACGCGCTCCATCGTCATCTTCACACCGGCGAAGATGTTGCGGATCGGTTCGGCATTGCCATTTACCTTGATTGCGTCGGCCACTTTGTCAGCCAGCACATTCAGCATAATCTCGGAATCCGACGTGGTGCGCAGATGGCGGCTGTATTTGGCTGTGACTTTCTCGCGCTGCTCGGCGGTGTTAGTGATGTTGCCGTTATGGACCAAATAGATGCCATAGGGAGCGTTGACGAAAAACGGCTGCGCCTCGGCCGCGCTGAGCGATCCGGCGGTCGGATAGCGCACATGCCCCATACCGACTTGTCCCAGCAGGGTCTCGGCGTCATTGGCGTTAAAGACGTCCTTGACCAACCCGTTGGCTTTCTTCTCACGGAAGAACTCACCAGTATAAGTCACTATCCCCGAGGCATCCTGACCCCGGTGCTGCAACATCAGCAGCCCGTCATAGATTTCCGCAAAGACATCATGTGTCCTGCTTGCGATCCCTAAAATGCCACACATATACGGGCTCCAATTTCCATGACGTGTTTATGTTGATTAGGTGTGCGGGTCGGACCGTCTGGACAGCGGTATCTGTACGCATTTTCGCCCGGCTGGTTGGCGGCGCGCACACGCCATCGTCGCAACGGTAAGCGCGTAAGAAAACAGATACAGCAAGATCGGCAGCTCCGATTCCATGTCAGTTCGCCACTCACATAATGCCTAAGCGCGCCTGTGTCATCAAAGGATCACATTCGCGATTTGACGCATGCGGATTCTGCCAAAAACAAATTGAAAAGGTGACAGCGGCCGCGGGCATGTGGTGTCATGGTCGACATAGTGAGTTTTCGGCAATGATACAGGTTCGATCGGATACCCGGCATGTGGCAGCACAAACAAGGAAACAAAAAAGAAGAACCGGTAAAGCGCCGGTGTCACCGATGCAGGGGCATGGGGCGGGCACCCTGTCAGATCTGTAATGGATCGGGGGAGGTTATCAAAAGCCGCGACATTCACGGGAAGCCGATTTTCAATCGCTGCGACGGCTGTTTTGGATTGAAAACGATCAGATGCACTGTTTGTGCAGGTGAAGGGTTTGTGTGACCGTAGGTGGAACAACTCAGCTTCCCGACCTAAGGACGGTTGTGCGGACTTTGTTGCCGTTCGTTCCAATCTTCAACATCTAGACTTCGGAGCCAAACAGATTCACTTTGAACCAAACTCTCCAAATGCCAGAACTCAAGTCCTAGTCAGTTGAGGAGACCGTATGTACTTTCAAATTTCAGCATTGCTCGCAACGTCGCTGCAGCGTGCGAAGAATGCCTATCTTTGGGTCATCGGCGGACTCTTAAGGCTTGTTTTTATGGTATTTGTCTTGGGTCTTGGGACGGCAATTGCGTCTATTATTGTACGAAATCTCGGTGGAAATGTATTCTGGGAGCTCGGGATTTTGGGGTTGGGAGGGTTTTTGACCCTCCACCTTGCGATGCAGACAAGGAAGTTCATAAGCCCCGACGAATAGACCGTCGATTAACGCACAGATCTGGACCGTAGCAAAAGGCAGAATGGGCTCACCGCAGACGTTCTTCGCGGTGCGTCTTCGTCCCGCAACACCTAGAAAAAAGCCCGGCTGATGCCGGGCTTTATTATTCTGACGTCTGATTTATTTTGACGTCTGTTTATTCCGTGGTCGTTGGGGCTGTCAGATCCTCAGCGGGTGCGGAACCTTCCGTGCAGCTGGCGACCAGTTCTTCATATTGGCGGGTGACCCAGCCAAGAGCCGCTTCGGGGTTCTGTTCTTCGATCTTGTCGCTGAACTGCTCGAACACTTTGGCCGAGCGGCTTTCGTCAACGATCGTATAGGACTGACCCGTCATCACCGTGTCATAGACAAAGAATGCGATGGCAACCAACAGGATGCCGCGGGCGATGCCGAAGAAGAAACCAAGCGCCTGATCGAGACCACCCAACGCAGATCGTTGAACAATCGACGAGAAAAGCGGGGTGAAGATGCTGACGATGATCAGAGCAATCGCAAAGACTGCGGCAAAGCCCGTGATGACCGACAATTCGCAGCTGTCGCGCAGGAAATCCCCGACAACCGGGATCTCTTTGACCAGCGGTACCGCTTGGGGCGCAAAGATAAAGGCCAGCACCGCGGCTGCGACCCAGCCTGCGATGGCCAGAACCTCACGTAAGAAGCCGCGCGAATAGGCAAGAATGCCTGAAACGACGATGATCAGGGCAACGACCCCGTCAATTATTGTAAAACCTTCCATGGCCCTCGCCTGTTCTTTTTCTGCCCCTCAGGGGACGACCTTAACCTGCTCCGAAGGTTTCGCCAACAAACCCAACCAAATCAGAGGGTCGGGTGAGTGTCAGACCTGCCACAGTACCGGTTTTGCCGCCCGCCGGAGCGATTGCCGATGTGAAACCAAGTTTTTGGGCTTCTTTCAACCTGTTTTCTGTCTGCGGGGCCGGTCTAAGTGCCCCGGATAACGAGATTTCTCCGAAAACAACGGTATCTGCGGGCAGGGCTGTGTCTTCTCGGGCACTCAGCAGGGCTGCAGCGACCGCCAGGTCCGCGGCGGGCTCACCGATTTTCAAGCCACCAGCGACGTTAAGGTACACATCGAGACCCGCAAAAGGTATGCCGCAACGCGCTTCGAGCACGGCGAGGATCATTGCCAACCTTCCACTGTCCCAACCGACAACGGTCCGGCGCGGTTGTGAATGCGGGGACGGGGCTACAAGCGCTTGTAATTCAACTAAAACGGGGCGTGTGCCTTCGATCCCGGCAAAGACTGCTGACCCAGGGCTGGGTGTTCCGCGCTCGGACAGAAACAAGGCCGATGGGTTGGTCACCTGTGCCAGGCCTTTGCCTGTCATTTCGAACACGCCGATCTCGTCCGCAGGGCCAAAGCGGTTCTTGACCGCCCGCAGAATGCGGAACTGATGGCCGCGCTCTCCTTCGAAGTATAGGACTGTGTCCACCATATGTTCGACCACGCGGGGACCTGCAATTTGGCCTTCTTTAGTGACGTGGCCGACCATGATGATTGAAACACCGTGTCGTTTCGCAAACGTGGTCAATTCATGCGCCGCGGCCCGGACTTGTGACACCGAGCCCGGTGCGCTGTCCACATTGTCGGCCCACATGGTCTGGATCGAGTCGATGATGGCCAGACCGGGTTTCTCAGCCTCAAGCGTCGTCAGTATGTTCCGCAGATTGGTTTCGGCGGCCAGTTGGACCGGTGCATCCTCTAGCCCCAGCCGGCGCGCGCGCATGCGCACCTGAGCGCTGGCTTCTTCGCCAGATACGTAGATGGTCTTGACGCCCGCACGCGCAAACCGCGCTGCGGCCTGTAACAGCAGCGTCGACTTGCCGATACCTGGATCGCCCCCAACCAGCAGGGCCGAGGCCGGGACCAGACCGCCACCCAAAACGCGGTCCAACTCGTCTACGCCGCACAAGGTGCGCGGCGGCGGTGTTTCCTCGGTCGACAGGTCCGTGAGTGTAATGGACTGGCCACGTTTGCCGCCGAGGGATTTCTTTGCAGGGCCAGCCGAAAGAGGCACGTCTTGCGCTATTGTGTTCCATTCGCCGCAGCCGTCACATCGCCCGGACCACCGGGAATGCGTTGCGCCACAGGCTGAGCAGGAGAAAGTTGTCTTTGCCATTCGGCCTTGGTGCCCGAGCGCGGACGGTTCTTCAAGCCCTTGTAGGGCTTTCATCGCTGCCGGTGGCGCGCCGCGTCCTTAGGCCCTATGGGCCATCGTCCCCGGCGGGCGCTGTCGCGCCTATTCCGCGGCGCGGGGCGGCGACATTGCTATGACGCTCGATTTCTTGGGATCGCGGTCGTCGGCGGGCGATTGCAGCTGTGCCGACAATTCGGGCAGCAGTTCAAACAGTTCGTCCCGCAAACGTGCCAGCTGCGATTTGGCAATGGATTCTTCCATCTCGACATCGTGGGTCCATTGGCGCAGTTCATGCTGGATGACTTGCGCTTCTTCGATCCGCTTCTGGAACGTCTCAATTTCTTCCTGACGTTGCTGCAGGAACGTGCGAGCACGGCTGACGCGCGCATCACCATAGGTTTCTGCCAGCTCTTGGCTGATTTGGCTCATTTGTGCGGCCAGCTCCAGGATTTCGGGTTCAAGCGATTGCAGGTCGGGGTGGTGGCGCAGGAAGGCCATCCTTTCCTTGACCGCGTCGAATTCTGAGGACAGCAGAAACGTTTCGCCGCGATCTGCTGAATGGGCCAAGTGATAAGCCTGAGCCACGTCATGCATGTTCAATGAGAACTTACGATGTGACGTTTCAAGCGCCATCATCCGGGCGTTTGCGGGAAGATAAAACGCTAACATGAGAATCAGCACCGTCAGGCCTATCTGGACATACATACCTGCGTCGACAGCTGGACCTGTGCCGAAACCGGCCTGCATAGATAGCCAGGGCAGAACCCCCAAAGCGGACAGAAAACACGCGCCAACCGAGAACAGGGCCGCAGTGCATATGAGGAAAAAAGTCAATCTTAAAAAGGCATTCTGAAATTGCAATGTGATGTTGTGGAGGGCAGTCATCTTAGACGAACTCCTTTTGAAACCGGAACACACCAGCCCAAAGCGGGGACATCTAACGCACACAGAATGATCCGCTTAGGACCGAAACTACAAAAATTTTCTGCTCGAAATATAAAGATGATACTCAGATAAGCGTTTTCAATCAATTACGTCTGAGAATTTCGTGATCCGCGTGTCATTTCGGTAATGTGGCCCAATGCGAGTGAGGCCAGAATGCACGCTGTGAACAGGTAAAGACCCCACGCAGTTTCGATGGTCGCGTAGGAGATTCCCTTCGCCAGCGTGATATAGAGCGCGATCAGGAAAATGTCGGCCATCGCCAGTTTCCCGAGAAGGTTGAGTGCAGGTTGGACGCGCGGGTCCAGCAGGTCCCATTGGATCAATGCGGTGCCGATGGTTTTGACGTAGGGCGCGAAGAGGGCGAAGATTGTGACGATCAGCGCCAGAAAGACGTCCGACTTCCATAAGGATTGCAGGCCGGTGATGACGCTGATTTCACTGAGACCGAAGATCGGCAACAGCCCCGCACGCATCAGTGGGGCGAACCACGCGATGGGGTAGAGGATCAGGAGGGAGAGGGTGGCGAGGCGGAGGGTCATTGGCTCCATCAAAGTTCACATGAGCACATAACTATTGGGCCTAAGTGTCCTTTGCTGAAGTTCCTTTCTTCGAATTTCTTCGTTTGAGTTTGAAGAAATCCCAAAACATGTAAATGATAACAAATGGAAGGACCACTACCAAGGCAAAATCGGCTTGCGTAGAATATGAAGATTCATAGTACCATTCGGGAAAAAGAAACTTCCAGACTACAACTGGCAAGGCACAGGCGATCAAACGAAGTGGGCCCGAATAGCGAGCTCCAAACTCTTTTGCCAATGATAGAAACTTTTTCAAGTTCTTGATCTTTCAAAAATTCTTGTTCCGTATTTTTACAGGAGACGAAAGTCTACAGCGAATGAATTGCGAGACTCGCAGTTTACATGACAAATTCTAGTAGAAAACGGATCACAATCTTTTTTGCGCAGTTTGCACTATCACCGCACCGCCTCAATCGGCCCTTCCGCACTCCCGCTGATGAACTGTTCCACATAAGGATCGCCCGAGGCATCCATCTGGCTGACCGGGCCGGTCCATTGGATGACGCCTCCGTGCAGCATGGCCACGTTGTCCGCAATCGCGCGGACAGAGCTCATGTCGTGGGTGATGGTCATAGCGGTGGCGCCCATCTCGGTCACGATCTCGCGGATCAGGTCATTGATGACGCCGGACATGATCGGGTCGAGGCCGGTGGTGGGTTCGTCAAAGAAGATGATCTCTGGCTCGGCGGCGATGGCGCGGGCGAGGCCCACGCGTTTCTGCATGCCGCCTGACAGTTCGGACGGGAACCGGTCGGCCACGTCAGATTTCAGGCCCACACGGCGCAGTTTCTCAATGGCGATTTCGCGCGCGTATTCGGCGGGGCGCTTCAACGGACCGCGCAGCAGGCGGAAGGAAACGTTCTGCCAGACGGGCAGGGAATCGAACAGGGCCGCGCCCTGAAACAGCATCCCGAAGCGGGCCAGGAATTTGTCGCGGTCGCCTTTCGCAGCGTCCTTACCGTTTACGTAGATCATCCCACTATCGGGTTTGATCAGGCCCAGAATGCACTTCAGAGCCACGGACTTACCGGTGCCCGAGCCGCCGATGATGACCATCGAGGTGCCTTTGGGGATCTCAAGGCTCATGCCTTGCAGAACCTGATTGTCGCCAAAGGCTTTCGCTACGTTCTCCATCCTGATCATACCGAGAAGAACACCCCTGTGAGAATGAAGTTGGCAGCGAGGATCATAATCGCGGCGGATTCGACCGAGGATTTGGTGGCCCGGCCCACACCTTGCGCGCCGCGGCCCGAATTCATGCCGTTATAGCAACCCATGATGGCCGCGATCAGGCCGAAAGCCGCGCCTTTGACCAGAGATGACACGATGTCCTTGGTCTCAAGAAAGTTGACCGTGTTCTGTAGGTAGGTCGCCGCGTTGAAACCCAGATTTTGCGTTGCGACCACGTAACCGCCTGCAATGCCGATGATATCTCCGATCCCGACCAACAGGGGCACCGTAATCAAGGCGGCCAGAACACGCGGCGCCGTCAGGTATTTCATCGGGTGGGTCGACAGGGTGACCAGCGCGTCAATCTGCTCGGTCACTTTCATGGTCGCGATTTCGGCCGCGATGGACGAGGTCACGCGCGCGGCGATCATCAGGCCGACCAGAACAGGGCCGAGTTCACGCACCATGCCGATGGCGACGATCTGGGGCACCACGGCCTCGGCGTTGAAACGCGCGCCGCCTGCGTAGATTTGTAAGGCAAGGGCACCGCCGGTGAAGATGGCAGTCAGGCCAACAACCGGCAGCGACAGCCAGCCGACATTCATCAGGGCAACGGCAAACTCGCGCGGGTAATAGGGTGGCCGAAAGATGTGTGAGATCGCGTCCAGCGCGAATATTCCCACCTTGCCAAAGTTGGCAAGCATGGACAGGACAGCACGGCCCAACCCACCCAGCGCGGCCAATGGGTTCATTCGACGTATCCCCGGGAAAAACGCGCGCCCAGCGACGTCAGGATTTCATATCCGATGGTGCCGGCGGCTTCGGCCAGATCGTCGACTGTTTGATGTCCGTTCAGGATGCGTAGGCGTTCGGGATCTTCGGGCAGATCGGTGACGTCAACCGTGATCAGGTCCATCGAGATGCGTCCGACAACCGGGCAGGGCTGGTCGCCAAAAAACACGTCGATCCCACCACCGATGGCGCGGTGCAAACCATCAGCGTAACCGGCGGCAACGGTTGCAATGCGAGAGGGACGACGCGCAATCCAGCTGTTGCCGTATCCGACCGTTTCACCGACGTCGACAGGGCGGACTTGGATAACAGGCAGGTCGATCGCGACAACAGGTTTCGCGTCGGCAAAGGGCATGCCGCCGTACAGGCCGATGCCGGGGCGGCAGAAGTCAAAGTGGAACTCGGACCCCAACATCGTACCACCCGTAGCAGCCAGAGAACGGAGGGCAGTCACGCCATCTGTCATCTCGCGGAAGGATTTCAACTGCTGTTGGTTCATCGGGTTATCAGGCTCATCCGCGCAGGCCAGATGTGACATAACTACCACCGGGTTATTGGCCTCCATCTCGGGCCGCAGTTCAGCCCAGTCTGCGGGCTCAAGCCCAAGGCGGTTCATGCCGCTGTTCAATTGGACCCCAAAAGGGCGATCCGGCATTGCCTGCCGGAGCCTTTTATACTGTTCCGGCGAATTGATCAAAGGGATCAGATTATCTGCATAATGTAGCCCATTGTCCCCTTCCATGAAACCAGAGAACACGAAAATCTGCGGCTTGGGGCCTACCGCGTCGCGCACAGCGGCGCCTTCTTCGGCGGCGGCGACAAAAAATTGGCGAACCCCTTCTTCA
This sequence comes from Ruegeria sp. CDSB013, assembly GCF_059611165.1. Lineage (NCBI taxonomy): Bacteria > Pseudomonadati > Pseudomonadota > Alphaproteobacteria > Rhodobacterales > Roseobacteraceae > Ruegeria > Ruegeria sp. CDSB013. The sequence continues at coordinate 58,891 of NZ_JBXWPA010000002.1, read as the reverse complement.
GCCAGGGTCGCAGACACTGGCCCAGCTCCAAGCCCATAAGCATCAGCTTTGACAACTGCTCCGGTTTCGACTTTTGTTTTTGCGTCCAATGCCCGCCAATTGCTGGCGAGCGCATGAAGATTGATCGTTAAGTGTGCGGTACCCATGGAGTGTTCATGACATTGGATTGCGGCAGGTCAAGGGGGTAAACAGCAATTCTTGAGGAGATTTTGCGAGTGCTGGGCGGCTTCTAGCTGCTATCGCAGGGACAATGGCGGTTTGCCTGACTTTTAGGAGTATTACAGTTGCCTCGACATTGTATCCGCCACGTATTCAACGAACGTTGTATAAGTATATCGTTTACTCAGAGCCGGACGATGAAGTGAGATGAATTCCATGCTGAAAATGACCTGGGACTACAATGCGTATGCGACCGAACTGCCTGAACTGTTTCGCGACGTATTCACGGCATCTGAGAGTAAAGAAGAGGGAGCAGTGATCAGTGCGCTGGTCAGCGATTTGTTGGAGACGACGGACAGAGATGACCTGCACGCCGCCATTGCCGATGATGATCCCCAAGTGCAGGGTTGCATCCTGTTTTCGCGGCTGCGCTTTGGCCAAGACCTTCGACAGGTGTTCTTGATGTCGCCGGTTGCCGTGCGTACGGATCACCAGAAAGCGGGGATTGGGCAGCGACTGATCACGTTTGGGTTGGACGAGCTGCGCCGTGACAAAGTGGACTTTGTGGTGACCTACGGTGATCCGAACTACTACGGTAAAACCGGGTTTTTGCAGATTTCAGAAAAAGTCGCCCAAGCTCCTCTGCCGTTAAGCCATCCGCACGGGTGGTTGGGGCAATCATTGACGGGGGTTGAGATGGCGCCGTTCAAGGGGCCATCTCAATGTGTCAGTGCATTCAACAAACCCGAGCTATGGTAAGGGTTAATACCCCTCAATCTGCCCGTCCTGTTGCCAGGGTTTTACCAGATTTCCAAAACGGGTGAACTGCGCCTCGAACGAAAGGTCGACCGTGCCGATGGGACCGTGGCGCTGCTTCCCGACAATGACTTCGGCCTTGCCGTGCAGACGTTCCATGGCCTGCTTCCACTCTTCCATCTTTTCCAGTTCGTGATCGCCGGGCTTTTCGCGTTCCTTGTAGTATTCCTCGCGGTACACGAACATCACCACGTCGGCGTCCTGTTCGATCGAGCCTGATTCCCGCAGGTCGGACAGTTGTGGGCGTTTGTCGTCGCGGTTTTCAACCTGACGCGAAAGCTGGGACAGGGCGATCACCGGAATTTGCAATTCCTTGGCGATGGCTTTCATGCCCATCGAAATCTCGGCAATTTCGTTGACGCGGTTTTCGGCCATGCCCCGGCACAGCTGCAGGTAGTCGATAACGAGCAGGTCCAAACCATGTGTCCGTTTCAAACGGCGTGCCCGAGCCGCCAACTGCGAAATCGGCAGGGCGGGCGTGTCGTCAATGAAAAGCGGGCAGGCTTCCAGTTCCTTGGCCGCGTCGACAAAGCGGCGGAACTCGGACTCGGTCATGTCACCCTGGCGGATCTTATGGGATGAGATTTCGGAGGCTTCAGCCAGAACTCGGCCTGCCAGCTGTTCCGCACTCATTTCCAATGAGAAAAAGCCAACGACACCGCCGTCAATCGCGCCCTCTGAGCCGTCTGGTTTCAGCCCACGTTTGTACGCCTTGGCCACATTGAATGCCACGTTGGTCGCCAAAGAGGTTTTCCCCATCGACGGACGACCGGCAAGAATGATCAGGTCAGACGGGTGCAATCCACCCAGTTGTTTGTCCAAGTCGGCCAGACCGGTGGAAATCCCTGCCATGCCACCACCGCGCTGGTACGCTTCGTTGGTGACGTTGACGGCTTCTGTGACCGCCTTGAGGAAGGATTGAAATCCCTGTTCGGTCTGGCCCTGCTCGGATAACTGATAAAGCTGTTGCTCGGCCTCGACGATTTGTTCTTTCGGCTCGCTTGAGACATCAACCCGCGCCGCCTTGTCCGAGATATCCCGACCCAGCCGGATCAGCTCGCGCCGGATTGCCAGATCATAAATCATCTGGGCATAGTCATGCACCGCAAAGGCGCTGATCGATGCGCCCGCCAGTTTGACCAGATAGGCCGGGCCACCCAGTTCCTGCAGGCCCTCATCCTCGGCCATGAAGGATTTCAGCGTCACGGGCGAGGCCAGCGCATTCTTAGCTATCCGGGTCGAGGCGACCTCATAAATCCGAGAGTGAACCGGGTCATAGAAATGCTCGGCCCCGATGATCGAGGCGACCCGATCATAAAGATCGTTATTGGTCAGGATCGCACCCAGAAGCTGCTGTTCGGCCTCAATGGAATGCGGCATGGTTTCGGCGTTCTGAATCCGAGCTGCTGCCTGCTCGATGCTGCTGATCTCGTTCATTTTGTCCCCGCTGCCCTGCGGCGCTTTCTACACGCTATTTCGGCGTGTCGGCTATCTGGAAATACCTGTGGCTAACTATGGATAAAGCCTTGGGATAACTTTCCTGACAGTTTGGATACCTGTGTATGCGTAGCTTATTATGTAGGATTTGGGGAAAAAGTCACCAGATATCGTGGCCGGTCGCCCGATTCTTCCGGGCTTATCCCCAATCTGTCCACAAGAGGTTTACGTGGATTTATTTGCTTCCTGCCAGCCACGCGGGTCTTTCAGGAAGGCTTCGACACCGTCAAGTGTTTCCTGATCAAAGGCTTTCTGCGCTTTGGCCTCGGCCAGAACATCCCACCATGTGCAAAGGTGATGCAGTTGGATGCCGTGGTCGCCCAACGTTTTTTCAGTCTCGGGAAAGATGCCATAGTAGAAGATGACCGCCGTGTGCCCGCAAGTGGCACCTGTTTCGCGGATCGCATCCACGAAGGACAGCTTGGACCCGCCATCGGTGGTCAGATCCTCGACCAGCAGCACGCGCTCTCCTTCGCTCATCGCGCCTTCGATACGAGCGTTGCGGCCATAACCCTTTGGCTTTTTGCGCACGTAGGTCATCGGCAGCGCCATACGCTCAGCCACCATGGCGGCGAAGGGGATGCCCGCGGTCTCACCGCCGGCGATATTGTCGAATGCCTCAAACCCGGCATCCCGCATCACGGTGACGGTCAGGAAATCCATCAGGGTCGACCGAATGCGCGGGTACGAGATCAGCTTGCGGCAGTCGATATAGGTTGGGCTGGGCAAGCCGCTGGCCAGTGTGAACGGCTCACGCGAATTGAAATGGACGGCTTTGATCTCCAGCAACATCCGTGCGGTAAGGCGAGCGATTTCGGTGCTGTCGGGGAATGAACTGGGGATCATAACGGTACCTCTGGGCTGAATGGCATTGCGGGCTGATAGCCTGTCCCCCGTCCCAGAGTCGAGAGGGGTGTGCGCAAAAGAAAAGCGGACCTCACGAAGAGGCCCGCTTTGGCCCTTGCGGGCAAGAGGCAGCCAAGGTGGGCTTAGCTGCTCATGTCATAGGCACGCTCGCCGTGTACCGACAGATCGAGCCCGTTTGTCTCGGTTTCTGCATCTACGCGAAGCGGGGTGATCAGCGCAACCACCTTGATCAACACAAATGTGACAACTGCCGTAAAGGCACCCACGATCACCAGCCCGCCCAACTGCGCGGTCCAGGCACCCAGGCCGAACACAGCGATCATGATGGTGCCAAAGATGCCGCCTACGCCGTGCACCGCGAACACGTCCAGAGTGTCGTCGATGTTCAGCTTGTTACGGATGATGTTCACGGCCTCCTGACACAACACGCCTGCTACGGCACCGATGATCAGCGCCTGAACCGGATCGACATATCCCGAGGCTGGGGTGATCGAGGCCAGACCCGCAATCGTACCTGTAACCAGGCCCACCATCGAGGCTTTGCCGTATTTGATGCGTTCATACAGCGCCCATGTCAGCGATGCGGTTGCGGCCGAGATATGCGTGACTGTTATCGCCATGGCGGCACCGCCATCTGCCGCCAATTGTGAACCGCCGTTGAAGCCAAACCAGCCAACCCAAAGCATCGCGGCACCGATCATGACATAGCCCGGATTGTGCGGCGGGGTCGTGCGGTTGCGGCGAGGGCCAAGAACTACGGCGATGATCAGCGCGGCCAGACCTGCGGTTTCGTGCACCACGATGCCACCGGCAAAGTCACGCACGCCGATCTCGCCCAGAATGCCGCCATCGGTCAGAATGCCACCGCCCCAGATCCAGTGAACGACGGGTGCGTAGCACAGCAGCATCCACAGGCCTGAGAAGATCATGACAAACCCGTAACCCACACGCTCGACATATGCGCCGATGATCAGGGCGGGGGTGATGATTGCGAATGTCATCTGGAAGGCAAAGAACAGTACCTCGGGCAGGGTGCCCGACAGGCTGTCGACGTCAACTCCGTTCAGGAAGGCTTTGCCGAGACCGCCCCACAGACCCGACCCGCCGTCACCAAATGCGATCGAGTATCCGGCGACCAACCACAGGATGCTCATCAAACAGGCGATGCTGAAGCAGTGCATGAAAACGCTCAGCACGTTGCGGGCGCGGACGAGACCGCCATAGAACAGGGCGAGGCCCGGCAATGTCATGAATAGGACCAGTGCAGTTGCAACTATGATCCAGGCGGTATCGGCTCCGTTCATCAGCCGGTCTCCTCTGTGGCGTCTTCAGCTTGCGTGGCTGGCGTTGAAGCGGAGAGAGGACGGGGAAAAAAGAGGCGGACGGGGTTTTGGGTGCCTGTTTTAAGGGCCTTTTATCAACCGATGATAAAATAGGCGTCAAAAGGTACAGAGTGCTTTATTATTGAGCGAACAACGAAACGCCGTGCGACAGAAGGTTCAGAGCATGATCGCGGGCCGCAATGCGGACCTTGTCACGTCCCAACGGCCCAAATTCGACCGTTTCGGTCTTTGTCTTCTGTCCGTCGGCAGCGAGCCCAAAGCAAACGCGGCCTTCCGGCTTGAATTCTGATCCGCCAGGGCCTGCGATGCCGGTGATCGAAACGGTCAGTTGGGCTTGCGAGTTCTTCAATGCACCTTCTGCCATCTCCAGCGCGACTTCTTCGGACACAGCGCCATGGGTTGCCAGAGTCTCGGCGTTTACGCCCAGCATCTGCTGCTTGGCGTCATTGGTGTAGGTGACAAACCCGCGATCCACCACGGCCGAGCTGCCCGGGATATCCGTCAGCGCAGCAGCGACCATGCCGCCGGTACAGCTTTCGGCTGTCGCGATCATCACGCCTTGCGCCTTGGCGCGGTCAAGCAAAGCGGCGACACTCATAGGCCCAGAACACCGTGCGAGATGCCGGCAAGAACCAGAACGCCGATCCCGGCAAAGACGCCGGCGATCACATCGTCCAGCATCACACCCATCGCGTCACCTTTGCGATCCGCCCAACCCACCGGGCCGAGTTTCGTGATGTCGAACAGGCGAAACAGAAGGAAACCTGCGATCCAGCCGGGCCAAAGGGCTGTGATATCGATTCCATGCGCCCAGGATGGGTAGGAAATGGCCCAAAGCGCGATGAACTGCCCGGTAACTTCGTCGATGACGATTTCAGACGGGTCGTGATCTTCCTGACCAGCAGTCATCACTTTGGTGGCCCACAGGCCGCCGACGAAAACAGCGACAGTGGCGAGGACCAGCAATGGAAAGCCGCCCAGCGTATGAAGGACCCAAGCCAGGGGCAAGGCGGCCAGAGATCCCCATGTTCCGGGTGCAGGGCGTAGATATCCGACGCCGCAAACGGTCCCGATCAGGCGCGCGGCGTTCATGACTTCACCAGACAAGCTGTGGCCAGCGAGGCGATGCCTTCGCTGCGTCCGGTAAAGCCCAGACGTTCGGACGTGGTCGCCTTGACCGAGATCTGATCGGCGCGCAACCCCATGATACTCGCCATTTCTTCACGCATCGCGGGCGCGTGCGGACCGATCTTGGGGTATTCGCAGACCAGCGTGCAATCGACATTTGAAATACTGTAACCCATCTGGACCGACAACTCGACCGCGTGGCGGAGGAATATCTCGCTTGCCGCGCCTTTCCATTGGGGGTCCGAGGGTGGAAAGTGCTGGCCAATATCGCCCTGCGCCAGCGCGCCATAGATTGCATCAGTAACCGCATGCATGCCGACATCCGCATCCGAATGGCCCTGTAGCCCCCGGTCATGCGGAATTTTGACGCCGCACAGGATCACGTGATCCCCGTCGCCAAAGCGATGCACGTCATAGCCGTTGCCCAGTCTCACATCCATGTCTGTCCCCAATACGCGTTCCGCCCGGGCAAAATCCTCGGGTCTTGTGATTTTGATGTTATCGGCATCGCCTGGCACGATCACGACGTTCATGCCAGCGGCGCGGGCGACCTCGACATCGTCCGCCGCGCCGCCAGAATGGGCCGCGTGCGCCGCGACAATCGCGTCATAGCGAAAACCCTGTGGGGTCTGGGCTGCGAAAAGACCCGTCCGGTCCTGCGTACCCGTAACGACGGCTTCGTCACCGGTCCAAAGCGCATCTGTAACGGACAGACCGGGCGCTGCAGCCTCATGCTTGGTCAGGGCGGTCAGGACGCCTGTAATGGTCTGGCTGCTCACGCAGGGGCGAGCGACGTCGTGAATCAGGACATGTTCGATCCCCATCCCATCCAATACATCCAGCCCGTTCCGTACCGACCCGGCACGATCGCTGCCACCTTTTGCCAGCAGCAGATCAGAGCCTAAAAACTCGTCCCAAGCGGTCTTATCATCCTCGGACAGCACCAGAACAATATGATCGACCTGATGGCGAAAGCGGTCGATGGTCCAGTCTGCAACTCTGCGTCCGGCCAATGGTCGCCATTGCTTGGGAATGCCGCCTCCGGCGCGCAATCCGCGTCCTGCGGCGACGATGATGGCGGCGGTGGTCATTGGGCGAATTCTCCGATGATTTGAGCGCAGTGTTTAAGCTGCGGTGAATGTAGAGGCAATCACCCGCGTCGAGTTGCTTAAAAAATAGGCAAGTGGTGATTTTGCAAGCTTGTTTCCTGCCGTTTTGTTGTTCATATGCGCGGAATTCGATATCTAAGTCGCAACTGCCCAAGGATTAAGCACGTTGACCCTGCACCTCGCCGACAAAACCTTAAATCCGCCGGTCATGCTGGCCCCGATGGCCGGGATCACCGATCGACCGTTCCGCGATCTGGTGATGCGCTTTGGCGCGGGCATGGTCGTCAGCGAAATGGTCGCCAGTCAGGAAATGGTTCAGGCCAAACCGGGCGTGCGGGAACGGGCCGAGCTGTCTGCTGACGTTGAAAACACCGCTGTTCAACTTGCCGGGCGCGAGGCGCATTGGATGGCCGAGGCTGCGCGTCAGGTGGCCGATCGTGGCGCGCGGGTGATCGACATCAATATGGGCTGCCCGGCAAAGAAGGTGACGAATGGCTATTCCGGTTCGGCGCTGCTTAAGACACCGGATCACGCGCTGACACTGATTGAGGCCGTGGTCGAGGCTGTCGACATTCCGGTCACTTTGAAAACTCGTCTGGGTTGGGACCACAACTTGCTGAACGCACCGGATGTGGCGCGCCGGGCGCAGGGTGCGGGCATCCAACTGGTCACAATCCACGGGCGGACGCGGTGCCAGTTCTACAAAGGACGCGCGGACTGGCAAGCGATCCGGGCAGTGAAAGAGTCGGTCTCGATCCCCGTCATCGCGAACGGGGATATCGTGAATTCTGACGCGGCACGCACTGCTTTGGACCAGTCAGGCTCTGATGGCGTCATGGTTGGGCGTGGGGCGCAGGGTAAGCCTTGGCTGCTGGCCCAGATGTGCCACGACTTGTATGGCGCACAAGCGCCGGTCATCCCCGCCAATGGCGACCTGATCGACATGGTGCGCGGTCATTATGAGGCGATGTTGGACTTTTACGGCACCGATCTGGGGCTGCGCGTGGCACGTAAACATCTCGGCTGGTACATGGATGAGGCCGCGACCCCGGCAACCTTGCGCCGTGCGGTTTTGACCTCGCGGGATACCACCGAGGTGCTGCGTCTGTTGGGCGATGCCCTGCACAGCGACGCAGAGGCCGCAGCATGACCTCGGACCAAAACATCTGGGCCTCGCTGCCGGTTCCGGCTTTCATCATTGATGCCGATGACCGGATCACAGATGTGAATTCCGCCGGGGAGGGGTTCCTGAATGCGTCCCGCAATGCAGTCATCGGTCACCCGGTCTGGGACCAGATCGCCGTGGATGCCCCACTGGAAGAAGCGTTTTTGCGCGCACGCCAACAGGGCACACCGCTTTTCGTGAACGATGTGGATGTGGGGTCAGGCAATCGGGCGCCGCTGCAATGCGCTTTGCAAATTGCGCCGCTGCTTGGGCATCCGGGGTCGATGATCATGACCATGTCCCCACGCGAACTGGCGGGGCGGATGACACGGGGCAACACGGTAAAATCTGCGGCGCAATCGGCGATTGGCATGGCGGAAATGCTGGCACATGAAATCAAGAACCCATTGGCGGGGATCACCGGGGCTGCGCAGCTTCTGAGCATGAATATCAGTCAGCAAGACCTTGAACTTACAGATCTTATCGTTGCTGAAAGCCGCCGAATAGTGAAGCTGTTAGAGCAAGTCGAGCAATTTGGGAACCTGACCCAGCCAGATTTCAAACCAGTCAATATCCACGACGTTCTGGACCGTGCGCGGCGCTCAGCGCTGTTGGGCTTTGGCGCGCATATGACGATTATCGAGGATTACGACCCCTCGTTGCCGCTGGCCTATGGTGACCCGGATCAACTTTTGCAGGTGGTGCTGAACCTGCTCAAAAATGCATCCGAGGCGTCCCCCAAAGGCGGGACAATCCGCCTGCGGACGTATTTCGAACATTCCTTCCGCCTGCGCCGCAGCGACGGTTCGGGGCATTCTTTGCCCCTGCAGATTGAAATCATCGATGACGGCCCGGGGCTACCGGACAAGATCCGCAGCGACATTTTCGATCCGTTTGTGTCGGGCAGGGAAAACGGCACCGGTCTTGGGCTGGCGCTGGTCAGCAAAATCATCTCGGACCACGACGGCTGGATCTTGGCTGAGTCGGTTCCGGGACACACCGTATTCCGACTGTCGCTCAGGCGCGCACCGCGCGACGCGACCTGAGATGGACAACCGGGCAGAGATAGTAAGGAGAGCACCTGATGGATGGCACAGTACTGGTCGCAGATGACGATCGCACAATCCGAACCGTACTGACTCAGGCCCTGACGCGGGCCGGGTGCAAGGTTCATGCGACATCCTCGCTGACCACCCTGATGCGCTGGGTCGGCGAGGGCAAAGGAGACGTTGTAATCTCGGACGTGGTTATGCCGGATGGCAACGGGCTGGAGATGTTGCCAAAAATCGCGCAGGATCGTCCGGGGCTGCCGGTCATCGTGATCTCGGCGCAGAACACGATTATGACCGCCATTCAAGCGGCCGAGGCGGATGCATATGACTATCTGCCCAAGCCCTTTGATCTGCCAGACCTGATGAAGCGGACCGCACGGGCCTTGGAGCAAAAGCAACGCGTGCAGGCGGATGCGGTCGTACCTGCCGAAGACCGTCCTGAGGAGCTGCCGCTGGTCGGGCGCACTCCGGGGATGCAGGCGCTGTATCGCCTTGTGGCACGTGTGATGAATACCGATCTTTCTGTCATGATTTCCGGTGAAAGTGGCACCGGCAAGTCCTTGATAGCGCGAGCTATTCATGATTTTTCGGACCGGCGCACGCTGCCCTTCGTCACTGCGACCGCTGGTGATCTGCGTGACCTCGAGGGACCTGCGCGCATTATGGCCAGGGTACGGGGCGGCACCCTGTTGATCGACGAGATCGCTGATATCGAAGATGAGGTCCAGGCACGTATTGTCCGGATGATGGACACGCCCGGCGATCATCTTCCGCGTTTTATGGCGACCAGCCAATCGGACCTGACCGAAGCGATGGAAAGCGGGCGGGTGCGTCAGGATCTGTATTATCGACTGTGCGGTGCGACGATCCACGTGCCAGCGCTGCGCGAGCGGGTGGACGATATCACCCTGCTGGTTGATCACTTCCTTGCCCGCGAAGAACGGGAGCATGGCACAAAGCGCTGGCTCAGCTCCGAGGCCGTAGAACTGGTCCGAAGGTATTCCTGGCCCGGTAATGTACGACAGTTGGAAAACGCGATCCGACGTTTAAGCCTGACCAGCCGGGCCGAAGAAATATCGAAAGCCGAGGTTGAGATGGTTTTGGGCAGTCAGCCCGAAGCGGAACCGATTCTTGGTGACGGCGAAAGGGAGAAACTCTCGGCCTCTGTGGCCCGTCATTTGCGTCGCTATTTCGATCTGCACGGCAATTTGTTGCCACCTCCGGGCCTGTATCAGCGCATCCTGCGCGAGGTTGAGGGCCCCTTGATCGAGCAGGCACTGGACGCAACCGGCGGAAATCAGGCGAAATGTGCGGATTTGCTGGGGATCAACAGGAATACGCTGCGCAAAAAAATCACCGATCTCGATATTCAGGTGACACGCCGACGCAAACTGATGTAATATCGCCACACAAAGCGTGGCATCCGGGTACAAGCCCGGCAACGACCACGAGATATGGCGGTACGTCGCGTAAGCGGCACATCAGGATGAGGGCAGACGGTGGCAACCCGAGCACAGAGCGGGCTGATCCTATCGATTGATCGGTGGCGGAAATCCCGAAAGCTGCGCAATTTTAGCACCTTGGGGCTGGTCCTTCTGGGGCCAATTCTGGCGTTGGCCACGTATCTGGTCATCGGTCCGTTTGATTTGGGTTCGGCAGCGCCTACGCTGCGGCTGATTCTGCTGGCCGATCTGGTCTATGTGCTGGTCGTTGCAGCACTTGTTCTGGGGCAGGTGTTCAGCCTGATCGCTGCACGCCGTGCAAAATCTGCCGGATCTCGTCTGCACCTGCGGCTGATCGGTGCGTTCACCTTGCTGGCCCTGGTGCCGACAGTGACCGTCGCGATCTTTGCCGGCCTGACGGTAAATATCGGGCTTGAGGGATGGTTTTCGGATCGGGTCCGTCAGGTTGTCGGATCATCCCTGTCCGCCGCCGAGGCCTATGAGCTTGAGCACCGCGGCGGCCTGACACAGGACGCTATCGTTCTTTCCCGATTCCTCGACAATGCGCGAACGCTGGACTTCTACATCTCGGACGCAGAACTGCGCGAGGTTCTGGCACAGGGACAATCGCAGATTCAACGGGGCTTGCGCGAGGCCTATGTCATTGATGGCAGTGGCGAAATCAAATCTCGTGGCGACAGGTCCTACCTGTTCAATTATGAACCGCCGACACCGGAGCAGATGGTTGAAGCAACCGACAGTGGCCTTCTGATCATTGCCGATTGGCAAAACAACGAATTCCGCGCGCTGGTGCCGTTACAGGCTTATCTGGACCGATATCTGTATGTTAGCCGCGAGGTGGATGGCGAGCTTCTGAAATTGCTGGATGACACCAAGGAAACGGTCCAATTCTACCAACAACTTGAAAGTGAAAGGGGCCGGGTTCTTTTTGAGTTCGGGCTCTTGTACCTGGGTTTTGCAGTTATTCTGATCCTTGCCGCGATGTCTTTGGGGATGTGGTTCGCTGAACGCCTGTCGCGCCCGGTTGGCCGTCTGACAACCGCGGCACAAAGGGTCGGCGCCGGGGATCTGAGCGTTCAGGTCATCGAAGAGGCCAGCGATGACGAAATCGCCATGTTAGGTCGTTATTTCAATCAGATGACACGGCAACTTAAAGGGCAGCGCGAAACGTTGTTGGAAAACACGCGTCAAATCGAACGCCGCCGCCGCCTGTTTGATTCCGTGCTCAGCTCGGTGACTTCGGGCGTGGTTGGCGTCGACTCGGATGGATGTGTCACTTTCGTAAACCGCTCGGCCGAGCGTCTTCTGGACTGGTCGCGCGGTGAAGAACAATTGGCTATCGGCATCGCGGTTCCCGAATTTCTTCCCTTGTTCGAAAATCTAAAAGCCAGCGGTCAAGAGGCCGTACAGGGTGAGGTTAAGGTCACGCGCAAGGGGCGGTTGGAAAACTTGCTCGTGCGCATGGCGATCCGGCGCGGTGAGGATGGCGGTTTGGAAGGCTACGTGGTGGCCTTTGATGACGTGACCGATCTGGTCAGTGCACAGCGCATGGCGGCCTGGGGCGATGTGGCCCGCCGTATTGCCCATGAGATCAAGAACCCGCTAACGCCGATCCAGCTCAGCGCGGAACGGATCAAGCGCAAATTCTCGCGCAAACTGAACGAAGAGGATTGTGACAGCCTTGAATCCATGACCGATGTGATCGTGCGGCAGACCAACGATCTGCGGCGGATCGTGGACGAGTTTTCGAAATTCGCGCGGATGCCCGAACCGGTTCGGCGTGAGGAAGACGTTGTTAACTTGGTGCGCGAAGCCGTGTTGTTGCAGCAAGCCGGACAGCCGGACGTTCAGATCGACGCGACGTTGCCAGACAACCCCATCCTGGCAGATGTCGATGCGACGATGTTGAACCAGGCGTTGACGAACCTGATAAAGAACGCGGGTGAGGCCATTGAAACACTGAAGAAAAAAGGCCCGCCTGATAATTTGAAGCCACAGATCAAAGTGGACATTTCCAACGATGATCCGGGGACGGTCATTACAATAGCGGACAATGGCATTGGGTTGCCCGAAGATCGGGCGCGGTTATTTGAACCCTATGTCACCACGCGCGACGAAGGCACGGGGCTGGGCCTGCCCATCGTCAAGAAAATCATAGAAGAACATGGCGGAGCGCTGACTTTGGAAGACGCGCCCGTTTTCGACGGGCAGGACCATTTCGGTGCGATGGCCGTGATCCGTTTGCCAGGGGGCAATATTTCCCAGACCGCAGCGCCACAAAAGCAGGCAATTCATACTAACAAACTGAAAGCAGGCCAAAGATGAGCGACATTCTGATCGTAGATGACGAACGCGATATTCGCGAACTGGTGTCCGACATTCTGGAGGACGAAGGCTATTCAACCCGACTGGCGGCAAACTCGGACGAGTGTATGTCGTCGATCAATTCCGAGCCGCCGGGTCTGTTGATCCTTGATATCTGGCTGAAAGACAGCCGTATGGACGGGATCGATATCCTGAAGTCGGTGAAACGCGACAACCCTGACGTGCCGGTGGTGATCATTTCCGGTCACGGCAACATCGAGATTGCTGTGGCGGCGATCAAGCAGGGCGCTTACGACTTTATCGAAAAGCCGTTCAACATCGACCAGTTGATGGTGGTGATCCGCCGCGCCATGGAAACCTCGCGCCTGCGTCGCGAAAATGCGTCGCTCAAGCGGCGTGAGGTCACCAACTCGGACATGATCGGCAAATCGGCCGCGTTCCGGGCGATGCAGAGCCAGCTGGACAAGGTCACCAAGTCGAACGGCCGCGTGATGCTGAGCGGGCCAGCCGGGTCGGGCAAAGAGATTGCCGCGCGTTATATCCACGCCCATTCCAACCGCGCCAACGCGCCATTTGTCACCGTCAACTGCGCCGGGGTCGAACCAGAGCGCGTCGAAGAAGTGCTATTCGGGCGCGAGTCATCGGAACGTGGGATCGAATCCGGCTTGCTGGAAGAGGCTCATGGCGGCGTGATCTACTTTGACGAAGTGGCCGACATGCCCTTGGGTACGCAGTCCAAGATTCTGCGGGTTCTGGTCGACCAGCAATTCCAACGGGTAGGCGGGTCTGACAAGGTGCGAGTGGATCTGAGGGTCATCTCGTCGACAAATCGCGATCTTGATGCCGAAATCGAAGCTGACCGGTTCCGCGAAGAGCTGTATCACCGCCTGAACGTTGTGCCGATCGCCGTGCCTTCGATGGAGGACCGTCGCGAGGATATTCCGGTTCTGGCGCAGCATTTCATCGAAATGTGTAACGAAACCCAAGGCTTACCGATTCGCGAAATCTCGGAAGAGGCGGTGGCATTGTTGCAGACCATGACCTGGCCCGGCAATGTGCGTCAGCTGAAGAACCTGATCGAGCGTGTCCTGATCCTGGGCGATGGAACAGGCCCGATCGAAGCCCGCGAATTGCCAACCGAAGAAGAGAAAACCGACGACTCGGGCCGCGTGGTTTTGTCCGGTGCGCTGGCAACGCTGCCGCTGCGGGAAGCGCGGGAGGCGTTCGAACGTGAGTACCTGCTGACCCAGATCAACCGTTTCGGTGGCAATATCAGCCGAACCGCCAGCTTTGTGGGCATGGAACGCAGCGCGCTGCACCGCAAGCTGAAATCGCTTGGTGTTGTGACCTCGAACAAATCCGGGGCGCGGGTGGCGCAGATCGACGAACCAGAACCGGCGGAGTAATCCGCCGGGGCTTTACCCTGCCTGACCCGGGGTGATGATCTGAAACGAGCCGTCGTCGAATTTCACATAGCAGGATTGGGTTCCCAGCGGCGGCAGTTTCGTTGTGCGCGCAGGTGGAACCTGAGACTTTACGCTCTGTTTGCAGGGTGGCAGGCTGATCGGACGAAAGCCTTTTTTGGCCATGCATTGGGCCTCGACCTGATTGCGCAGACCGGCATTCACGTCGACCGTATACACGCGCCCGGGTTCCCACCAACCAGGCGAGCGATAGCAGTGCCCCCGGTTGTCGCAATAAGTGCGTCCCGGCCAGTATGTGGGCGGGCTTTGCCGCACCTGATTAGCCACGGGAACGTCATTTACCGCCTTAACCTGACATTGCGTGGTCTCGGACTGCGCGCGCGACACGCTTTCACCTTCGCGGTAGTACAGCGAAAGTGGGCCGCTGCATGCGGACAGGACGGTCAGAGGAATTAGTAAGTGAAGCACTGATTTCATAGGGTTATCTTGCCCCAGCTTCGCCCGAATGACAATTCAATTGACCGCTTTGGGGGCATCTGTCATTCAAGGATTTCAGGCAGAAGGGCCAGAAACATGAAGGTCATCATTTGCGGTGCCGGTCAGGTCGGCTGGCAGATCGCACGTCACTTGTCGGGCGAACTGAATGACGTAACGGTGGTGGACAACAATCCCGATCTGGTGCGCCGGGCGACGGAAACGCTGGATGTTCAGGGGATTGCCGGATTTGCCAGCTATCCTGACGTGCTGGAACGCGCAGGCGCGCGGGATGCCGATATGATCATCGCGGCGACCCATTCGGACGAGGTGAATATGGTCACCTGCCAGATGGCGCATTCGATCTTTTCCATCCAGCGCAAGATCGCGCGGTTGCGGGCTAAATCGTATTTGCAGGCGATCCATTCGGATCTGTTCCGTCGTGACCACTTGCCCATCGACGTCGTGATCAGCCCTGAACGCGAAGTCGCAGCTGCTGCCATGCGCCGCCTTTCGGCCCCGTCCGCCTTTGATACTGAGATGTTCATGGATGGGCAGGCGCAGCTGTTGGGCATCCGTATTGACGAAGATTGCCCCATCGTGAACACGCCATTGCGGCAGCTCACGGACCTGTTTTCGACGCTCAGCTCAATCGTTGTCGGTGTTCGGCGGGATGGAACGCTGTTTGCGCCTGAATCCGAAGATCAGCTATTTGTCGGCGACGAATGCTATGTCTTTACCAATGTCAAAGACGTGGACCGCACAATGGAGGTTTTCGGCAAGACCCACAAAAAGCAGGACCGCGTCGTGATCGTTGGTGGCGGCAATGTCGGGTTGGAAGTGGCCCGGACGTTGGAAGAGCGTGAAAGCCGCGTGCGCGCCAAGGTGATCGAGCGTGATCGCCAAAGCGCTGAAATAGCCGCCGAAACACTGGAACGGACGATTGTCCTGAATGGCGACGGGCTGGATGCCGCTTTGTTGCGCGAGGCCGGGATCGAGCGCGCCGACGCGATGTTGGCGGTCACCGATGACGACCGTGCCAACATGCTGGCTGCGGTGCGGGCCAAGGCCGAAGGTTGTGCCTTGGCAATTGCCTTGATCAATGATCCCAGCATGGTTGCCCTGATGGGCCCACTGGGGATCGACGCCTATATCAACCCGCGTGCAACCACAGTCAGCTCGATCCTGCGCCATATTCGCCACGGGCGGGTGCGGCAGGTGTATTCTATCGGGGATGCCGAGGCGGAAGTGATCGAGGCCGAGGTGCTGTCGACCTCGCCCATGGCAGGACAGAAGCTGCGGGATATCGATTTTCCCGAAGGCGTTCTGGTGGGTGCTGTACGAAAAGGCGATGAGCTTTTGCGCCCGACAGGCAGCCTGCGGATCGACGAAAAGGACGTGGTGGCAATCTTTGCGATGGCCAAGGACGTGCCCGAGGTCGAGCGCCTGATGCAGGTTTCAATTGATTTCTTCTGATGGCGCGCGCTCTGAGACAACAGATCACTTTGATACAGCGATTGCCGCTGTTTCTGTTGATCTCGGGAATCGCTGCGTTGTCGATGTGGATTCCAGCGATTTACGCGCTGGCCTTGGATGATCACGACACGTCGCGATCCTTTTTCTATTCCGGCCTTCTGGGACTGTTCGTGGTATCCACGATCGCTGTGGCAGCATCAAACCGGGTGCCGCGACGTGGGACGCTTGGGCAACTGGCCGTGTTGCTGGGGTGTTTTACCGTTCTGCCGCTGTTTCTGGCGATTCCGCTGCATGATGCCTTGGGCAACACCACCTTTTTGAATGCGTATTTTGATATGGTCAGTGCTGTGACCACCACCGGTGCAGATCTGTTTCCGGACCCGGATCGCCTGACCGCACCTCTACACCTGTGGCGTGCTTTGGTCGGCTGGATGGGCGGCTTGCTGATGTGGATTGCTGCCGCTGCAATTCTGGCGCCCTTGTCGCTGGGCGGGTTCGAGATTACGGCGCGCGGCCAGCCCGGTCGCCCGGTGTCGGGCGTCGCACAAAGCGAAGAGGTCGACCCCCGCGGCCGTCTGATCCGTGTGACCCGGACCTTGACACCAGTCTATACCGGTCTGACCTCAACCATTTGGATATTGCTACTGATCGCTGGCGAAAACGGTTTGACTGCCGTGTGTCACGCCATGTCAACCATGGCCACGTCGGGGATATCTCCGGTCGGCGGGCTGGAGGGGGCGCAGGCAGGCATAACGGGCGAGGCGATCCTGTTTCTGTTCCTGTTCTTCGCTTTGTCGCGGCTGACGTTTTCGACCGATACGGCGACCACAGGTTATTCCCGGCTGGACCAAGACCCCGAATTCCGGATTGGCTTGATGATTGTGGTTGTCGTCGCGGCACTGTTGTTCGCGCGCGTCTGGGCCGGCGTTCTGGAAATTGGCAATCAGTTGGAACCGCTTCAGGCACTTAGCGTGATCTGGGGTATGATCTTTACGGCGTTGTCTTTCCTGACCACAGCCGGATTCGAAAGCGCCAACTGGAACGATGCGCAGCAATTGTCCGGCCTTGGCACTCCCGGGCTGATCCTGATGGGTCTCGCCCTGATCGGAGGCGGGGTGGCCACAACGGCGGGCGGGGTCAAACTGCTGCGGGTCTTTGCCCTGTACCTCAATGGCGCGCGCGAGATTGATCGGTTGATCTATCCCTCATCCGTTAGTGGCATTGGCGGCGGTAACCGTCGCATTCAAAGCGACGGGGCCTTTATCGCCTGGATATTCCTGATGATGTTCGCCCTGACCGCAGCACTGTTCAATCTGCTGCTGGCCGCGATGGGGTCGGGGTTTGAACAGGCCATGGTCCTCAGTGTTGCCGCGCTCAGCACCACCGGGCCGTTGATCGAACTGGCCACCGATGTCCCCATCCGTCTGGTCGATTTGCCCTGGGGTGCAAAGCTGACCATGTGTGCGGCGATGGTGATCGGGCGACTGGAAACATTGGCGATCATTGCGCTGATTACGCCAACCCTCTGGCGAGACTAAGAATCCTCACCTTTGCCGACACCTTATTTTTCATCTGGAATATCGGTTAACGACACTCCATACTCTGCCAGAGGGAGCGCGTTGGTCCGCAGCGCGTAGCAAGAACAATGGCGAGATTATAATAATATGGCTTCGGACAGACAGAATCTGCAGGACGCGTTCCTGAATAATGTACGGAAAGCAAAGGTCCCGGTCACAATTTTCCTGATCAACGGTGTGAAATTGCAGGGTGTCATCACCTGGTTCGACAATTTCTGCGTATTGTTGCGCCGCGACGGACAGTCGCAGCTGGTCTACAAACACGCAATTTCAACGATCATGCCGTCGCAGCCGATCAACCTGTATGAGGGCGAAGACGCCTCTTGATGGAACATGACAGGACGCGCACCCGGGCTTGGGTGCTGCATCCGGAAATCAAATCAGATGAACAGCGCCGTGTCCCTGGACCGGCGCTGGAAGAGGCGGTGGCGCTGGCTGCCGCTTTGCCCGATCTGGATGTGATCGGGTCCGATATTGTGCGCCTGCCGCGTGCCCAGCCGGGGCTTTTGTTCGGGACCGGCAAGATCGAAGAATTGGGCGAACGATTTCATGACGCCGAGGTCGAGCTGGTTCTGATCGACGGGCCGGTTACCCCTGTTCAGCAACGCAATCTGGAAAAAGCGTGGAAGGTCAAAATCCTCGACCGGACCGGGTTGATTTTGGAGATTTTCAGCGACCGCGCGCGTACTCGTGAAGGTGTGCTGCAGGTCGAGATGGCCGCGCTCAGCTATCAGCGTACGCGTCTGGTGCGCGCCTGGACCCACCTTGAACGTCAGCGGGGTGGATTGGGGTTTGTCGGTGGTCCCGGTGAAACCCAGATCGAGGCTGACCGAAGGGCGATCGACGATCAGCTTGTGCGCCTGCGCCGTCAATTGCAGAAGGTGATCAAGACCCGGACCTTGCACCGTGCTGCTCGGGCAAAGGTGCCGTATCCGATTGTTGCGCTGGTGGGCTATACGAACGCCGGTAAATCAACTTTGTTCAATCGCCTCACCGGGGCCGAGGTAATGGCAAAGGACATGCTGTTTGCCACGCTGGATCCGACCATGCGGCGGGTTGAACTGCCCGATGGTCCCGAGGTGATTCTATCGGACACGGTGGGGTTCATTTCGAACTTGCCGACCGAACTGGTCGCGGCCTTCCGCGCCACACTTGAAGAGGTTTTGGGCGCAGATATCGTCGTGCATGTGCGCGACATCAGCCATGAAGACACCGAGGCACAAGCCCGGGATGTCGAGACCATTTTGACCTCGTTGGGCGTAGATGACGAACGCCCCCGGCTTGAGGTCTGGAACAAGATCGACCTGTTGAACGAAGATGAGCGCGAGGCCACGTTTGCCCGGGCCGACCGCGACCCGTCGATCTTTGCCATTTCTGCCGTGACGGGCGAAGGCATCGAACCTTTGTTGGCCGAGATCGCGGTTAATTTGCAAGGGGTTCGGCACGAAACGGTACTGACGCTGGCATTTGCCGAAGGCAACAAGCGTGCATGGCTGTTCCGTCAGGACGTTGTTCAATCCGAAGAGCAGACGGATGACGGATTTCAGATCACCGTATTGTGGACCGACAAACAGGCGGCGCAGTTCGCCGCGCTTTGATCGATAAGTGAGGTCACGATGGTAGAATCTAAGGTGGTTCTGCATGGTCATATTTCCGTGCCTGTCGACCGGATCACGCAGGTGCGGGAGGCTTTGCCGGACCACATCGCCCAGACGCGGGCCGAGCCGGGGTGCATCTCATTCGATGTGACAGAAGACGCGGATATTCCCGGTCGCTTCAACGTGCGTGAAATTTTTGAGAACCAAGCGGCCTTTGACGCGCATCAGGCGCGCACCAAAGCCTCGATCTGGTTCCCGGTGACAGAAGGCATTTCGCGCGACTATCAGATCACGCGCGTTTAGGCGGGGCGTCCGCTACTGCCCGTCTATCTGGCGCTGATAGTCGTCTGCATCGAACCAGAAAAGCGAAGATTGGACTTCGTTGTCTTCGGTCAGCTCCCATTCTTCCCAACCACGTGTGACCACGTGGTTGCCGGTCTCGGAATGATGACCTTCCAGTGTCCAGACAAAAATGGCGTGTGGCCCGGCCCAACGCAACATGTCGCAACGCACTTCCAGATCAGGGAAGTTGATGTGGAATCCGCGCGCCATGTCTGCGACGGCGGCACGGCCGACAGTTGGTTCACCCCGGTTAATTGTGATCTGTCCGTCGGGCGCAAAAAAGCTGGCAACTGCCTCTGGGTCGCCCGAACTCCATGCGATTGCGTAATCGCGCGCGAGATTGTTCATCATATCCCGAAAACTGGCCATCTTTACCCCCGGTTCCGAATGGTCGGTCAACAGATCGTAGGCGAAAACACCGGTACGCGTCCACGGCGGGGTAGAAAAGGGGCAAGGTCCTGCCGAAGTGGTGGAAGTCAGCGCGGGATCAGATTGGTCACACCGACCGCTGCAGCCCGGGCCAGATCCATGTCCAGCGACATCGGGATGTATTCGCCCCGCCGCCAAAGCTGGGCCTGATCGTCGTAGTAGCGCGACAGGAAATGCCCCGACTGACCTGTGGCCGTGATAAAGACCGAACTGTTGGGATCAGCAAAATCATAGACACCGCGATATCCCGCACCGTGCACGTTTTGGAAAGGGTTGGGCCCTTCGCCTGATGTCCGTCCGCGCAGTAGGGTGTTGTCGCCGCCGCTGGTGGATTGGCGGATGTTGACGAAGAACCGCAGAATGGGAACCGTGCCCAGAACCGGGTGGTCATGCGTGGCCTGATGGGCGTCTCCCCAGCGCAGCGATTCCAGCGAACCACCGTATTTCTCGCTGATCCAGATCAGCGCGTCGTCCAGCGCCAACCGGGCCATGTCGGTGCAGGTTTCCACTGGCGCGCTCTGGCGCACGTCGCACCAGACCGAGGCGCCGTCGATATCGCGGTAGACCCGTTCGATGAACAGCGGTTCAACATGTTTGTATTCGGCAGCCAACGGCCCCAACTCGTCCGAGATCAGTCGGATCTGCAACGCGCGCAACCATGCGGCATAGATCAGCGGTTCGGGCAGGTGTTCATTCATCTCACCGTTCCATTCGGCCAGCAAGGCCAGCGCGACCTGACGCTGGCGTTCAGGTGTGCCGTCGGGCGCAGAGGCTCCGGTGAACCAAAGATCGGCGCCGATCAGCGGCAGAAGCGAGCGGGCGGTAAAGCTGACGGTATCAAGCTGCGCTTCGATAAAGCTGTCGCGGGTGTGAACCTCGCGCGATTGCATAAGGCGTTCCCAACGGTGCACGCGCTGCGTATCACCCCATTCATACGAGACATGGTCGGGGAAGGGGCGGTCGATGATCTTGTTGTTTGTATTGCCCAAAATCCCCCCTGCCGGAGCCACGAACTCGGGGTTGTTCGCATAGGGCAAACGTCCTTGCCACGAATTCTCGGCCAGCCAACCGGGCGTTGGGATACGGCCGCGGCTTTGGTTGCGAAGGTCTCGGCTTGGCATTGCGCCGATTAGTTTCATGCCGATCGTGTCCTTGTCGACCAGCGACAGGTTTTGCGAGGGCGCAATGAACAGCTCGGCCACATCGATGGCTTCGCGCACACTGTCCGAATTCATCAAGGCCATCGACGCTGTCATCGACGTGTCACGCGGGCTGAGCGCCGTCCAGGACAACGACGCGACGTGTCCGGGCGGGGTGATCGTTTCCAGATCGTAGTGGCTGCCGGGCAAGACGGGTCCGTTCTCGGTCCAGCGCAGGGTCAGTGTGATTGGGGCTTCATCTTTAATCTCGATGATTGAGGGGCGCGAGCGGAACTGTTTATAACCTTCGGGCGACAGGTATTCTTCTGAGTTTTCAGGGTTCAGCTGTTCGATGTGAACATCCTGATCGTCTAGGTAAGACGACGTCAGACCCCAGCCCAGCCGGTCACTGCGGCCCGTCATGATCGCGGGAACGCCTGGAATGGTTGCACCGATGACACCGCCTTTGGCAAGCTCCAGCCGTGCCAGGTACCAAATGCCCGGTGCGGTCAGGCCCAGATGAGGGTCGTTGGCCAGCAGGGTGCCCCCGATCGCCGAACGCGAAGGCGCGGCGGACCACGCGTTCGACGCCCCGGCCAAGCCGCGTTTAGGGAATGGTGACAGCGGCGAGTCTGGCATCGGCGTGCCTTCGGCATAGCGCGGTAGTTCTGGGAACAAAGACGCATATTCCGGCAGCGCCGCGATGCCCGCACCCGGCACATCTGGCAGGATATCGGCCAGCCGCTGAGGATCGTTCAGCATCAGGGATGTGCGGGCGCGCAGGACCTCATCTTTCAAATGGCCGGACAGTTGCAAGCTCATCAGTTTGATGATCGCAATGCTGTCGCCGGGCTGCCACGGCGAAACAGATGCGTTGAACAGAAACATCTCGGGCGCGCCGCGTCCCAATGCGTTCTCATTGATCTCGTCCAGCCGGGCATTTACGCCCGCAGAATAAGCGCGCAGCGCAGCTTTGGTGTAATCGTCCTGCACCTCGACCGAGCGGTGGGCAAGACTGTACAAGTCAAAACGGCGCAAGAGCTTGTCGATGGGGACAGTGCGCTTGCCAAACACTTCGGATAAACGGCCCTGCGCCGTGCGACGCATCACGGTCATCTGCCACAGGCGATCCTGCGCATGGGCATAGCCTAGGCCAAAGAACACGTCCGGGTCGCTTTCGGCCAGAATATGCGGAACATTGGCGGTGTCGCGCACGATCTCGACCGGGGCGCGCAGCCCGTTGACTTCGACGGTCTGATCATAATCCGGCAGGGACTGGCTGGCCAGAAAGTAGACAAGGCCCACAGCCGCAACGGCCAACAGGATCAGGCCCGTAGCAATCCGTACCAGCCAGCGAAAGACAAGACCCATGAACGCCCCATATCCCCATAAGAAATTATTGGCTGAACCCTACTGGAAGGACCGGGCAACCGAAAGAGGAACGCCGCGCGAACGTTGAGTTAACATGTTGAGATGAATAACCCCGCCATATGGTTTTGAACATGTGGCGGGGTTCGTGGCAAAGGGGGGGGTGGTATTCTGTATCAGGGGATGATGCGCGTGTACTTGGTGCCTTCGACGGTCGCGCCGAATTTCAGACCAGCCTGTCCGAAAACGGCGGCCAACACTGGCTTACGCAATTGGGTTGTGTCGGTCGAGAGCGAGTCGCCGGTGGCATCGACGACATAGCCGATATCCGCACCCGCCGTCCAACCGCTGGAGCGGCGGAAGTCATCCAGCGCGTCCTGCGTCATGAAGAACAGGACGTGCGCATATTGTTGCGCGCCGATCTGCAGACCAGCACTGCCGGATAGGGCCGAGTAATAGTCTACCGTTGCACCGTTAATGCGCAGCGCGCCCTGGCCATATGCGCCGCCAAAGATGAACCCGGCCTCGGTGATCAGGGGCATCACCAGCATGCCGTCGGCTTTATTGGCGATCTCGACGGTGTTGGGGTACTTGCTGAACATTTCGTTCAACGTCACGTTTACACGGGCGTCGATCTGGGCCGCATTGGAATTGCCTACACCGTTTCCGCATGCTGCGGTCAGTGTGAGCCCGGCCATGCCAAGCGCAAAGCCACGACGGTTTAGTCGGGGAGAGTTGGAACTGCTCATGTTTTTTTCTCTGTATAAACTGCCTGAAGTGTCGGGTGTTCCCGATCTTGTGTGCAAGAATACGCCGATTGCGTCCGTGTGTCACGGGAAAGCTGATCCAACAGCGTTCACAATCGGCGAAAAGTCGCGACCGTCCGGGGTTTTAGCCCTGAAGGATGCGTGCGACCTGCGGTGCAAAGTAGGTCAGGATTCCATCGCAGCCTGCGCGCTTGAAGGCCAGCAGGCTTTCCAGCATGACCTTCTCACCATCAATCCAGCCGTTCTGCGCCGCAGCCTGTACCATCGCGTATTCACCGGACACCTGATAGGCGTATGTGGGCGCGCCAAACGTGTCTTTCACGCGCCGACAGATATCCAGATATGGCATCCCCGGCTTGATCATGATCATGTCGGCACCTTCGGTCAGATCTCGTTCGATCAGGCGCAGCGCCTCATTCGAATTGGCCGGATCCATCTGATAGGTCTTCTTGTCACCGGTCAGCGCACCTGACGCGCCTACTGCATCGCGGAAGGGACCATAGAATGCGCTGGCATATTTGGCGGCATAGCTGAGGATCATCACGTTGTGGTGCCCCGCAGTCTCAAGCGCGCGACGCATCGCACCGATGCGGCCATCCATCATGTCTGAGGGACCAATGATGTCGGCGCCGGCCTCAGCCTGCGCCAGTGTCATTTTGACCAGCGCCTCGACAGTCTGATCGTTCACAATCTCGCCATCGACGACGTAGCCGTCATGGCCATTGATGTTATAGGGATCCAACGCCACGTCGGTCATCACGGCAATATCAGGGGCTGCAGATTTGATTGCCCGAATGGCCCGGTTTGACAGGTTGTCGGGGTTCCACGCCTCGGCGCAATCTTCGGTTTTTAGATTGGGATCGGTGTAGGGAAAGATGCAGATCGCCGGGATGCCCATAGCCTGTGCCTCGACTGCGGCCTTTGCGATCAGATCGACCGAGCGCCGCACAACGCCGGGCATCGAAGGTACGGGTTCTTCAATGCCTTCACCATCGCGCACAAAAACCGGCCAGATCAGATCGTCTGTCGTCAGCGCGTTTTCCCGCACCAACCCACGAATGGCGCCGGATTGGCGCGCCCGGCGAAATCGCGTAAGGGGGTAGGGGGCGATGGTCGGTTTCATGTCGCGCTCTCCTTGAATAATCGTGCATTGGGTGGCATGAATTCCCGATGGTCTCAAGGGTAACATTGGACGCGCCTGCGCGAAGAACGCCCCAAGGACAATGAACAAAGGGCTGATGCGTGGATTTGCACTCTTCGATTTTCGAACTCATCGACATGCGCAGCTTTTCGAATCTGTGGTACTGGATCGTGCTGGCGGTGCTCTGGTCGTCGGCCAGCCACTGGGCGATGGGGGTTCCCTACGATCTGCTTGTACGTGCCCGTCGTGTTGGCGGACAGTCCGAACAGGACCTGCTGGATATCGTTCGGATCAATGGGAACAGGCTGCTTTACATCGTTGATATGTCAGGCCTGGTTATTCTTGCTTTATGCTGTTTCTTTTTTACCGGGCTTGCGATGTTGGGTTTCTACTATGGCGTTGAATTTGCACAGGCCGTGTTTTTGTTGCTGTTCCCCGTGAGTTTGGTGATGCTGATCAACATTCGCGCCGCGCGCAAGTTGCAAGGCATCGAGCCGGTGCTCGGAAGCGTGTCAAAGATCCTTGTACGCTGCAGGATTTACACCCAGATCATTGGCATGATCTCAATTGTCATCACGTCACTTTGGGGTATGTACCAGAACGTCTCGATCGGCGTTCTCGGGGGATGAAAACCAGAAAGGCAAAGCGATGACAGCTCCGAACCATGTGACGGTTGGCGGCGCTCCCGAAGGGTTTGACGCACAGCTTGTTCTGAATGAGATCGCGCGCGTTGGCGGGCCGGTCTGTCACGTCGCGCGTGATGACAAACGGATGGAGGCAATGCGGGCCGCACTGGCCTTCTTTGCCCCCGATATGCCGGTCTTTGTGTTCCCGGGGTGGGACTGCCTGCCATATGACCGGGTGTCACCCAACGCCGACATTGCGGCGGCGCGTGTGGCGACATTGGCGGCATTAGTACATCAGATGCCGGATCGGTTTGTCCTGCTGACCACACTCAATGCCGCGACCCAGCGGGTGCCTGCGCGGGATGTGCTGCGCGAGGCGGCCTTTACCGCTCGCGTGAATCACCGCGTCGACGAAACGGCGCTGCGGAACTTCCTTGTACGCATGGGGTTCACGCAAAGTCCGACGGTGATGGAGCCGGGCGACTATGCGGTTCGTGGCGGAATCATCGACATTTTCCCTCCGGGCGAATCCGGTCCCGTACGTTTGGATCTGTTCGGAGACGTGCTTGACGGCGCGCGCCGGTTCGATCCGGTCTCGCAACGCACGACCGAAAAGCTGGATGTTGTCGAATTGGCCCCGGTGTCCGAGGTCATTCTGGATGACGCCGCCATAACGCGGTTCCGCCAAAACTATCGCATCGAATTTGGTGCCGCGGGCACCGATGATCCGCTGTACGAGGCGATCAGCGCGGGCCGCAAGCATCAGGGCATCGAACACTGGCTACCGTTCTTCCACGAAAAGCTGGAAACCCTGTTCGATTATCTGCCGGATGCGACGATCACCGTGGATGATCAGGTGACACCCACGCGGCTGGCACGCTGGGATACAATTGCCGATCAGTATGAAACGCGGCGTCTGGCACTGGAAAACCGTTCGCGCATGGATACGGTGTATAAGCCAACACCTCCCGGATTGCTCTATCTGGACGATGCCGCGTGGGAGCAGGCGGTCGGGGACCGGCGGGTGATGCAGTTCAGCCCGCTGCCTCAGGCCAGCGGTCCCGGTGTGATTGATGCAGGCGGGCGGATTGGCCGCAATTTCGCACCAGAGCGGCAGCAGGAAAACATCAGCCTGTTTGGTGCTTTGGCAAGCCATATCACCGACAAGATGGCCAAGGGGCCCGTCTTGATTGCGTCATATTCTGAAGGGGCACGAGAGCGCCTAACAGGGTTGATCGAGGATGAGGGCCTGGCCGAAGCCGTCCCTGTCACCAATGGCACCCGGATCGGCAAACGCGGATTGCATCTGGCTGTCTGGGCGCTTGAGCACGGGTTTGAAACCCCCGGTCTGACCGTGATCGCCGAGCAGGACGTGCTGGGTGACCGCCTCATCCGCCAGCCCAAGAAGCGCCGCAAGGCCGAGAATTTCCTGACCGAAACCCAGTCGCTCAGCCCAGGCGATCTGGTGGTTCACGTCGACCACGGGATCGGGCGGTACATGGGGATGGAGGTGGTCACGGCCGCCGGTGCCGCGCATGAATGCCTGCTGCTGGAATATGCAGAACAGTCCAAGCTGTATCTGCCGGTTGAGAACATCGAGCTGCTGTCGAAATACGGCCATGACGAAGGTCTGCTGGACCGCTTGGGTGGAGGTGCGTGGCAGGCTAAGAAAGCCAAGCTGAAAGAACGCATCCGCGAGATGGCGGACAAGCTGATCCGTATCGCCGCTGAACGCGCTTTGCGCAAAGCTCCGGTCATGGATCCACCGCCCCACGCGTGGGAGGAGTTCAGCGCCCGCTTTCCATATCAGGAAACCGACGACCAGCTGCGCGCGATTTCCGAGGTGATGGAGGACATCCATTCCGGCGCACCGATGGATCGGTTGATCTGTGGTGACGTGGGCTTTGGCAAAACCGAGGTTGCCATGCGCGCGGCCTTTGTCGCCGCGATGTCCGGTGTTCAGGTGGCCGTGATTGCGCCGACCACATTGCTGGCGCGTCAGCACGCGGCCAGTTTCAAGGAACGGTTCCGGGGCTTTCCGCTGGAAGTGCGGCAGCTGTCGCGGTTTGTGTCCGCGAAAGATGCACAGCAGACCCGTGATGGTATGGCGCGCGGGACCGTCGACATCGTGATCGGCACCCATGCGTTGCTGGCCAAGGGTATCCGGTTTAACAATCTGGGCCTGTTGATCATCGACGAAGAACAGCATTTTGGCGTCGGTCACAAGGAACGCCTGAAACAGCTGCGCAGCGACATTCACGTTCTGACCCTGACCGCCACGCCGATCCCGCGGACGCTGCAACTGTCACTGACAGGGGTGCGCGACCTGTCGATTATCGGCACACCGCCTATCGATCGTCTTGCCATTCGCACGTATGTCAGCGAATTCGACGCCGTGACCATACGCGAAGCCCTGCTGCGCGAACACTATCGAGGCGGGCAGAGCTTCTATGTAGTTCCCCGCATCTCGGACCTGCCAGAGATCGAAGAATTCCTAAAAGAACAACTGCCCGAGCTGACTTATATGGTTGCGCATGGGCAAATGGCGGCAGGCGAACTCGACGACCGAATGAACGCCTTTTATGACGGAAAATACGACGTGCTGTTGGCAACGACGATTGTCGAAAGTGGGCTGGATATCCCTACCGCGAACACGATGGTCGTGCACCGGGCGGATATGTTCGGGCTGGCGCAGCTCTATCAGATCCGTGGTCGGGTGGGGCGGTCCAAAACCCGTGCTTATGCGTACCTGACCACCAAACCGCGTCAGAAACTGACGGCGACAGCCGAAAAGCGCCTGCGGGTTCTGGGCTCGCTGGATACACTCGGTGCCGGTTTCACGCTGGCATCGCAGGATCTGGACATTCGTGGTGCGGGCAACTTGCTGGGCGAGGAACAGTCCGGCCAGATGCGCGACGTCGGCTATGAACTTTACCAGTCGATGCTGGAAGAGGCGATTGCCAAGATCAAAGCCGGAGAGATGGAGGGGCTGTCTGAAGCCGACGATCAATGGGCGCCGCAGATCAATCTTGGCGTGCCGGTTCTGATCCCCGAAGATTACGTGCCCGATCTGGATGTGCGCCTTGGGCTTTATCGTCGCTTGTCATCGCTTTCGACCAAGGTCGAGTTGGAAGGTTTTGCCGCAGAACTGATCGACCGGTTCGGAACGCTGCCGAAAGAGGTGAATACCCTGATGCTGGTCGTGCGTATCAAGGCGATGTGCAAGCGTGCAGGGATCGCCAAGCTGGATGGCGGGCCGAAGGGTGCGACAATCCAGTTTCACAACGACAAGTTCGCCTCGCCGGAGGGTTTGGTAGAGTTCATTCAGAACCAGCGCGGGTTGGCCAAGGTCAAGGACAACAAGATCGTCGTCAGACGCGATTGGAAGAAGGACAGCGACAAGATCAAAGGTGCATTTGCCATCGCCCGCGATCTGGCGGAAAAGGTCATGGCAGCGAAGAAGAAAAAGGCGAAAGCCTAGTCTCCGCTGACGAAAGTGCACAATTGCCATTCGCCCGCGTCCGATTTCACAAGCGCGGCGCGGTGACCTGTCATGGGCCATAGAAAGTCGCCGTGCATGAATCCCCGCGTGCCGTCAGTCAGCATCACCGGTTGATAGTCGGCACCGTCTCGATGGGTCGGGACGATGACGATCTCGTAGCTGATGAGGCTCAGCGCTGGGGAGCCTGGTTCGGCGGCTTGCCGAAGACTGACGTTCTCACCGGTGACAAAGTAGGCCACGTAAGGGTCCAATGAGGCAGGCAAGGTGATCTGCCATTGATGCGGCATCCAAAACTCGCCCTCGTCGTCGAAATAGCCCGGTTGGGACAGGGTGGTTTCCAGATCGCTCCAATAGGCTTCGCGGCTCTGGTCTTCTAGAGAGCTGTTTTCCGGGCCGAGGTATTCAAGGAATTCCCCGGGCCCACCGCTTCCGCCATGGCTGAGGTAGATGTCCGAGCAAGCGGCTGCGATCACGGCCTCGGTATCCCGTGCGGCCACGCTCGCCAGCAAACTATCCCGAAAGGCCACGAGGGTAGGATCGCGGTCTGCTTCATCAACCGGCGGAAAGGATTGGCGGTCAGCCAGGGCTGGGCTACAAAAAAGCAGCGACAACATAACTGCGCGGATCATTCTGCGGCCTTCATTGCTGCCTGAGCGCAAAAACACGAGGCCCCGACGGCCCGGTCAGCGCGGGCAAGCGCCAGATCAAGACGCTGTTTGATCAGTTTGATCTCGCCCCCTTCACCGCGTGCTTTTAGACAATCGTGCAGGCCCTTCAGGCTCCAAACATTGTCGGGGTGGATTGAGGCGCGGCTGAGGGTGCCGCCAAGCCCAAGGTCCTCACGATACACCGCTTCGGCCTCGGCCACGTGGCCTTGCTCAAACAACAGCGCACCAAGCGCGTGACGCGCGGGTTGCATCCACCCCCATGGCTCGTCGTAGGGTAGCGTGTCGTCCAATTCGACCGAGCGCCTAAGATGCGCGAATGCGGCGTCATAGTTGCCTTTGCGATACTCAATCTCGCCCCGCAGCATTTCGCGGGCGATGTCCAGCAAGTCGATCACGCGGTTGTTGTGTAGCAGCCGGGTTTCCGGAACCCGCTCCTTGGCGGCAAGGAACAGTTGCTCTTCGGCCTCTGCTTCGGCGACCTGATCTGTGGCGGCAAAAGCGATTGCACGGGCGTAATGGGTGGTCGCGGTGACGGTGCGGTAGAGGTCCTGATCCTCGGGCAAGGGCAGGGCCTTTGCTTCTTCCCACCGGCCAAATCGGATCAGGATGTGCGGCCCCATCGACATGTAGCTTTCGAAGAAATCCGCCATGGGCGGGCTTTCCGTGCGCAGCATCTCTTCGGGGGTGGTGTCCCATATGCCCTGATTGGCGCGCAGGGCAGGTTCCATCTGACCCAGAAACAGCGCGCCATAGATAGCAAAGTGATAGTCGTGCTGGCGATAACCTGTGTAGATGTTGAACGCACCTTCGCGCTCATAATACTTCAGATCAGCTTCGGTCGCCTTTTCGTTCCAATGGACGACGTTCTGATAATGCCCGCACAGGACATCGATATGGGTGGGCATGTGCACCAAATGCCCCGCATCCGGGACCAATGTGCGCAAGATATCCCCGGCCTTCAGCGCCTTTTCTGGTGTTGGCGACATCTCCATCAGATGAACATAGAGGTGCAGCAAGCCCGGGTGCGACATGGCTGCCGGGTCGTCTGCCATTGCGTCTTCCAGGGTTTTTTCCGCCTCCAACGTGGCTGCGCCTTCAGCGGGCTCACCGGTTCTCAAGTTCCACATCTGCCAAGGAGTCAGGTTGAGTAACGCCTCGACATATATAGTGCGCAGATCGAGGTGGTCCGACTGCTCTGCAAAGGCCACGCGCATCGCATCGGCGAAGTCATGGTCCCAGCTATGCATGTCGTCGACGGGATCGCGTTGAGGATACCGCGCGGGTAGGGCGCGGATCAGCGCCTGTTCCGTCGGGCTGCACCCTTCGGCCAAAGCCACGGCTTTCTGCGTGGCATCATAGGCCAGTGCCAGCGCCTTTCGTTGCCCGCGGTCATCCAGCAAGTTCCAAGGAAGGTTGTAGTTTGGCCCTGCAGCATAAGCCACGCCCCAGTGGGCCATCGCGCAGTCAGGGTCAAACTCAAGCGCGCGCTGAAAACACACAACCGCTTCGTCGTGGTTATAGCCGTAGGTCCAATTCAGCCCTCGGTCGAACCAAAGCTGTGCGTCTGCTGAGGCCGTCGTTATCGGACAGGAATATGCGCCAAGATCGTAATAGTCGCTCACTGAAAAACTCCACTCATATTGAGCAGATGTTAGCCTGATTCACCGTTCCTGCACAGATCAGGCTGGAAGCCTGTTTTCGATCCGCCCCATATGCAGCATCAGGCCGAAGCCCGCGGCGCTCATGGCCAGGATGCCAACAGCCAGCGGGGTGATAGACCCGTCGAACATCTGCCCGATGGGGGCCGCAATCGCGGCTGCAAACACGGTCGAGATCGCTCCGATCACCGAGGCTGCCATGCCCGCGATATGGCCCATTGGCTCCATCGCGATGGCGTTCAGGTTGCCCATAGTCATGCCTGCCATAAAGAAGACTGCCGTTTGCCAGCTTACGAAAACGGCGAAAGACATGGTGGGCGAAAGGTCTGCCGCATTCAGGGCGATGACAGCTGTGGTAAAGAGGACCTGCGCGCCCAACGCCCATGTCACGATCCGGCGCATGCCCAATTTGATAACAAGGGCCGCGTTTAAAAGGCTGGCTGAGCCCGCCATCAACGCCACGAACCCGAACCAGAACGGAAAACTGTCGGCACTGTCGTGGATGACATCGTAGACCGGTTGAACCATCGTCAGCATGGTGAACAACATGCCCAGACACAATGTCTGAACCAAGATCGACAGTCGGACAGTTGGATGTGTGAACATCTGGCGTGCGGCGTCCAGTATAAGGGGCAGTCGCAGCGGGCGACGGTTCTCGACCGACAGGGGTTCCGGAAGGCGCAGGCCCATCCAGACGATGGTGATTAGTGAGAACAGGATGAATGAGGCAAAGATACCCCGCCATCCGGTCAGTGCGATCACTCCGGCACCAAGCATTGGCGCGATCGCAGGGACCAGGGTGAAGATCATCATCGCAATCGATACAATCCGCGCCATCTCGCGGCCCGAATACAGATCGCGAATAATCGCCATGGCCACCACGCGCGGGGCCGCACATCCGATCCCCTGGAAGATACGGGCGACCAATAGCATTTCGAGTGATGAACTGGCCCAGGCAGCCGCCGCTGCAATGATATACAGTGCCGATCCGACGTAGATCACTGGTTTGCGGCCAAAGGCGTCCGACAGCGGCCCGGTAAAAAACGTGCCAATCCCCATGCCCAACACAAACGAGGTTAGGATCAGCTGGGCTTTGTTGACGTCGTCGGGGCTGAGTTGCGCGCCGATATTTGGCAGCGCAGGCAACATGGAATCGATCGAAAACGCGATCGTCGCAAACATCATTGCGACAAGTGCTATGAACTCACCCCGTGACATGCGATTGGCCATAACGCCCTCCTGATCTGTTCGCGCTATCATGGCAAATCAGTTGACGCTAGGTGTCAAATTGCACAGAGGTCTGTGCTATTTTGCAGCGGAAGCCTCAAGTTGAGACATGATTTCAGCAATCACTTTTTCCCACATTTCAGGGGGTTGCGCCCCAGGGACGGCATGTTGATTGGCAACGATGAACGTCGGGACAGAGCTGACGCCCATTTGCCTGGAATGGCTGTCACGGTTGCTGATATCCTCGCGATCGGCATCGGATTTCAGCAGTTTCAGCACGACCGCTGCGTCCATGCCTGCATTGTCGGCAATATCCGCCAGAACCTCATGATCGCCGATATCGCGGGCCTGTACGAAATAGGCATCGAACAGTGCATCGACCACGGCGTTCTGTTTGCCTTCAATCCCTGCCCAATGGATCAGGCGGTGCGCGTCCAGAGTGTTGGGCGTGCGCTTCATACCTTCGAAGTCGATCTTAAGGCCTGCGTTCTCGGCATGATCAACGACCGGAGCATAGGCACGCACCGCGCCTTCCTTGCCCCCGAACTTGCGTTCGAGATACTCGCGGCGATCCATCCCGGCATCCGGCATGTCGGGGTTCAACTGGAACGGATGCCATTCGATCACAAACGGATGGTCCGGGATCGCCGCCAGCGCCTTGTCCAGATGGGTTTTGCCGATATAGCACCACGGGCAGATCGGGTCGGACATGATATCAAGCTTGACGGTCTCGGTCATGGGTTGGTCGCCTTGAAATAGGCCGGCAGCGCCCGGCGCAGAAGTTTCCCGTTCCCGCCGGTGGGCAGTTCAGGCAGATGGATAAAGGCGCGCGGTTGCTTATAGCGCGCCAGATTTGCCTCGACATAGGTGTGCAGGGCGTCGTCGTCCAGCTTTTCTGGTCCTGTATAGAAGGCTGCTATCACAAATGTGTCCTGTTTGACCTCGACTGCCGCAGCCCCGACCTGCGCGATGCCGGGATATCGGGACAGCGCGGCCTCGACCTCAACCGGAGACACCCTATAGCCGCCTGCATTCATCATATCGTCATCGCGTCCCAGATAGGTGATCTGGCCATCCACGGCCATGGCCCCTTGATCGCCGGTTACGAACCATTCGTCCTGCATCCGGGCTTCGGCCTCGTCCGGGGCGTTGAGATAGGTCAGCATCAAGCCGGGGTCGGACCGGTGTATGGAAATGGTGCCTTCCTGACCCTGAGGAACGGGACCGTCAGGTCCCAGGATGGCCACACGGCGGCCGGGCTGCGGTTGGCCCAATGCATCGGACCGCGCTGGATGCGCCGGGCTGGACGAAATGAAAGTCGAACACTCGGACATGCCATAAGCTTCGTAGAGTTCAGTGCCGGTCGCTTGCGTCCACTGTTCATGCAGATGCCGCGACAGTTTTTCTCCGGCGCATAACCCATGCCGCAATTCCGGTAGGTTGAGGTTGTCTGTTGCACTCACCACCTTACGGAATACGCCGGGTGCTGCAGCAAAGATGGTGGCCTGATGACGGCGTAGCAGGGCGGGTAGTGCGTCCAGATCGGTGCCCGGCGCGGGGATAAGAGCCGTTGCGCCAATGGTCCAGGGATCCATTAGACCGGTGCCCAAAGTATAGGTCCAGTTGAACGCGCCCGCGTGACACAGGCGATCGGTTTCACGCAGCCCGTACCAGCCATCCACCATCATCTGACGCGCCCAGATGGCACGATGGGCATGGGCTACAGCCCTCGGTTTTCCCGACGTGCCCGAAGTATAGACGACATAGGCCATCCTTTCCGGGTCACCCATTTGATACTCAGCAGCAGGCAGATCACGCATTCCGGCCAAATCGGACAGGTCAATCTGAACCGGGTGCGCGGCGCACGCAACCTGTGGGTCACGCAGAATGGCGGCAGGCTTGAGGTCCTTGATCATGCGCTCTGTTTCTGGTTCGGTCAGCTGCGATGATGTTGGCACCGGGACGATGCCGACAGCAATCGCTCCGAGATAGGCAATCGGGAAATCGACCGTGTTTCCAAGCCGCATCAACGCGATATCGCCGGGCTTCAAACCAGCTTTCAACAACCCTGTGCCAGTGCCCAGAATGGCCTGCTGCAACTCGCTATACGTCAAATGCTCGGCATCCGAAGACCCTAGAACAGACAGGGCGGTCTTGTCCGAAAGCTTGGCGGCACAGCGCAGCACATGCGCTGCCAGATTGAATGGAGAGGGGCAGGCGGGCGGCGGTCCCTGATCAAAAATAGAAAGCATGGCAACTGGCTAGCGCGACCACTGCTGCGTTGCAAGCGCGACAGGCTGCGCCTATAGAATGACGCATGAGCACCCAAGACCAGACATCTTTGATCCGCATTGCCCGGGACTCGGGCGAACATACGGAAGTTGAACCACTGGACCTCGGCGCGCGTGTGCGCGAGCTGCGGAAAGCGCGGAAATGGACGCTTGAACAAGCGGCCACGCAGGCTGGTCTGGCGCGTTCAACGCTCAGCAAGATCGAAAACGGTCAGATGTCGCCCACCTATGACGCGCTGAAAAAGCTTGCGACCGGTCTTGAGATCTCGGTGCCACAGTTGTTCACGCCGCCACAGCGGGATCAGGTGATCGGCCGGATGGCCGTGACGCGCATGGGCGAAGGGTCTGCCCATCCCACAACCACCTATGAACATGAACTGCTGGCCGAAACGCTGACAAAAAAGCAGATGCTGCCCTATCGGGCCCGTGTCCGCGCGCGGTCAATGGATGAGTTCGACGGCTGGGTCCGACACGACGGCGAAGAGTTCTTGTATGTCCTGACGGGTGTTGTGCGCCTTTATACCGAGTTTTATGAACCAGTCGAAATGCGCCGCGGCGACAGCGCCTATTACGACGGGAGCATGGGGCACAATGTAATCTCGGTCAGCGACGAAGATGCAATGATCCTGTGGGTGACATCACTTACTTAACGACCGGCTGAATTCGCGATTCAAACCTTCCGTGAACAAAAAATCTTCAAGCTCTTCGTGGGCTTCGTTCATGGTCAGTTGATGACGTTCAGCCAGATACGCTTCGAAACATTTGCGGTCTTGGCTTAACCGCACCATGTCCTGATCCCGCAGGTTCGGAAATCTCCGTTTGGCGCGCGTATACATAGCGTCCAGGTCTTGCGTCAGATCGGTCCATTTCAACATTAGACAGCTTTCCGTTTTCATGGTTTCAAACCGCTCGCCCCAAGAACCAGCGTACGAAGGTGGTGGGGGCGTTCGGGCATGACAAAATGTCGCACCCGAGGTCGGGAGGCGGTTTGATTTTTGACGGGGTTGAAAGTGCCCGTTGCAGCCTATCCGCAACGGGCAGACGGACCTGATTTTGAGTGAGTGGAGGCCGGTCCGTAAATTCGATGTGCTGCGCACCGGACGAAGAGTTACGTTTTGAAATTCAAAGCAATAATCAATTCGTGCAGCGTACTGCAGCTTATGCACAAGCTATATCGCTAAACCCAGTTCAGTAAAGCTTTTTGTGTGAGTTTCTTAGGGGAGCACTTGACGTTGGGGCAATTGCAACATGTTGGCGCACCAAAAACTCGACCCGCAATATGCGGTGCCAATAGGCTGTGCGCCGATTTCCGCCCACGTCCCTTTGGTGCTGCGCGTGACCCGTTACTGTTCGTACCACCAAACCTGCGGCATGTATTCTGGCCCATCGCCATAGATCGGCAAGTTTTCCGGCTGCTTGAGTTCCTTGGCGTGGGCGATCCTGCCTACATCAAAGTTCCAGATCGGAATGACATAGCGCCCGGCGGTCAATACACGATCAAGCGCGCGCGTTGCAGCAACGAAATCCTCATGACTTTCCGAGGCCAGCATGGCGTCAATCATTCCGTCCACAGCGGGTGAAGCCACCCCCATCAAATTGCGCGTGCCCGGAGTATTCGCGTTTTCGCTGCCCCAGTAGAGGCGCTGCTCGTTGCCGGGTGACAGGGACAACGCACGACGGAAATAGGTCATGTCGAAATCCAACTCGGATGTACGGCTGGTGAACTGGGCGCTGTCGACCTGCTCGGTGCTCACCGCGATGCCAAGACGTTCCAGTGCGCGCGTGTAGATCTCGATTGCCGTTTCGCTTTCGGTGTCGCCCTGTTGCAGCAACACGGTCAAGGTAAAGGCATCGCCGTTTTCGTTACGCAGCACGCCGTCCTGAATGGTCCAGCCAGCCTCGGCCAACAGTTTGGTGGCGGCGCGGATGTTCGAACGATTGCGGGCCGATCCGTCACTTTCAGGCAATGTATAGCCTTCAAGCGTTCCGGGAGGCAGGTCGTCCTTGAACTCCATCAGCAACTCTTCGATGCGACCACTTGCCGGGCCAGGCTGCATCGAAAGGTCCGAGCCTGAGAAATAGGATGTGATACGCGGCTGTGCGTTGCCGGTAATCGTGTCGTTGATGAATTCGAAATTGAACGCCAGCGTGAGCGCCTCGCGGACACGCCAGTCGTCAAACGGTGCTTTGCGGGTGTTCATGACAAACCCGGTCATGCCCGAGGGCTTGCCGTGCGGGATCTCGGTCTTGACGACATCACCACGCTGGACGGCCGGGAAATTGTATTGGTTGGCCCATTTGTCGGCATTGAATTCACGTACCGCGGTCAGTTCTCCGGCTTTGAAGGCCTCGAATAGAACAGTGCCGTCGCCGTAGAACTCGATCCGCATTTCGTCCAAATTCATGGTGCCTTTACGGAAGGGGATGTCAGTGCCCCAATAATCCGGGTTCCGCTTGAGGTTCACGTATCTACCGGCCTCATAGCTGTCGACAACATAGGGGCCTGTGCCGATAGGGATGTCATGCAGCCCGGCATTGGCAAAATCTTTACCTTCCCACTGGGCTTTCTGCAGGATCGGGCGCAGGCCGGCGATCAGGGCAAGCTCGCGGTCGGGTTCGTTAAAGGTGATGCGCACCGAGCGGGGCCCGGTCTGTTCAATACTGTCAATCTTGCTCCACAGCCCGCGATAACGCAGGTGGCCTTCGGTTCCCAAAGTCTCATACGACCAGATGACATCGTCCACTGTTACTGGTGTACCATCCGAGAATTCTGCGTTCTCACGCAGGGTGAATTCGACCCAGGACCGGTCCGGCGCTGTCTCAACTGATTCGGCTAACAGCCCGTAAAGAGTGAAAGGTTCGTCCCAGGATCGGCCCATTAGGCCCTCGTGGGTCCAAAATCGCAATTGCCAGGGCGAGCTGCCTTTTTGCACGAACGGGTTCAAACTGTTATAGCCGCCCGTATTTCCGAACACGACTTTCCCGCCTTTGGGCGCGTCTGGATTTGCGTAGGGCAGGGACACAAAATCCGGTGGTAGGGCCGGGTCACCATACATAGCTATGCCATGGGTCGATTCTGCATAAGCAATTGACGTGCTCAAAAGTGCAGTGATTCCCGCGATCAATGGACGAACGGGGCGGAGAAAATCGGGGCTCATTTTGGAAACAATCCTGCTCTGGCCTTATTTTGTTGGGATTCATCGTAGCTATGATTTTTCTTGTTTTCAAACTTTTAGCTTGGACGAACACAAGAAATTGCTTATAAAGGACGCACTGCTCGATAGGTTTCTTGCCTGTATGAAACCTGCCTCAATAACTTAACGCCCGCTTCGTGCGGGCGTTTTTTTTTGTTCGGATCTGTCGTAGGATGCGTCGCCCGAATGTTTCCCCGTTTTCTTTGCAGCTGCAGCATGGCACTGTGTCGCCAAAGTTGATTTTGTGGGAGTTCGGCCATGAGCCTTTCGGGAAAAACAGCCATTATCACCGGATCGAATTCAGGGATCGGATTGGGCGTCGCGCGTGAGCTGGCGAAGGCCGGGGCCAACGTTGTGCTGAATTCATTTACCGACCGCGACGAAGATCATGCGCTGGCCGCCGAGATTTCGAAAGAGACGGGTACCAGCGCACGTTATATCAAGGCAGACATGTCTAAAGGTGAAGAATGCCGCGCGCTGATCGAAAATGCGGGGGCGTGTGATATTCTGGTGAACAACGCGGGCATTCAGCATGTCGCGCCGGTTGATCAGTTTCCGGTCGAAAAGTGGGATGCGATCATCGCGATCAACATGAACTCGACATTTCATACGATGGCCGCAGCGCTGCCAATGATGCGGAAGGCCGGGTGGGGACGTATTGTGAATATCGCCTCGGCACACGGGCTGACGGCATCCCCGTTCAAGGCGGCCTACGTTGCGGCAAAACACGGCGTGGTTGGCATGACCAAAACCGTCGCTCTGGAAACAGCGCAAGAGCCGATCACATGCAACGCGATCTGCCCGGGTTACGTCCTGACCCCATTGGTCGAAGCGCAGATCCCGGGCACGATGAAGGAATACAACATGAGCCGTGAGGACGTGATCAAGAACGTGATGCTTGAACGGCAACCTTCGAAAGAATTCGCCACGGTCGAGCAATTGGGTGGCACCGCGATCTTCCTGTGCTCGGATGCGGCAGCGCAAATCACCGGGACCACGATCTCGGTCGATGGCGGTTGGACAGCGTTGTGAGGTTTCACGGGGGCGATGGCCCCGCACCCCCGGAGTATTTTGGAAAAGATGAAGGGGCAGGACGGTGAAACGGATCAATCTGGCTTTGCAGGGTGGGGGCGCGCACGGTGCCTTTACCTGGGGCGTTCTGGACAGGCTGCTGGACGAAGAAGATATCGAGGTTGCGGCGATCACAGGGACCTCGGCCGGGGCGCTGAATGGCGCTGCCTTCAAATCCGGGATGGTGCACAACGGACGCGACGGCGCGCGGGCCTGTCTGGACGGGCTATGGGCACGGATGGGTGCGGTGGGGGATATGCGCCTTGCCAACTGGATGCAGGCGCTGGAGCCCGCACAGATTGCCCAGTCGATGGAGTATTCACTGCCATTCTCGATTGGCGATGCCTGGTCGCGAATGGTGTCGCCTTATGCCTATGGTCCGTTTTACCGCAATCCTCTGAAACCGGTTGTGGATCGGTTCAACTTTGATGAGATTTGCACGGATCAGGGACCCCAGTTGTTTGTCTGCGCGACCTGTGTACGCAGCGGCAAGATCCGGGTGTTCACCGGGGAAGAGATTTCAACGGATGCCATTTTGGCCTCGGCCTGCCTGCCGAACCTGTTTCAGGCCGTCGAGATATTTGACCCCAGCTCGGGCCGGACCGAGGCATATTGGGATGGTGGTTACACTGGAAACCCGGCGCTTTATCCCCTGTTTAACAATGATTTGCCTGAAGATGTCGTGGTCGTGAACATCAACCCGCTTGAGCGTGATGAGGTGCCGAAAACTCCGCAGCAGATCCAGAATCGGATCAACGAGATCAGCTTTAACTCATCCCTGTTTCGCGAGCTGCGGGCGATCAATTTTGTTCAGCGTCTGTTGGCGGACGGCAAGCTGACGGCCGGAGAGATGAGCCGCGTATTTGTTCACATGATCGCGGATGACGAATTGATGAACGATTTGTCCGTGGCAACCAAGACGGTTCCCAACCCTGTGATACTGCATAAACTGAAGGACGCCGGGCGCGCCGCAGCGCATCGGTTCATTGGTGATCACAAAGCCGATCTCGGCGCACGCAGCACCGTCGACTTGCCCGAGATGTTCGGCTGATCACTCCGGTGGCTGCGTCGGGTCTTTTTCGTTGGGGTAAACAAGGCCTGCGGAAATCACCAGCTTTGCGGCGTCCTCGATAGTCATATCCAGCAGGATCACGTCCTCGGCTGGGAAGAACAGCAGGAAGCCCGAGGTCGGGTTGGGCGTGGTCGGAACAAAAACGCCCAGCAGTTCGCCCCCGGTTTCAGCCCGCTCGCTGACTTCGCCTTTTGCCGCGGTAGAGACGAAACCGATCGCCCAGATGCCGCGGCGGGGGTATTGGATCAGGCATGCTTTTTCGAATGACCGTTCAGTCTGGGCAAACACCGTTTCCGAGATCTGTTTGATCCCGGAATAGACGGATCGAACAACGGGCATCCGGCTGACAAGGCTTTCGGCAATTTGGATCAGGGACCGGCCCAGAATACCTTTGGCGATCCATCCAACCAGAACTGTGAAGATCAAAAAAATGACAACGCCGACGCCGCGCAGGTTGATGCCCACGTATTCCTGCGGCTGGAACCGCTGTGGAATTATGGGCAGCACCGCGCTGTCGATCCAGCCGACCACGGACCAGATCAGCCAGATGGTCAGCCAAACCGGCGCAATCACAACGATGCCCGTCAGGAAAGACGCGCGCAGTCGCGAAAACAGGCCCGGGCGGCGATGTGGTTCTTCGTCAAATGGCGTGTTCATTGCGGTCCTGAGCGGTTTTCTGCCGAGTTAGTTAAGCAGTCGGGTGCCTTGGTACAATAGGCTTAAGTCAATCGGTCTTCGCGGCTAGAGCACGGGCAATCCCGGCTGCCAGTCGCGCGTTGTTGCGGACCAAAGCGATATTGGCGGCCAGCGAACGCCCTTCGGTCTGTTCGTAGATCCGCTGCAGCAGGTACGGCGTGACACCCTTGCCGCTGATCCGGTGCGTATCTGCGTCGGCCTGTGCCGAGGCAATGATAGGTGCCAGTTCTTCGGCCGGGATCTGATCGTCGGCTGGGATCGGGTTGGCGACCAACTGACCGCCGGGCAAGCCAAGCGCGCGGCGCGTGGCGTGGGCCGTGGCGATGTCTTCGGCGCTGTCCATACGCAGGGGCGCGGCATACGGGGATTTGGCGGACCAGAAGGCCGGGAATTCGTCCTGCCCGTAGGCGATGACAGGAACGCCCAGCGTTTCCAGAACCTCGAGCGTTTTTGCCAGATCGAGGATAGCCTTTGCGCCCGCGGCTACAACTGTAACCGGAGATTGGGCCAGCTCATGCAGATCGGCTGAGATATCAAAGGTCGTCTCGGCACCCTGATGCACGCCGCCGATGCCACCGGTGGCAAACACTTCGATCCCGGCATAATGGGCGGCGATCATCGTGGCGGCGACCGTGGTCGCTCCGGTTCCGCCAGTTGCCATGCAGGCGGCCATGTCTGCGCGTGACAGCTTGGCGACGCCCTGCGCCTGACCCAACGCTTTCAGCTCATCAGCCTCAAGGCCCACATGCAGTTTGCCATTGATCACGGCCATTGTGGCCGGAACCGCGCCCGCGTCGCGGATGTCCTGTTCGACCTGGGCCGCAACTTCGATATTCTGAGGGTAGGGCATCCCGTGGGTGATGATGGTGCTTTCCAGCGCAACGATGGGTTGGCCTGCGTCCTTGGCGGCGCGGACCTCGGCGGAATATTGAATGTCTATCACAGTGGGGTCTCTCCGGATACGTAAGTTGCGGCGGCGTTTAGGGCGCGGGTCAGGGCCTCGGCACTGGATGCTCCACCGGATTCTGAGGCGATGTGGGCCGCCATGAATGTGTCGCCTGCGCCGGTTACGCGGGTAACCAGAACGGACGGGGGTGTTTGGGTCAGGATTTCGTCCGCATTACCAACCGTGGCCGAGCTTCCGCCGTCGGTGACCAACACGCGCAGCGCGCCGCGATCCAGCAGGCCTTTGGCGGCGCTTTCGGAATCCTTGAATTCGCGCTGGCACAGGATGCCGGCTTCTTCGAGGTTCACATACAGCGTGGCCCGCGCATGCCTCAGGAACGGCAGCAAGCGTTCGGCTTTACCGGGCGAGGCCGGTGCCACACGCAGATCGGCGCGCGCAAAGGCGGGGCTTTGGGCGATTTCCTCAAGCAAGTTCAGTGTCAGATTGCCGTCCAGTGCGATAGGTCCTTCAAACGGCTCGTTTTCGTACCCTAGCGGCCCGTGCATTAGCGGGCGCAGGATTTTGGCACCCGCGGCCTCAAGCGAATGCGCATCGGCAATGGCTGCGATCAGGCCGTTGGCCCCTTCGACTGCCATGTACCGGTCGGTCGGCAAATCCTGCGAACGGTAAATATGATCCGTCACCATGCCCAATCGGGAACACGCGTTTGCCAGCTCATCACCCTCAGGATCGCGCCCGATGGCAGTCAGCAGAGTGGGGGTCATGCCAAAGCGCACAAGCGTCATGGCGATGTTCATGGCCACGCCGCCGGGCAGGCGGGTGATCCGCCCCGGAACGTCCGAGCCCTGCCGCATGGCGCTGGCGGACCGGCCAATCACGTCCCAAAGAACCGAGCCGATACAAAGGATGTCGCTGTTCTGAGTCATGTCGTCGTCATGCCG
Source organism: Ruegeria sp. CDSB013 (assembly GCF_059611165.1). Lineage (NCBI taxonomy): Bacteria > Pseudomonadati > Pseudomonadota > Alphaproteobacteria > Rhodobacterales > Roseobacteraceae > Ruegeria > Ruegeria sp. CDSB013. Next base: position 16,379 of record NZ_JBXWPA010000002.1, on the reverse strand, counting down.
CAGCCCCGGCGAAGGTGCAAGCGTTAACGCTCGCACTGATCAGCGCATCGCGTCAGTCAGATCCTTCAGCGCGGCCAGAGGGTCATCTTGTGACCAGATCTCGTCCCCGATTCCGAAAAAATCGGTGCAGGGGGCTAGGTCGCGAACCAAGTCGGGATTCAGGCCACCCTCGGCAACGACTGGAACTTCAATCGTCTCAGACCACCATTGGAACAGATCCATTTCGGCCATCGTGCCATCACCCAGCGTTGACGCGCCCACCGGTCCAAAGGCGACATAGTCCGCGCCGGCCTCACCCGCGGTCATCCCATCATGGCTGGACGCACCGCAAAAGCTGCCAACGATGGCGTCCGCGCCCAATTCCTTTCTTGCAAACCGAACCGAGCGCGCGGCGTCATCCAGGTGCACCCCGTCCAACCCCAATCGCTGCGCCAGCAGAACATGGTTTGAGATAACCAGCGCCACATCGCGCGCATGGGCAACCTCACGGCAGGCGTCCGCCGCGCGGGCGATGGTGTCTTCATCGCCACCAGCCAAGGCCAGACGGATACAGGCGATCTCTGCCCCGTCCAGCACGCTGGCCAAGCGGTCGGGAAAGCTGCTCAGTTCGATGGTCGGTGGCGTAATCAGGTAAATCTGCGGCTGCTCGGGGGTGTCCATTGGCGCGTCCTTCGCTTTCAGTCTTTTGCGCGGTTTAGCGGATTGCGGCGGGGAAGCAAACTTTTATGCTGGTTTCCGGCCCAAATGAAGGCGCGAACGGCTTGCCCTGCCTGCGCGCGCAGATTAGAGCAGGCGGAGCTTTCGGAGACAGCCATGCCCAGCGATAAATCCCAACCCTCATTCGTGCTTGTGCGCCCGCAGATGGGTGAAAACATCGGTGCCGCCGCGCGGGCGATGTGGAATTTCGGGCTGGATCGGATGCGGATCGTGGCACCTCGGGATGGGTGGCCGAACCCCAAGGCTGTGGCGATGTCCAGCGGGGCCGGGCGATTGCTGGATGAGGCGCAGCTATATGACGATCTGACCGGTGCGCTATCCGACAGCACTTTTGTTTTTGCGACCACGGCGCGACAGCGTGGATTGACCAAGCCGGTCTACAGCCCGGAACGCGCAATGCAGTTGGCTGCCGAAAAGGTTGCTGCTGGTGAAAAGGTCTGTGTTCTGTTTGGCCCGGAACGCGCAGGGCTTGAAAACGAAGACATCGCTAAGGCAAACGCGATCATCTCGGTTCCGGTAAACCCGGAATACGCCTCGCTGAATCTTGGCCAATGCGTGCTTCTGACCGCCTATGAGTGGATGCGCCAGACCGGCGATGTGGTTCATGAGGCCACCGATCTGGGCAAGGGCGACTGGGCCACGGGCATCGAGGTCGAGAAACTGGTCGAACACTATGAAGACCGGCTGGAAAAGGCGGGGTTCTTTTATCCGCCCGAAAAGGCCGAAGGTATGAAGACGAACCTGCGCAACCTTTGGTCGCGGATGCGCATGACGCGGGCGGATGTGCAGATGTTGCATGGGGTCATGCGGCAGATGGTCCGCTGGAAAGACAAAGGCTGAGGCTGGACCTATGTTCCGCTTCACCCTAGCTTGCGACGAAATCCAAGGCACAAGAGGACAGCATGAGCGGTAAGCGCAGCATCTTCGAAGACGTCTCAGACACTGAAAAACAACAAGCTGTTCAACCGGGTATGATCGATCGTGGCCGCGGGGGTGCGCGTAAGGCCATTCGCGCCTGGCTGATGATCCTGTTTGCCCTTGTGGTCGTGATGATCGCTGTGGGTGGGCTGACACGCCTGACCGATAGCGGATTGTCGATTACCGAGTGGCGGCCGATTACCGGGGCCATCCCGCCGATGAATGAGGCGGACTGGCAAGCCGAGTTCGACAAATACAAGCAGATCGACCAGTGGCGCATCCAGAACCAATGGATGGAGCTGGGCGATTTCAAATCCATCTACTGGTGGGAATGGGGCCATCGTCAGCTTGGCCGCGTGATTGGATTGGTCTGGGCGCTTGGTTTCTTTGGCTTTCTTATTGCGCGGAAAATTCCGACCGGGTGGACAGGTAAACTGCTGATTCCGGGCTTTTTGGGTGGTGTTCAGGGCGCTGTTGGCTGGTGGATGGTCGCCTCAGGCGTAACGCAGGGCGAAGGGATGATCGCTGTCGCCAGCTATCGCCTTGCCATCCATCTGGGGTTGGCTTTTGTAATTCTCGGCTTCCTTGTCTGGTACATCTTTGAACTGGGCCGCGAGGAGCGTGACCTGATGCAGGCCCGTCGCGCGAAAGAGGCGCGTCTGTTCTCGTTGTCCACTGGCCTGATGCATTTCGCCTTTTTACAAATCCTTATTGGCGCGCTTGTCGCCGGGATCGACGCCGGACGGTCTTATACCGACTGGCCGCTGATCGGCGGGCAGTTACTGCCGCCTGATATGACGATGCTCGAACCGATGTGGCGCAACTTTTTCGAAAGCCCCGGTCTGGTTCAATTCATCCACCGTTGCGCTGGCTATCTGCTGTTCATCTTCGGCATCGTCGTTTGGCGGCGCGGAAGCACCAGTGCTCATCCGCAAACTCGCTTTGCCTTCAACGCGGCCTTCGCAGCGCTGTCGCTGCAGGTGGTGATTGGGATCGCGACCGTGATCTACGCAGCCCCGTGGCAGATCGCCATCTTCCACCAGTTCATGGCCGTCGTCGTCTGGACCCTGATCCTACGGGCGCGGTTCCTGACCGCTTACCCAATAGCTACCTCTCTGCGCGGAGCCTGATTTCCATGAGTGCTTATGACGATTTGATGGCCTTCCAGCGCGAAACATCGGCCTTGGGCGAAATTGCCGGACGCTTGGGCTGGGATCAGGAAACAGTGATGCCCCGGGGGGCCGCGTCGCAGCGGGCCGAGGAAATGGCAGCGATTGAAGCGGTTTTGCACGCGCGCCGATCCGATCCCCGTGTGGCTGAATGGCTGGAGCAAGCCGAGCCTCAGGATCAGGTCGGGCAGGCGCAATTGCGAGAAATCCGCCGGTCCTATGAACGGACGGTCAAGGTGCCTGCCGACCTGGCAACGGCCATTGCACGCGTGACGTCAGCAGCACAGGGAACCTGGGCGCAGGCCCGCGCAGACGAAGATGTCGCCGCTTTCTTGCCCGTGCTGGATGAGGTCGTGGCGCTAAAGCGTGAAGAAGGTGCCGCACTGGCGCAGGGTGGCAATATCTACGACGCGATGGTTGAGGATTATGAGCCTTACACGACCGGATCGCAGATCGCCGAAATCTTTGACCAGATGCGCCCGCGTCTGGTAGCTCTGCGCGCCGCTGTTCTGGATAAACCTGCACCTCAGGCTTTGACGGGGAGTTTCGATGAGCTGAAACAGATGCAATTGTCCGAGAAACTGGCCACCACTTTCGGGTATGACCTGAATACAGGCCGTATCGACAAGGCCGTTCACCCGTTCAGCTCGGGCAGCGGCTCGGATGTTCGGATCACCACCCGGACCAGTGAAAACGATCCGTTCAACTGCTTCTATTCGACAATCCACGAGGTCGGCCATGCCGCCTATGAACAGGGGATTGATCCGGCTTATGCCCTGACGCTGCTGGGGCGGGGTGTGTCGATGGGTGTGCATGAAAGCCAAAGCCGGATCTACGAGAACCAACTGGGCCGATCCCGTGCCTTTACCGGTTGGTTGTTTGGCCAAATGAAAGACGCGTTTGGCGATTTTGGCATCTCCGACCCGGATACGTTCTATGCAACGGTCAACGGTGTTCACAACGGGTACATCCGCACCGAGGCGGATGAGGTGCAATACAACCTCCACATCATGCTGCGCTTTGATCTGGAGCGCGCGCTGATGGCCGGTGATTTGCAGGTGAATGACCTGGAGGTTGCGTGGAACGACCGCTTCAAAGCGGATTTTGGTTATGCCGTCGACACACCGTCAAACGGGTGTCTGCAGGATGTGCACTGGTCAGTGGGTCTGTTTGGTTATTTCCCAACCTATTCGCTGGGCAATGTCTATGCAGGATGCCTTTACCAAGCGTTGCGGAACGCTGTGCCGGAACTGGATGCGCAACTGGCAGCAGGTGACACGACAGGCGCAACCGATTGGCTGCGTAAGAATGTCCAGCAACACGGTGGGCTTTACGCTCCGCGCGAGACCATTCAGCGTGCAAGCGGTATGGAACCCGGACCTGACCCGTTACTCGGGTATCTGGAACAAAAATTTGGCGAATTATACGGGCTCTGAGGTCAGGAAACGTTTCGTCAAGTTGCCGTGTAGGTGCATTGGTTTTGACCTGAATGAGGGTAGGGTGGTTCGAACGGTTTTACCAAAGGAACCACCTTGTTCTTTGCAACACATGTCAAACCACACATAGCGTCAATTCTGACCAGCAACACGCGCCTGGTGGCGCGTAGGCGCGTGTTGGAGGCAAAGCATCAGGTGCTGAACCGGCCGCGCGTTGTCCAATATTTCCATGATGTTTCCGACCCATACTGTCACCTCACCGCACAGGTCTTGCAGCAGTTTCGAGACACCTATGATGTCGAGCTGCGCCCGCATCTGATTTCGGGCCCTCCGGCCGAGGCTTTGCCGGACCCGGCAGCACATCGGCAAAATGCTATCAAAGATGCGGCAAGGCTGGCCCGAAAGCTTGGTCTCAGCCCTCCTGAAGGCGCAGTTCCTGACGAGGCTTTCATTGCAATTGCGGAAAAACAGATGGCAGCCGAACTGACGAATGAGAGCTTTGTTAAAAATGTCCGAGGTATCAGCGAAGATCTTTGGTCGGGAAAGGGCTTTTCGTCGTCTGATCACCCCTTACCGGCTGCGCTGATCGAGGATGGTGACCAGCAACTTTCAGCTTTGGGTCACTATCTCGGCGGAACGTTTCACAACGATGGTGAATGGTATTGGGGCGTTGATCGTCTTCATTACCTCGAAAATCGGTTGCTGCACGTGGGTCTGGGAAGCGGATCGTCACCGATAGTGCCTTTGCCTTCAGTGCAACTGGACCAAGAGAAGTCTAAAGATCAGGAGATTGAGTTCTTCTTTTCTTTCCGCAGCCCTTATTCGTATCTGGCATTTGACCGGGCCGTCGACTTGGCACGCCATTACAACGCACGGCTGGTTCTGAGGCCGGTTTTGCCAATGTTGATGCGAGGCTTACCCGTCCCTCCACCCAAGTCCTCCTACATCCTTTATGATTGCGTGCGCGAAGCGCGGCGGTTGGGGATCCCGTTTGGGCGTATCTGTGATCCTTTGGGCAAAGGAGTCGAGCGTGGCTATGCCTTACTGGATTATGCCGAAGCGCAGGAAAAACTGCCTGAGTTCTGTTCCGCCTTCCTGCGCGGCGTCTGGTCAAAGGGTCTAAATGCTGCAACCGATCGTGGGCTTCGGATTATCGTCGAAAACGCGGGGTTGGATTGGCAGAGTGCGAAACCGCACGTTAGCTCGGATCATTGGAGAGATCGGGTAGCGGTCAATCAGGACCGCCTGCAAGAGATCGGGCTATGGGGTGTCCCAAGTTTCCGTGTCGCCGGGGAAAGTGTCTGGGGACAGGATCGCCTTTGGGCGGTCGAAGACCTTTTGATAAATAAAAAGGCGCCACACCCGAAAGTGTAGCGCCTGAATAATGTTATGGATCTGTCGGTTACTCTTCCGCTTCGTCCTCGTCGCCTTGATCGGCGATCCAGGCAACACTGACGACCACTTCGCCTTTGCCGGTGTTGAAGACCTTCACGCCACCGGCCGAGCGGGAGCGGAACGAAATCCCATCAACCGGCACCCGGATCGATTGGCCTTTGGACGTCGCCAGCATGATCTGATCTTCCATATCGACCGGGAACGAGGCGACGAGTTCGCCACCACGCATCGCCTTGTCCATGGCGGCCACACCCATCCCGCCGCGTCCGCGGACTGGGTAGTCGTGGCTAGAGCTCAGCTTGCCCGCGCCGCCTGCTGTGATTGTCAGGATCAGGTTTTCGGCTGCCGACATCTCGGCATACTTTTCCTGGTTGAAATCACTGCTTGCCGCGGCTTCCTCTTCGTCACCAGCGTCATCTTCGGTAAGCCCTGCAACCGCACGGCGCATTTTGAGGTAAGCCACACGATCTTCGGGGGTCGCTTCGAAATGGCGGATCACCGACATCGAAACCACGCGGTCTCCATTGGACAGCCTGATACCGCGCACACCGGTGGATTCGCGCGAGTTGAACACTCGTACATCGGTGGTGCGGAAGCGGATTGCACGACCCGAATTGGTGACCAGCATCACATCTTCATCTTCCGAGCAGATACGGGCGTTCACCAGCTCAACATCTTCGGGCAGTTTCATTGCGATCTTGCCGTTGCGTCGGACATTGGTGAAGTCTGACAAGCGGTTACGACGCACGTCGCCCGCGCTGGTGGCGAAGATGATTTGAAGGTTCTCCCATTCTTCATCGGGTACATCCACCGGCATGATCGCGGCGATGGAAACACCGGTCGGGATCGGTAAGATGTTGACGATTGCCTTGCCCTTACCAGTGCGCCCCGATTGCGGCAGACGCCAGGTCTTGAGTTTGTAGACCATGCCATCCGTCGTGAAGAACAGCAGCTGCGTGTGGGTATTGGCAACGAAGAGGTTAGTGACAACATCCTCTTCCTTGGTCTGCATCCCCGACAGGCCCTTGCCGCCCCGCTTTTGCGCGCGGAAATCGGCCAGCGGAGTACGCTTGATGTATCCGCCCGACGTGACGGTCACGACCATATCCTCACGTTCGATCAGATCCTCGTCTTCCATGTCGCCGGACCAATCAACGATCTCGGTGCGACGGGGCACGGCAAACTGTTCACGAACGCTGCGCAGCTCATCTCCGATGATCGACATGATGCGCTCTCGCGAGGACAGAATATCGAGGTATTCCTGGATCTTACCTGCCAGTTCTTCCAGCTCGTCCGTGACCTCTTTGACACCGATCTGAGTCAGTCGCTGCAGACGTAGGTCAAGGATGGCGCGGGCCTGAACTTCGGTCAGGTTATAGGTGCCGTCGTCATTCATCTTGGACAGAGGATCGTCGATCAGGCGCAGATAACTTTCGATCTCAGCCGCAGGCCAGCGGCGGGTCATCAGCTTTTCACGCGCTTGCGCCGCGTCAGCGGATGACCGGATCGTGGCGACCACCTCATCCACGTTCGACACAGCCACGGCCAGACCACACAGGATGTGGCTGCGTTCGCGGGCTTTGCGCAAGTCATACGCGGTGCGACGGGCGACGACATCTTCACGGAAGTCGATGAAAGAGGTCAGGAACCGGCGCAGGGTCAACTGCTCGGGCCGGCCACCATTCAGCGCCAGCATGTTGCAACCAAAAGAGGTCTGCATCGGCGAGAAACGGAATAGCTGGTTCAGAACAACTTCGGGCGTCGCATCACGTTTGAGTTCGACCACGACACGCACCCCATTGCGGTCGGATTCGTCCTGAACGTGGCTGACGCCTTCGATGCGTTTTTCGCGAACGGCTTCGGCGATTTTCTCGATCATCGAGGCCTTGTTCACCTGATAGGGAATCTCGTCCACGACGATGGCGTAGCGGTCCTTGCGGATTTCCTCGACGCGGGTCTTAGAGCGGATAATGACGCTGCCGCGCCCTTCCAGATAGGCTTTGCGCGCACCGGAACGGCCCAGCATCACACCACCGGTTGGGAAATCGGGGCCGGGAATATATTCGATCAGCTGTTCGGATGTCAGATCCGGTTCATCGATCAGCGCCAGCGTTGCGTCGATGACTTCGCCAAGATTGTGCGGCGGGATGTTGGTTGCCATGCCGACGGCGATACCACCGGCACCGTTGACAAGCATGTTCGGGAAACGGGCGGGCAGAACCGTCGGTTCGCGGTCCTTGCCGTCATAGTTGTCCTGAAAATCGACCGTCTCTTTTTCGATATCGGCCAGCAGAGATGCGGCGGGCTTGTCCATCCGCACTTCGGTATAGCGCATGGCCGCCGGGTTATCGCCGTCCATCGAGCCAAAGTTGCCCTGACCATCCAGCAGCGGCAGCGACATCGAGAAATCCTGCGCCATCCGCACCAGCGCGTCATAGATCGCGCTGTCACCATGCGGGTGGTACTTACCCATGACATCGCCAACCGGACGGGCCGATTTGCGGTATGACTTGTCGTGGGTATTGCCCGTCTCGTGCATGGCATAGAGGATGCGCCGGTGCACCGGTTTCAGGCCATCGCGCAGATCGGGGATCGCGCGGGACACAATGACCGACATCGCATAGTCCAGATAGGACGTGCGCATCTCGGATTCGATGGATACCGTCGGGCCGTCATATACGGGACGCTGGGGCGGTGTTTCATCCATGTTTTCTGGGGTTTCTGGCGTATCGCTCACGTAACCTGCCCGTTTATTGTGCTGGGTCTATATCTTGTGGATGTACCTTATCAGACCCGGCACATAAGGTGCAAGCAAGCAGCGCATTCTAGGCAAAAAACACCCGTAACACTGGGGTAACATATTGTTAACCAAGGGTTAGGTGGTTTCTGTGCTATGCTGAAGAGACCTTGCAACAATTTTGGAGGTCTGCATGGAGCAAAGCGAAACAGAACTGATGCTCAAGGGGTATGGGCTGACGACGGCCGAATTTTTTTATCACATGCCCGACTATATTCACGTGCTAAATACATTTATCTGGCAGGAATACGACCTTGCACCGGATCATCCCAAACTATTCGATTTTATTGAATTCTGGCAGCGAGAGATCGAAGGACCGCTGCATTCCGTGCGGTTTACACATCGAAAAATGATCGCGCCCGGGGAATGGCGCAACGTGGTAGGCGAATTCCGAGTGAATTGACGCCCGGGCGCATCAGGCCCAAACCCATATACATTTCCGGTGCATCCGGTATCGTGGCGGCGAAGTCATTGGCCACAAGCGGAAACCGGAATGCCCAGAGTTTTTTTGATTGCAGTTGCCATCTGCCTAGCCGGGCCGGTGTCGGCCGAAGGTGTCCTTGATAAAATCAAGAAGGGCGCTGAAAATACGGCTAATGCTGTCGGACGTGGGGCAGAAACCGTCGGGCAAACACTCGAAAAAGGGGCGAACGCGGTTGATGAAACCATCACGTCCACCTCTGATTTGCTGTCAAACGAGGCGACGCCCGAAGAGACACGCGCCAAGCTGGATGTCATGGCCGTCGATGTGTTGGCGCAGTTGCTTGCCGAAAACCCCGAAGCACAAGCGCTATATGATGTCAGTGCGGGATATGCTGCGTTCGATTCCCGCAAAGTGACAGTTTTCCCGGTGTCCGCAGGGTACGGGCGCGGTGTTGCCGTGAACAAAGAGACTGGTCAGCACACCTATATGAATATGGGAACCGGCGGCGTGGGCGCGGCGATCGGTATCGGCGGGTTCGAGACCAAATTCGTGATCCTGTTTGAAACCCAAGCAGATTTGGACAGTTTTATCACGCAAGGTTACGACGCGACTGCGGAATCCGGCGCAATGTATGGAGATGAGCGCACCGATGAGACGCTCAGGTTCACAGATGGGCGGTCGTTTTTTGTGCTCAGCAAAAAGGGCTGGCGCGTTTCGGCTGGGGCGTCAGGCACAAAATACTGGAAATCGCCCGAGCTGAACTGATCAGCCCGAGCAGCTGGCGCCGCCCAGAACGCAGAACTTTGCGCAATGTGGGTGGTTGAGGTGTACGTCGGCCTCGGCCTCGGCCAGTGTGGTGCCCAATTCAAACTCAGGCTCGTACGGCAGTAGGGTACAGGCCAGAACGGCAGGCCGTTCTGCGCCTTTGCGTTTGACCACCATGCGGGCATTCGAACACATTACAGCCTCGGGTGTTTTGTTCAGAATGCCCCAGCAAGCGGTTGTGATTTCCGGGACTTCGACGGTTTCGTCCATCTCGGGGAACAAAACGGTCTGGCCAGGATTCTGTGCGTCGATGTCAAAGCTGTGCCGCTTGAAGAACGCCTCATACCCGGCGCGGCTGTCGGCGTCGCTGTCACCCCAGACCGTGCGCCCTGCGATAGCGATATTGAACCCGTTGTCGCGCAACCACTCCATGCCAGTGATGGTCTTGTCAAAGCTGCCTTTACCGCGTTCTTCGTCATGCAGTTCGGGGCGATAGTGGTCCACGGAAACTCGAAGTGTCAGCTTGTTTCCATAGTTGCGCTTCAGATCCAGCAACCCTTCGCGCATCTTGCGGCGCATCATCGGCAGCATTGCATTCGTCAGAATCAGGACCTCATAGCCGCGCTCCAGCGCGGCGCGGGTCATGTCGATCATCTCGGGGTTCATAAAGGGCTCACCCCCGGTGAACCCAATCTCACGCACCGGCCAGTTGCGTTCTTCGATCTGGTCCAAGTAGTCGCGCACCTCTTCGGTGGTGATATAGACCAGCGCGTCGTTGGTTGGACTGCTGGCGATATAGCAGTTGACGCATTCGATGTTGCAAAGGGTGCCGGTATTGAACCACAACGTTTCGGGGTTCTTCAGCGCTACGGTAGCGCGGGTTTGCCCATCTGCTGTCACCAATTTGTTCTGAAACTTGCCGATATTGGCGGTCTGAGGCGCGTTGTCTTTCATTCCGGTATCCGGTTCTTTGAAGTTAGTTCTGATGTAGCTGCTCGACTCGGATTAGTTAAGTCAGGCAAGTGCGACCTGACAGAGTTTTGATGATGGGGGATTTACGCTGACCGATTGCGCTAACATTGGACATGCCCGGCGGGGCAAGATAAGGAAAAACCATGGTTTCTCGCGTCATACCTGTTGATCCGTTCGATCTCGTCATTTTTGGCGGGACCGGCGACTTGGCACAACGTAAGATTCTACCGGCCCTGTTTCGGCGCTTTTGTTCAGGGCAGTGGGCCGAAGGCGTCCAAATCATTGGCGCGGCGCGCACGGTCCACGACCGCGCGGGGTTTCAGGCATTGGTCGCCGAATCGCTGCGAACCCATGCGGCTGCGCAATGCCAGGACGAGGGCGCATTGCGCGCGTTTCTGGACCGCGTCGACTATGTAACTCTGGACGGATACTCGAATGAAGGATGGGATCAGCTTTCTGACAAGCTGAACCAAGATCGGGTGCGCGCGTTCTACTTCTCGGTCGGTCCGCGCCTGTTCGGGCCATTGGCCGAGCGGATCAAAGCGCATGATCTTGCGACGCCAAGCACGCGGATTGTCGTTGAAAAACCATTTGGCCACGATCTGGAAAGCGCACGGGCGTTAAACGCGACCCTGGCTGAGCATTTTCGGGAAAGCCAGATATACAGGATCGACCACTATCTGGGTAAGGAAACCGTCCAGAACCTGATGGCCGTCCGCTTTGGCAATATGCTGTTCGAACCGCTGTGGAATAGCCAGTATGTCGATCACATCCAGATCACGGTGGCCGAATCCGTAGGTATCGACGGGCGGGAAGAGTACTATGAGCGCGCAGGTGCCATGCGCGACATGATGCAGAATCACCTGATGCAGCTTTTGTGTCTGATCGCGATGGAGCCTCCGGCAAAATTTGATCCGGACGCTGTGCGGGATGAAAAACTCAAGGTTATTCGCGCGTTGGATCAGGTCCAGCCACACCATATCGTGCGAGGGCAGTTCGATGGAGGTGAAAGCGGGAAAGGATACCGCGAAACCGTGGGTAATCCGCGCTCGACCACCGAAAGTTATGTGGCGTTGCGGGCGCATATTAGCAATTGGCGGTGGGCGGGCACGCCGTTCTACTTGCGCACGGGCAAGCGTCTGGTGGCGCGGTCTTCGGTGATCAACGTGATGTTCAAGGACGCGCCGCATTCGATTTTTGGCGAAGAGGCCGGACGCCACGCCAATGTCCTGTCGATCCGGCTGCAACCGAACGAAGGTATCACGCTGAAGGTGACGATCAAGGAACCTGGGCCGGGCGGTATGCGTCTGGTCGATGTGCCCTTAGACATGAGCTTCGCCGAGGCGCTGGGGTCGGGAAACCAAGACCCCCCGGATGCATATGAACGGCTGGTCATGGACGTGATCCGGGGCAACCAGACCCTGTTCATGCGCGGGGATGAGGTCGAGGCCGCATGGGCCTGGACCGACCCGATCATCGCGGGCTGGCACGCGCGCGGTGACGTACCAAAACCTTATGAAAGCGGCAGCACAGGCCCGGGCGACGCCGAGCTGCTGATGAAACGAGATGGTCGCCGCTGGCAAGGAATAAACCCATGAAGATTCAGGAATATGCTGATCGCGACATGCTGGCAATTGATGTCGCAAACGCCTTGGCCGGAGAGTTGGAGGCTGCCTTGCTGCATCACGACATGGTTTCGTTGGCCGTGCCGGGCGGCACGACCCCCGGGCCGGTATTCGATGGCCTGTGCGCGGCTGATCTGGAATGGGACCGTGTGCGGGTTTTGCCCACGGACGAACGCTGTGTTCCGGGTGATAGCGACCGTTCGAACGAACGGCTGATCCGGCAGCGCTTGCTGACAAACCGTGCTTCGGCTGCGCAATACGTGCCCCTGTATGTTGAAGGTAAAGAACCGGACGATGTCCTGCCGGAAATCGAATCCTTGATTACACCAGTCTTGCCGCTTTCGGTTCTGGTTCTTGGAATGGGTGAGGATATGCACACAGCTTCTCTGTTTCCGGGGATGGAGGGGCTTGAAGACGCGCTGGATAGTCACGCGCCACCGCTTGCAGTCGCCCGTCCCGAAACCCAACCCGAGGCGCGGATCACGCTGACTGGCCCCGTGTTGGATGGAGCGCTATCCAAACACCTGATTATCTTTGGCGCCACCAAGCGCGATGCGTTGGATAAGGCCATGTCTCTGCATCCGGAAGAGGCCCCGATCGCTGCCGCGCTAACCGGCATGACGGTTCATTGGGCGGAGTGACACAGATGCAATTGGACCCGCTCAAAAATCTAGCATCCGAAGTGCAGGACGAGGCCATCCTCGGGCTGTTTGAAAGCGATCCGAACCGGGCTCAGCGTTTTTCCGCGTCCACCGGAGATCTGCTGTTTGATTATTCCAAAACCCAGATCACAGATAACGTCCGAAAGGCCTTGATCGCGTTGTGTGATGAGACTGGTCTGGCTTCGCGTCGCGCAGCGATGTTCGATGGTGAAAAGATCAACGAAACCGAAGGCCGTGCCGTTCTGCACACAGCGCTGCGTAATCTGGATGGTGGCCCGGTTGAGGTCGATGGTCTGGACGTCATGCCCGATGTTCTGGACACACTGCAACGGATGCGTGTCTTCGCGGAAGAGGTGCGCGGCGGGGCGGTCACTGGGGCAGGGGGCGGCTTTACCGATGTGGTCAACATCGGCATTGGTGGTTCGGATTTGGGTCCGGTGATGGCGACGCATGCGCTGTCCCCGTATCATGACGGACCAAGACTCCACTATGTCTCGAATGTAGACGGTGCACATATCGCCGACACGCTACGCCAGCTTGATCCGACGCGGACTTTGGTAATCGTCGCCTCCAAGACCTTCACGACAATCGAAACGATGACCAACGCCCGAACGGCACGGGCCTGGATGGAAGATGGCGGCGGCGACCCGGCCAGACAGTTTGCGGCTGTGTCCAGCGCGCTGGACAAGACCCAAGCCTTTGGCATCCCCAAAGAGCGCGTGTTCGGTTTTGCCGATTGGGTCGGCGGGCGCTACTCGGTCTGGGGCCCGGTGGGCCTGCCGGTAATGATCGCCGTAGGGTCGAACGCCTTTGACGCGTTCCTGCGTGGCGGAGAGGCGATGGACGTCCACTTCCGCGCCGCCGACTGGATCGAAAACATGCCGGTCATGCTGGCTTTGGTCGGCATTTGGCATCGTCAGGTTCTGGGTCATGCCAGCCGGACCGTGCTGCCATACGATCAAAGACTGCTGCGTCTTCCAGCGTATTTTCAACAGCTTGAGATGGAATCGAACGGCAAGTCTGTTGCCATGGACGGCAACACTCTGACCGTTCCTTCGGGTCCCGTGGTTTGGGGAGAGCCGGGAACCAACGGGCAACATGCGTTCTATCAGTTGATCCATCAGGGCACCGACGTGATCCCATGTGAATTCATGGTCGCGGCCGAAGGGCACGAACCTGAACTGACCCACCATCACCGCCTGTTGCTGGCCAATTGCCTTGCACAGTCCGAAGCGCTGATGCGCGGCCGGTCGCTGGCTGAAGCACGGCAACGGATGGCGGAGAAGGGGCTGGAAGGGGACGAGCTGGAACGGCAAGCCCGTCACCGCGTTTTTCCGGGCAACCGTCCATCCACAACGTTGATGTACCCAAAGCTCACTCCGTTTGTTCTGGGCCAGATCATCGCGCTGTACGAACATCGTGTGTTTGTCGAAGGCGTTCTGTTGGGCATCAACTCGTTCGACCAGTGGGGCGTTGAGTTGGGCAAGGAACTTGCGACATCTCTCGGCCCGATCGTTGATGGTGATGAAAGCGCATCCGGCAAGGACGGCTCAACCGCTGCTCTGGTTGCCTATACAATGCGCCACCGCGATCAGTAACGCGGTATTTTGCAGGCTGCCGTTAAGGCAGACTGCATTCTTTTATTGTCAGACAATTAAATGATTGGCAGGGTCAGTTCTTAGGGAACGCCCTGAACTCTCTGCTTTGCGCACGCGGATAAGAGGCTTCGGGCAAGCAGACAGCGCTGCTCAACTGCGTGGTGCTGACAATGGGAGGATGTCCATGCTGGGACAGATGATGACGCAGCCTTTGCTGATTTCGTCGCTGATTGATCACGCCGAACGCTATCACGGCCAGACCGAGATCTACTCGGTCGAAACCGATGGGTCGGTCACCGAAACCACATGGGGGCAGGTGGCGCAAAACGCTCGAAAGCTGGGATCAGCGCTGACCAAGCTGGGGTTGGAGCCGCAGGATCGCATTGGCACGTTGGCCTGGAACAACCGGCGACATCTGGAGATCTACTATGCCACGTCCGGCGCGGGTTTCGTGTGCCACACGGTGAACCCCCGGTTATTCCCTGAGCAACTGACTTACATCATCAACCACGCAAAAGACCGGGTTCTGTTCTTTGATAAAACATTCATCCCTCTGGTCGCCGCCCTGCACGAACACCTGTCCGAGGTCAGCCATTTCGTTTTGATGGGGCCACGAAATGAGGATGCCATTGTTCAAATCCCGGGCGTGGTGCTCTATGATGAGCTGATCGAAACAGGCGATGACGGTTTCCAATGGCCCAGTTTTGATGAAAACACGGCGTCCAGCCTTTGCTACACCTCGGGTACGACGGGCAATCCCAAAGGCGTTCTGTATTCCCATCGTTCCACAGTTCTGCACAGTTTCGGATCGAACACGCGAGATGTCATCGGCTTTTCAGCTATGGATGTCGTGATGCCAGTGGTTCCGATGTTCCACGTCAACGCCTGGGGGTCGCCCTATGCCTGCGCCATGTCCGGCTCGCGCATGGTGCTGCCGGGGCCGGGCCTGCATGGCGAAGCCTTGGTGAATTTGGTCGATAAATATGGCGTGACGCTTGCAATGGGCGTTCCGACGATCTGGCAGGGCTTGCTGGCACATGCCGAAAAATCAGGAAGCAAACTGGCCAGCTTGAACCGCACCGTGATTGGTGGTGCTGCGTGTCCGCCCTCGATGATTGAGACCTTCCGCGAAACTTATGGCGTTGATACGGTTCACGCGTGGGGTATGAGCGAGATGAGCCCGTTGGGTACAACGAACAATCCGTTGGCCAAGCATTTTGACCTGCCGCTTGAAGAACAACACAAGCTGCGCGAAAGCCAGGGCAGACCGCCTTATGGCGTCGAGTTGAAGATCGTCGATGATGACGGCAAGGATCTGCCTCAAGATGGCGTCACGCAGGGCGATCTGCTGGTGCGCGGGCATTGGGTGTTGGACAGCTATTTCCAGATGCAGGATGAAGACCTGCTGCAGGACGGATGGTTCGCGACCGGAGATGTCGCAACGTTGGACCCGGACGGATACATGACAATCCGGGACCGGTCCAAGGACATCATCAAATCCGGGGGTGAATGGATCAGCTCGGTCGAGTTGGAAAACATCGCCGTCGCCCACCCACAGCTCGCCACGGCAGCCGTTGTTGGTGTGCCTCATCCCAAATGGGACGAACGCCCCTTGTTGGTGGCCGTCAAAGCCGAAGGTTCCAACCCCAGCGAAGAAGAGTTGCTGGCCTTCTTTGACGGCAAGATTGCCAAATGGCAGATTCCCGATAAGGTTGTCTTTGTGGACGCGCTTCCATTGAACGCGACCGGCAAGGTCCTAAAGCGCAACCTGCGCGCAGATTTTGAGGATGCCTTAACGGGCTAAGCGCCTGATATTTTTGGAAATGGCTCCGGCGGTAGGGATCGAACCTACGACCAATTGATTAACAGTCAACTGCTCTACCGCTGAGCTACGCCGGAAC